>JAKAAZ010000168.1 GCA_021802085.1 Acidobacteriota bacterium
GACAACCCTCCTGAGTGTTGCCGAAAGTTTATCCTTCCCTAAGGGGATCGCAAAATACTCATAGGGAAATTAGACGGGCAGCCGCTGGAGATGGTCTCCTGATGGAACTGCTATTTTCACGGTCTCTGCCCTTGCACCCGGCAGGCGGACGTTCTTAATCATGCATTCCACCGTGTTGGAAGCCGTACGGCTCTGCCGGACCCTCGACCTCGCGAGTGGCCCCAGGTTTTTGCTGCGCGATGTCAGCTTCCAACTGGAGCACGGGCAGGTCCTGGCCGTTCTTGGGCCCAGCGGCGCGGGAAAAAGCACTCTGCTGCGCATGTTGAACCGGCTGGATGAACCTACGAAAGGCACAATGTTGTTCCACGGCAAGGACTATCGCGAGATGGACCCGAGACATCTGCGGCGCCGGATCGGCATCGTCATGCAGCATGCCTACCTGTTTCCAGGAACCTCTGCGCTCAATGTTCGGTATGGACCGTTACAACACGGAGAGGAGCTTGCCGATGCCCAAGTATCGGAATGGATGCGCCAGGTCGGAATGGCCGGATACGAAGACCGCGACGTCGCCAACCTTTCCGGCGGAGAGGCCCAGAGAGTGTCCATTGCGCGAGCCTTGGCCAACCAGCCCGAGGTATTGCTGCTCGACGAGCCCACCTCCTCTCTCGACGACGCCTCCAAGCAGGACATCGAGAGGCTCCTGGTTAGCCTGGTCCGCGAACGGAACACGACCTGCGTCTGGGTGACCCATGACGTTGCCCAGGCCAGACGAGTCGCCGATCTGGTGTTGAAGCTGGAAGGCGGCGAAGCAGCCGGGTTGGGAACGCCTCAGGAGTTGCTGCATGCTTAGGCTGCTGTTTCACACGCAAGTATCGTTGGGACTGGCGCAGGCCGCCGCCGTGGCCATTCTGGCGATCCTGGTTGCCCAGTTTGCCGCGCGACGCGGGTCAAACATCGGCAAGGAAATTCCCCTCGTGCTACTGCGGGGGCTGGTCCAGATTTTGCTGGTCGGGCTGCTCATCGCTGCGCTGCTCCACGGCCCCTGGTGGGCGTGCATTCCCGTGCTGGCGGCGATGATCTTCATCGCCTCGACCATCGTGCGCAGGCGAGTGCCGGAGCTACCCGGCGCCTACACCCTCTCGCTGCTCTGCATGTGTGCCGGTGCCGGCGGCGTTCTCACGGTCATGACACTCCTAGGCATTATCGAGCCGAAGATCGTCATGCTGATCCCGGTCGGCAGCATGGTCATCGCGCAGAACATGAACATCCAATCGCTCTTCCTGAATCGTTTCCTGGGCGAGGTCAGGTCCCATCGTGGCGAGATTGAATCCGCACTGGCGCTGGGCGCTGCCCCGGACCGTGCCGCCGAGCCCTACCTGCACGCCGCTTTCCATGCCAGTCTCATTCCAGCTACAGATAATCTGCGTAGCCTGGGTATCGTCTGGATTCCCGGCATGATGGCGGGCATGGTGTTGTCCGGCTCGTCGCCGGTATACGCCGCGCTCTATCAGTTTGTAACTCTGGGGATGATCTTTATCGCAGGGGGAATCAGTTGTCTGACGGCAACTTACTTGGCTCCGCGAAGGATTTTTACTCCTCAGCAACAACTCCGTCCGCTCGCCTAGAGCGGATTGACAGTAGGTGTAGTTACTTGTGAAAGGGAGTCATTCTGAACCTTTCGGCTACGCTCAGGGCAGGCTCCGCGCAGCGGAGTGAAGAATCCAGACGATATGCGCCTGGTCATTGCCGCCGTCACCCTCTGGATTCTTCGCTTCGCTCAGAATGACTCATCTCATTTTTAACTACAGTATCTGTAAATCGGCTATAGAGCAGTAAGTACGCCCACTTACTCGGCGAAGTCCACCCGCACCGGATGAGGAATGACGCCGCGCTCATATCCCATGGCAAGCAGGCGGCGTATGGCCTCTTTTCCGTCTTCGCCATAGTCCAGCGTACGCTCATTGACATACATGCCGACGAAGCGGTTCGCGGAAGGGGTATCGAGATCGCGTGCGTACTGCATGGCATGAGCAAGCGCCTCTTCGCGATGCTGGAGCGCATAACCTACACTGTCGCGGAGCGCCTGATTCATCATGCGATGCACGGGCGTGCCCAGATCGCGTCGGATCGCGTTGCCACCCAAGGGCAGCGGCAGGCCAGTTTGTTCGCTCCACCATGTTCCCATGTCGAGCACACAGGTCAGGCCATCGCGAGCATACGTGAGTTGGCCTTCGTGAATGATGAGTCCTGCGTCATATTTTCCAGCAAGTACCTGAGGGATAATCCGATCGAACGGGACCAGTTCCGTGGCCACACCTGGCAGCGCCATCTGCAACACCAGATTGGCTGTAGTTAGCTGGCCAGGAATGGCGATGCGCAGGCGGCGAACTTCATCCAGAGAGTAGGCGCGCTTCGCGACGATCATCGGGCCATAGCCCTCGCCAACGCTGCCGCCGCATGGCATCAGGGCGTATTTGTCCTGGACGTATGGATACGCATGGAAGGAGATCGCGGTCACATCATAAAATGCTTCCCGCATGGCCTTCTGGTTCAACGTTTCAATGTCTGTCAGAGTATGGGTAAATTCATAGCCGGGCACAGTGACCTTGCCGGTTGCCAATCCATAAAACATGAAGGCATCATCGGAATCAGGACTGTGGGCGATGCTGATTTGTCGTACTGCGGCTTCGGTCTGCGTTGCCATAATTACTCCCAGAATTAAGAGTAAAGCAACGAGAGCAAACAGCGCACATACCCCAGGGAAGCGCGGGCGTAGATTTTCAGTTGGCGGGATCGTGGGGTTCGACGAGCGTCGCTCCCCAGTCGCTCGGCCTGAGGACGCGCGCGTGTTGGAATCTGATAGCCGGGTACGACTTCACGCGACTTGATCGGAAGACGGTACTGACCGATATCGCGAGGTGTTTCTTTGTGTTTGCACCAGCACGACAATCGAGACGCCGAGCAGTAGGCATTCCAAGAAGTAGTTGTATCCGGAAGGCAAAGACGTGGCCATCCGGGCGCGCCGCGTTGACTGGGTTGGAGGCGCGATTTCCTGGTTATCCGCTATCTCAACCGACTGGACGCTTTTCGGCGCCTGGGCAGGCGTTGGTTCCGGCGTCAGGACGGCCTCTTGAATTTCTTCTTCCTCTGCCATCACGGCGGATAGATTCGAGCCTTCAGGAATCGGCGGGGGTTCGATGTATTCGGGCTCGGGCGGGAACATCGCCATATCTACAGGGTTCAGTTGGACGTCCGATTCGTACGGTTCGATCGCGCTCTTCAGTTGCGTCAAAGACAGTTCGCCACCGGGACGTGAAGTCGAGTGCAGGATTCGGCGCGCCGTTGAAAACAGTACGAGGCACAGCATAAAAATGACAATCATGGATATTACGTACAGGATCTGCATGGCAAGCACCTACAGAGGGAGAATGAATGCTAGAGTGCAGCCATCTTAGCAAGATTGGTCCCGTTTTGGATTGCATTTTCTGCCCTCTAAGCGGAGTGGGGGAACCAAAATAGCAACAGTCCTGCAGGCTTTGCCTCATGAGACTGCCGTTAGCGGGCCAATCCGTCTGGAGCGGTCGTAGAAGCTGGCCAGGAAGGATTCGGCTGACCAGACATTTCGAAGACCAGTTTGCCCCCGCGGACGATCTCTGAATGCAGCAACCAGAATCGATTCAGCGGTACTCCATTCAGCGTGGCGGACCGAATGTAGAAGTTTTGCGCAGAAAGATTGTGCGCGACAATCTCGAACTGCTTGCCGTTGGGGAACAAAATTGTAGCTTTGGCGAAGTGAGGTGTGCCGATTGCATAGGCCGGAATTCCTGGGGTGACCGGGTAAAAGCCAAGTGCGCCAAAGATATACCATGCGGACATCTGTCCGGCATCGTCGTTGCCGGGGAGCCCGTCCGGGCGATCTTTATAGAGCGTGTTGAGGATGTCGTGAACATGTTCCTGCGTCCTGGGAGCAGCCCCCGCATAGTCGTAGAGATAGGCGATGTGATGACTTGGCTCGTTGCCCTGGTTGTAGAGGTTACGGCTGAAGAGTTCATCCAGTTTGGCAACGAACGCGGCGTCTCCATGTTCCAGGCGAATGAGTACAGGGATGTCCTGCAGGACATAAAAAGTAAATTGAAATGGCACGCCCTCTGTAACGAAAGTTGCAGGCTTGGCTGGATCAAAGGGTGAAATCCAGGAACCGTTTGCATACCGGCCGCGCGCGAAGCCTGTTTCCGGATCGATCACATTGCGATAGTTCTGGCCGCGCTTCGCCAGCACCGCAGCATCCTTGGTTTTGCCCAGGGATAGCGCCACCTGGCTGAGAACATAATCGTCGTAGGCATAATCCAGCGTGCGGGCGACTTGCTCGTTCTTGTGAAATGCTTCGACGACATGATCTTCAAGCGGGATGTAGCCGTATTTCAAATAAGATTGGAGCGCACGACGGCCCTTTCCATCCGCGTACGCTTCGGGCGTTGGAGAGTCGAAGGCATTCTTGCGCATGAGCGCGTATGCTTTGTCGATGTCAAAGCCGCGGATACCCTTCATCCACGCGTCACCAATAATGGAGACGCCGTGGTCTCCGTCCATTTCCGCGGTATAGCTATTCCAGGCCGGGAATATGGGGAGGAATCCACCCTGCTCACCTTTATCGACGAGCGATTGCACCATCTCGCTATCCATCTGCGGGTCAAGAATCGTGAACAGGGGGTGGACGGCGCGAAAGGTGTCCCAGATGGAGAAGTCGTCATAGTAAATATGGCCATGAGCAGTTTCGATAGAAGCGCCGCCGCCAAATTGTGGATATGTGCCGCTGACGTCGCTGTAGATGCGCGGCAGCAGCATCGCGTGATAGAGCGCTGTATAAAAGACGCGCTCGTCATTGGTAGAGCCGGAGACGC
The DNA here is from genome assembly GCA_021802085.1 of Acidobacteriota bacterium. Taxonomy (GTDB): domain Bacteria; phylum Acidobacteriota; class Terriglobia; order Terriglobales; family Acidobacteriaceae; genus JAKAAZ01. Next base: position 4,902 of record JAKAAZ010000168.1, read on the forward strand.
GGACTTTTCCCAGGTCATGGTTCCATTGCGCGGCCGCGTGCTGTTCCACCTCTTCAAAGTTCCAACCCGGAATTTCTGCGCGAAGATTTCTTCTGGCTTCGTCGAAACTGGTGAACGAAGTGCCAATGCGCACATGGACGATCTCACCAGGCTTGAGATTGAAGAAGACATAGCCGCCTGGCCAGCCGTTATCGGAATTCTGTACTGTGCGTCCAGCGCTCATGCTCTTTGCTGACGAGGTTCCACCCACTTGAAAGGGATGATCGAACTGCACAACCGCATAGCCGGAGAATCCAGCCAACTGGCCGGTTCCGGCAAAGAAACGACGGACCGCGCTTCGGCTCGTGATCTCTTGCCGGTCCTTATCTATGGCGATAGAGCCGTCACCGGGCTGCGCAAAATTCTCCACGAGAATCCACGACTTGCCGCCGCGCAAGAATTGAAGGCGGAGAATTCCGCAGCGTGCTGTTCCGGTGACTGCAGCGTTGATGCCGGAGTCGGGAAGCGTGACGCTGTAGAGGTAGGGCGTTGCGCGCTCTTCTGTATGCGAAAAACGCGCAGTCGGAAATCCGTTTGCGAAATCGGGCTCGCCCTCACCCATCATAATTTGAACGCTGCCATATTCCGGAGCGTCCGAGCCGGACAGGTAGTGCGAGCCTCGAAATCCATGAAAGCGCGTATCTGTGAAGTAGTACGGCACGACTGCCTTCTTCTGGCCGTCCGTAGTAGCGGGTGTCCACTGGGTCATGGCGAAGGGAACACCGGCGGAAGGAAAGGTCTGTCCTTCGTTGGCAGTGCCCACAAGAGGGTTCACGAGGTCCGCAGGCTTGACCGGCAGTTGCGCAGCGGCGATGACAGGAACGAAAAAAACTAAGAGCAGGAAACTGCTAAGGTCGCAAATTCTTTTCATCACGGAATCTCTCGCCTGCAGTGGCAGGGGCGTGACGGCGGTTCGAACGCCATCCCACCGACGTTGTTTGCGGAAGCTCGGCGCCACTGGTTCTAGAAGCCTGGAGTCCAGTTCTATTCCGTTGGAGAACAACACTAGGCGTGGAGCTTGCGCATATACTCAGCGTTGATTTTCAGTTCCTGCATGGGAGGCATGTTGTATTGCTCCTGCTCAACGAAGCAATGTTGAATATGCCCGGTCTGGGCTGCGGCCTTGAAAATCGGTCCATAGTCGATAGAACCTTGACCCAATGCGGTGGAAGTCGGATGCTGTCCGAAGGATGGCGGAGTTCCGGTTTTATTGAAGTCTTTGACGTGCAGCATGGAAATGCGCGTCGGGTAGCGCTGGAGCAACTCAACTGGATCTCCACCACCCACGACCACCCATCCGCAATCCATCTCCATGGTGACGTACGCAGGGTCAGTCAAACGCATGAGTTCGTTGTAGGGCAGAATGCCGTCCTGTTTTTTGAACGACATCGTATGGTTATGGAAGCCAAATTTCAATCCGGCAGCATGTACTTTTTTCCCGATTTGGTTGAATTGATCGGCATTCCAGCGCCATTCCTCTAATGTGAATGCAGGAGCCTGCCCACGAGGATGCGTGCTTTTGTATTGCGATGGGTCTTTGTGCCCTGGGGAGGAGCAAATGATGTAATCGAGTCCAACTTCTTTAGCAAATGCAATGGTCTGATCGAACTGCGTAGTGAGGTCATTGTAGGAATAATGCCCGCTGACGCAGCGAAGACCCGCTTGCTGCATCGCCTGTTTTACCTGGCTGGCACTGTGGCTATAAAACCCAGCCGCCTCTACTTCCCGGTAACCGAGGTCTGCAATTTGTTTCAGCGTGCCTTCATAGTCGGTGGGGAGCAGATCTCGAACAGAGTAGAGCTGTATACCCAAGGGTAAGTTCAGGTACTGTCCGCCATGCTTACTCTCTGCGGTCAGTCGGGAATTGCGGAAAACGGTGGATCCGTAGAGTAGAGCGGCAGTTCCAGTCTTAAGAAAATCTCTTCTTGAATTCATTGTCATTGATTTCTTCCCCTCAGTTGGAGCACCGGCGTAGGCCGCGGTGCTTATAGTCTTTGCACTGCCCGGATAGAAGACACCAGTCCAGCGCTTTGAATGTTCAGGCGGGCGACGTCGCCGCCTTTCCGCCGGCACCATGATACATCAGGCGAGTGTGACTGGAGTCATGCGGTGGTCATCGTGAACTGTCCAGATCGCGCAGCACCGCCATGGCGGCATTGCGGCCATTGATGCCGATGACACTACCACCCGGATGCGTACACGCGCCGCACAGGTAGACTCCCTTCATCGGGGTTCTGGCAGATAAGCGGTTACTCCACATGTAGGCCGGCAGGCACTCGCCCTGGAAGATGTGGCCACCCGTCAGCCCCACCTTCTCTTCGATGTCTGGAGGCCCGAGCACTTGCGCATCGACGACAGCATCTTCGAGATTGCTGCAAAAGCGTCCGATAGAACGGAACGTCAACGCCCGGACCTCATCGCGCCGATCGTCCCAACTGCCCACCGCAAAGGCGTACGGCACATACTGCGCGAAGACGCTCATGGTGTGCATGTCCGCGGGAACCACGCTCGCATCATGCACGCTTTGAAAGTAAAGCTCGCACCAGAGTTGCTCTGGGAGGCATCCAGCCCGGCCAGCGGCATACCCGTCCTTCCACTCTGACTTTGTCAAGGGAGCGTTGATCTGGCCATAGTGATGCGCTTCCATCGTCCCGGGTCGGGAAATGAAGTTGGGCAGTTCGCGCAGCAACACGTTCAACTTCACGGTGCATCCCTCGATTGGCACGGAGCGCACTTTCTGCGCCCATGCTGCATCTGCGGCGGTGTCCAGCATGTTCAATGTGCGAATCGGATCGGCATTGGAGATAACAATCGGTGCCGTAATGCGTTCTCCCCCTTCCAGCAGCACGCCCTCCCCCGGCAGGATACGTGATACGTGGATGCCTGCGGTGATCATTGCGCCGGCTTCGCGGGCAGCATCGCAAAAGTAAAAGGAGACCATGCCCATGCCACCCTTTACATAGGGGAATTATATACTTTACTCCCTGCTGGAACTTGCCAACTGTTTGTACGTGATCCGGGTTCCTATCGACTTCCCCAGCAGAGAATCGATCCGGTCGAGCGTATGAATCTTCACGTTCCCCTCG
>JAKAAZ010000169.1 GCA_021802085.1 Acidobacteriota bacterium
CTATCTGCTTCGAAATCGAAGCAACGTTCGACAGCAACTCCTCGCGCGCGTGCGTGAAAATCTGGCCACGCTGGATCGGCTGCTTGCCGGCGCGCCCACCATTTCGCGCCTCGAGGTTCAAGGCGGCTGGTATGCGGTGCTGCGCGTTCCCGCGTTGATGAGTGGAGAATCGCTGGCGATTCGTCTCATCGAACAGCAGCGCGTCGTGGTGCATCCCGGCTATTTTTATGGGTTCGATGGCGACGGCTGGATCGTTCTCAGCCTGCTTCCGCCCACGCCTGAATTTTGCGAAGGAATCGCGCGGTTGCTTCACTCGACTGCCTGATTCAGCGGAACTTGGTACTACAGTTGTAACTAAATGATAGGCTGCAAGGTGCTCAGGCAGGCTTTCCGTGTAGGCGATGGAGAAGGCGATCCGAGGTTGGAAGGACGAGTTGATGCGCGCGCATCGGCGGATGGGTGATCTGTTTGCGCGAACCGAAGCGCGGGAACGCAGTCTGGCCTATCTGATATGGAGTGACCCTGTCAATTCCTGCGAAACTGTGGGGTTGTTTTTGTCGTTGTCGTTGCATTGGTCGTTTTCCGAGGACAGGGCGAGCAGCAGTCGGGGCAGATTTTAGCGACGATCGATCAGTCTGATATTCGCGGGTCGAAACCGCATAATCTTGATCCGTCGGGAGCTGCCTCTGACTAAAATTGCGAGTCCGGCTGGGCCTGTCGCATAGGGCATACGAGGATTCTCTTACGTGCATGCTCCGGCTGCTGCTGGCTCTGTCCTCGAAATGGTTGTCGTGGTTCATGGGTTGGGTCGTTTTTGTTTTTCATTCTTTGGAAAGTTTTTGCTTTTGTTCTTGCTTTTCGTCAGACCACCATCCGCAGCTTGGCTGCCGCTTCCGCCTTGGTCCCGATGGCCCACACGAAGCCCAGCAGTTCACGCCCCACCGCGGTGATGATTTTCCTCTGGTCCTTGCCTGCCGCCGACAGCCTCATGTAGCGCTTGTGCAATCGGTGTTGCGCTTTCCAGGCGATCTCCTTGATTTCTTCGGGCACCCCTTGCTGCCGCTTGCGCAACGCCGGCCCGACGCCTGGCCGCAGCCGATAGCTCCAGGCAGCTTCGACGACGATGCGTCGCAAGTGCGCGTTGCCCGCTTTGGTGATGCTCCCTTGTTGCTTGCGCTTGCCGCTGGAGTTCTCGCTGGGCACCGCGCCGCTGTAACCCATCAACTGCCGCGCGCCTTCCAAGCGGGAGATATTGCCCAACTCCGCCGCAATCGTCATCGCCGAGATCTGCGCGATGCCGCGCAATGCCTGCAAGCCCTGGATGACTTCCTGGATCTCCGGCGAGGCCAGCTTGATCGCCTCCGTGATGGCCTTCTCCAGCCGCGCCACCCGCTCGCCCATGTGCTCGACTTCGTGCAGATAATCCAGCCGCGTCGACTCTTGCGCTACCTGCGGAAAGCGCAGCTGCCGCACCCAGGTCATGTAGGACTGCGTCCACGCCTTTACCCCAGGCGCCGGACGCTGCCCCGTGCGCAACAGAAATTTACTCAGCCGGTGACGCGCCCGCAACTGGTCCTGCTTGGCCGCCTCGCGCGCCCGCACCAGATCGCGCAACGCCTCGGAGCCTGCGTCCGGGACCCACACCGCCGTCAGATCGCCGGACCGGAAACTGCGCGCCAGCCTCTCGGCATCCCGCCGGTCCGTCTTCACCCGGTCGCCGGCCTTGACCGGAACCAGCGTCGGCGCGATCACCGCGCACTCGGCTTCCAGCTGCGCGTCCAGCTCTTCCCAGCTCGATACGCGGGGAATCGGAACCATGAAGTTGCGTCGCGCATAGCCGACCAGCCCTTCCACTTTGCCCTTATCGTTGCCCTTGGCCGGGCGTCCGAACTTGCTGGCAAACAGGTAGTAGCTCTTCAGTTCGGAAAAGGCCCGCGTCTTCTGCCGTTCTTCGCCACCCAGAATCCAGGCCACTGCGATCCTGGCGTTGTCATAGAGAATGCATATGGGAACCCCGCCAAAATATGCAATTGCGCGGACGTGGCCTTCGAGAAATGCCTCTGTCGTCTCCGCCGGAAACGCAATCACGAAGCAGTCGTCGGAGTGCGGTAGATCGAACGCCAGATAGTGCGCCTTCTGTTCCACGCCGGCAATCACGACCAGTGCTTCACCAAAGTCCGCCTGCGCCTCGCCGGCAGGATGCGCCAGCGGCACAAACATCTCCTGGCCCCGCAGTCGCTCTCTGCGTACATACTGGCTCACGATGCCGTAGCCGCCCGTGAACCCATGCTCTTCTCGCAACCGGTCGAAGATCCGCTTGGCCGTGTGCCGCTGCTTGGCCGGTCGCGTCTTGTCTTCTTGAAGGATCGCGTCGATGATGCCCAGCCACGGCCCCAACTTGGGCCGCCTTACCGCTTGCTGCCGCTAATACCCCGGCGGCGCCGCATACCGCAGCATCTTCCGCACCCTGTCCCGCGAGATGCCGAACTCCCGCGCTACCGCCCGTTGACTCCGCCTCCACCCATACCGCACGTCGTACACGCCCGTAAAGTTCCACCCTGTACATCCCTCCGGTGTCCCATGAATCCGGCTGCCGCAGCAACCCCATCCACAAAACCAATGTCCGGCGGTGGCCTACTTTTTCATTCACCGCCACAGCACCACGCTCTCGCGGTCTGCGGTGGCCTATTTTTACGCTGACATTCTCATGAGGCGCTGTCCGTGCCGAAACCGCTTGAATTCGAAGTTGATTTCACGTTCATTGATCCTCTCTTGAAGGAAGCGAAGAAGCTCTGGAATTCCGATTCTCCACCTGCCGGCCGCGATGGTTGCAAGGACTGCATAAAGTTCCAGACGCTTTTGGCTCTCGGTACCGAGATAGACGAAACCAGCCAGACTCAGGACCGCCCTTGACAGAACCCTTAACACACCTGCGACCTCTGTCCTGTAGACCTCTGCCCAGTCCTTGATTTTACTGGCGATTCCGCTTCGACCTTTGCCGCTGTTTGGCAGAGATCATGGGTTCGGCGTGAGTTCCAATCGGGCTCCCCAGACCCGTTGTTTGCTCCCAACATTTCCTTCCCACTCACGAGAGAAGCCGGGATAGACAAATGCCGAACGGATAGTTTCTGCATCCCGGATAGAGACGCCACACTCTCTAACTGTGTCGTACCAAGTGCTGGCGACCTGTTCAGTCATATCCGTGATAATTTTTTTAGCTTCGTCGTGTTCAAGGAGAAAGCGAGCGGGCTGCGAAAATATGTTTGCAGCGTTGGCAAATCGTCCCTTATCCCCGCACACCATCGCCAGATCGCGGCGGTCCTGGCCTATCTGAGGGGCTGGCGTCAGATCGTAGGCGGGAGATAGGCTCCACTGACGAGCAGGAGCGATAGCGCATGATTCCTTGGATGATCCTCGATATTTGAGATCAGCGCGTTGAACACAATTCGGCAGAAGAGTTCGCACGTGTCCCGTTTTGGTTGATCTACGACACGTCGCATCTCTTCGGCCAGCAGGATGTATGACCAGCGGTCCCTGTTCGATACTGCGTCATCCGTGCGGAGCACTGTCAGGCCACTAATCATCCGTATGCGTGTATATCCCTCAACCGTGCCGTGTCGATCAAATCGCTTTACAAGCAGAACATCTTTACCGGCGACAGTCTCAATGCGACTCTCCGCCGTTGTGATGCCGCATCGGCGAGCAAGCTGCAACATTGCATGTTCCACCCGTTCGTAGTTCCAGCGATCATCGGGCCGCGCGAATTTGGCGATCCAGAGTTCGCCGCGATCCTCTATCACAGCCTTGGGGCGGGCGCCTCCCATGGCAGTGCCTAATAGGAGACCTGCCTACCCAACTCAGTCTCTTTCTGATCCCTCTGCGCCCGCTCAAGGCCGATTCAAAGCACATAGCCTTCCATGAGGGCGGCTTTCTTCAAGTCCGTCACTATGAGCTGGTTTGAGCAGGAGAGGATCTCCTTCGATCCAAACCAAAGGGGATACTGGCGTGAGTTTCGAAGTCATCATCCCTTTGCTGAAGCCGATCGAACATCAGCTGATGAATACGACAATCTCCGAGATCAGGGTCAATCCCGACATCTCAGTCTGGATCGAAGAGAAGGTCTCCTCTCCCTCATGCAGCAGTTCTAAATGGACGCCATAGTGGGCAATTTCCGCGCGATGTGCTCGCCTGAATGATCGAGCGGCCGAGGTTTTCTTGATGTTTTGGTCGAGTTTTCTGTACGACCGCGCTTTTTTTTGGGAAAAGAGGAGGGGAAAATTATGCTTTTCGGGCCTCAAAAGCCGCCGCATCCCCGATAAAGACGGCCCATTTAGAATTGCTCTCCCTCATGAGAAAAGATTGTCTAAATACACAAAATGGTTTACACCCTCGAAACTGACGGCTCGATTACAACCGGGATGGCACCTCGGTTCTGAAGGCTGGTGGTTGCGGCGGGTTCGAAATTGTTCGCGTGAGCACGACCTTTGGTCGCACGTTTTGAAGTTACGATGCGCTTCAACTTCGATTCACAGCAACGAGTCCCGCAGTGATAAGCTTCTTGCGGAAACATAGAGCAATTTTAATGGAGCTGCGAGAATGCTTCGATCCGCCACAATACGTTGGGGAACCATGTTCGGCGCACTGGCCATGGTGCCTGTTTTGCTCGCGCAGCAACCTACTAAAGCGAGCACCGAGGCTGTGCTGCGAATCCAGACGGATAAGTGGATCGCAAAAGTGAGTCCTACGCTCTACGGGCTGATGACTGAGGAGATCAATCATTCCTACGACGGCGGAATCTACGCGGAGCTGGTGCGCAACCGTGCGTTTCAGGACAATCCGAATCGTCCAGAGCATTGGCGGATCGTACGGGATGGAAATTCGCGCGCTTCCATGCAGCTCGATAAGTCCGCCGGGCCCAGCGCTGCGGTAAGCAGCAGCCTGAAGCTAACTGTGGAACGGGCCGACGCCGCCGATCCAGCCGGCATCGCCAACAACGGCTATTGGGGCATTCCCCTTCAAGCCAATACGACCTACGCGGGATCGTTCTATGCCAAGGCAGATAACGACGCGACCGGGCCGCTGACGATGAGCCTTGTGAGCAACAACACCGGCTCTATGGTCGCGACGGCCTCGGTGCCATCGCTGACGTCGGAGTGGAAGCAATATAAAGTGATGCTGCAAACCGCGCAGATTACACCCTCCGAGAGCAATCATCTTGTGTTGTCGGTCACGCGACCAGGAGCAGTCTGGTTCAGTCTCGTGTCCCTGTTTCCGCCAACATATAAAAATACAGCCAATGGCAACCGCATCGATTTGATGAAGAAGCTGGCCGCCATGCATCCGGTATTTTTGCGGCTGCCCGGTGGAAATTTTCTAGAAGGCGATCACATCCAGGACTGGTATGGCTGGAAGAAAACGATTGGCCCGCTGGTGGATCGTCCCACCCATCCAAGTCCCTGGGGCTATCGCAGCTCGGATGGACTGGGGCTGCTGGAATTTCTGGAATGGTGCCAGGACCTGCACATGCAGCCGGTGCTCGCTGTGTATGCCGGCTACTCCTTGAAACATGAGCATGTAAATCCGGGACCGGATCTGGATCCCTATGTGCAGAGCGCCCTCGATGAAATCCAATATGTCATGGGCAGCAGCGATACAAAATGGGGTGCTGTGCGCGCCAAAGACGGCCATCCCGCTCCTTTTCCGCTCACCTACGTCGAGGTTGGCAATGAAGACTGGTTCGATACATCCGGCAGCTACGATGCCAGGTTTGCGCAGTTCTTCGATGCGATCAAGAAGGCATATCCCCGCCTGCAGTTGATCGCGACCACTCCGGTCAAGAGTCGCATCCCGGATGTGCTCGACGACCATTTCTATCGGACAGCGGAGCAGTTTTTCCAGGACACGCATCATTACGACAAGACGGACCGAAGTGGCCCGAAGATATTTGTAGGAGAGTGGGCCACGCGAGAGGGCTCGCCCACTCCAGACATGGGTGCGGCGCTGGCCGATGCCGCCTGGATGACCGGCATCGAGCGCAACAGCGACATCGTCATTATGTCGAGTTATGCTCCGCTGTTCATCAACGTAAATCCTGGAGCATCGCAATGGGTCCCGGATCTGATCGGCTACGATGCAGTCGATAGTTATGGTTCGCCCAGCTACTACGCCCAGGTAATGTTTAGCAATCACCTTGGCAATGAGGTGCTGGATTCCAGCCTGACCGGTGCGCCGCCCCTGCTTTTTTATTCTGTAACGCGCGACACTGTGAAGCAAACGCTGTATCTGAAGGTGGTCAATGCTTCCTCGAGGCCGCAGCTGCTCGACATCCAATTAATCGGGAAGGATCAGCCCACCGGAACGGCTACAATCACTACCTTGAGCGGACATTCCATGGAGGAAACCAACTCGCTCGGTAATCCTGCAAGAATCGTCCCGGTCAAAAGCACGAGCACGCGCATTTCCTCCGACTTGCACCGCGTGTTTCCGGCATACTCAATTGAGGTAATCGAAGTTCATTTGCGATAGGGGAGTTATCGGTGGCTATCTTTCGGGCAGGCGGTAAAGCATTCGCGTGTATTTGCTTGCTGTGCATCATCGGTTTCCAGGGGTTGTGTATGCAAGGGGAAATAACAAAGTCGGTTTTCGGCACGATGCCGGACGGAACAGCAATCTACATTTTCACGCTGCAGGAAGGCGCCCTCAAGGCCCGCATCATGACCTATGGCGCTCGTCTTGTCTCGCTGGAAGTGCCCGATAGAAATGGCAAAGTGGCAGATGTCGTGCTCGGGTATGACTCCCTGACGCCTTATACCGCCGATTCGAAAACCTACTTTGGGGCCATCGTAGGGCGCTACGCCAATCGCATCGGCCATGGAACATTTCTGCTGGATGGAAAGCGATATCATCTGCCAAAAAACGATGGCGACAACACTCTACATGGTGGAACAGTGGGGTTTGACAAACGTGTGTGGACTGCCCACGAAATTCCGCACGGCGTGGAGTTGGCTCTCATCAGCAAGAATGGAGATCAGGGCTTTCCCGGGACTCTCACCGCTCAGGTACGCTACACCCTTACCCCCGATGCGTTGAAGATCGAATATTTCGCGACAACGGATGCCGATACCGTCTTGAACCTGACCAACCACAGTTATTTCAATCTGGCTGGGGAAGGGCAAGGGAATATCCTGAATGACGTTCTCACCATTCCAGCCGAACGCTACACTCCCGTCAATGCGGGACTGATTCCTACGGGACAATTAGCCCCGGTTGCCGACACCCCGTTTGATTTCCGTACGCCAACGCCCGTCGGCAAACGAATCGACCAGGACAATGAACAACTCCATTTCGCAAAAGGCTATGACGAAAATTTCGTCCTGAACCGCCGCAGCGACGGTCAATCTCTCCACGAAGCTGCCCGTGTGCTAGACCCGCAGACTGGGCGCATGCTGGTTGTCAAAACAACCCAGCCCGGGATCCAGTTCTATTCCGGAAATTTCCTCGACGGAACAACCCCTGGCAAGAACGGGCATATCTATGGGAAACATGCCGCATTGTGTCTCGAAACCCAGCATTTCCCGGACTCTCCCAACCATCCCGACTTTCCGTCAACTGAGCTCAAGCCGGGACAAACATTCCATAGCATCACAGAATATATTTTCTCGACCGAGAAATGACATGACCCCGGAAAAACAGCTCCCTTCGCTCGGGAATTGAAAATCGGCAAGGAAGACGTGTGATGACCGAAGCGGTATGGTAGTGTCCAGAATTTTTCGCACTTTCAATTTCAACTTCAGCACTGGAAGGTTGTTGGTTGAGGTTGATTCGGCAGTGTCCCCCATGGGTGCACTGCCGAGCGCTCAGGCGATGGCCATGAGTTCAGCCAACCGACTCATCTGTAAATAACGCTTGGTCCCCCATTGGGTGGCGGCCACATGGGCGCACCGCAACTTCGCCGCGCCGGTTGAGTCCAACCAAATGAAAACCTGTCGTACCTAGATCAAT
>JAKAAZ010000170.1 GCA_021802085.1 Acidobacteriota bacterium
CATATTGCTGTCCGACCAGCACCTGCTCCACCCAGCCATAGAGCTGCCGCCGATTTTCGCCCTCAAACCGGATTTCCTCGCTGGCCTCGACGAACCGGCCCATCGCCTCCAAACTCAACTTCTCTGCATCGTGCATGCGGATGTTCACTACCCAGCATGACCGACCCTTCAGGCTCATCTTGTATTGGAAGAGAGTGTTTCTTGACGTTTTTTAGAACGCGAGCGTACACTGGGCATCGCTTCTATCGGCACTATTTTTAACATCCGAAAATAAGAATTCTCCATCCCAGAACACATGAATAACGATGTACTGCAGCGAAGTATCCAAAAATGCCGGCAAACCTGGTCCATGCAGGCGAAGATTTCCTTCCTTCCCAGGTTTTTCAGCGTGAATCCACCTAGACTCTCTCCAATGATCCCTAAAGCATCTCGTTTCCTGCTGTTTGCTTGCCTTTGTTCCACTTACATGGGACTCTATGCGGCCCAGGGGCAGTCAACGAGCGCTCCGGAGTGGAGAACGAGCAGCTTTGATGCACAGCGCGATGGATGGCAGAGAGACGAAAGCAAGCTGACAACAAGCAATGCGAAGGACATTCGCCTTCTCTGGAAGGTGAAGACCGATAACAAGTCGATGGGGATGCATTCCTTTCGGGAGCCGCTGATCATTGCCGGCGTCCAAACGGCGAGCGGTGTCAAGACATTGGCAATTTTGGCGGGAGCCGCGAATGAGGTCTATGCCATCGATGCTGACAGTGGCACGATGCTGTGGCAGAAACAGTTGAAATGGGCGTCGGACAAACCACAGACCTCGGACATCAACAGCGGCTTTATTTGTTCGAAGGCTTTGTCCGCCACGCCGGTGGTGACGCCGGCCGGAGCGGCGAACCGCTTCCTTTACGTGCTGGGCACGGACGGGTATCTGCACATATTGGATCTGTCTACGGGCGATGAAGCAAAACCGCCCATGCAGATGCTTCCCGCCGCGTACGGGAAGCCCTACGGATTGAACCTGAAGGACAATGTGGTGTACACAGCGACTGGGCAAGGCTGCTACGGCGTCCCCAACAAGTTGTATGCTGTCGATTTAACCAATGGAAAGGCTTTTTCTTCCCCGGTTCGACAGGGAGGAATTTTCGGGACCGCGGGTCCTTCGATTGGCACGGACGGAACTATTTATTTAGAGACCGGAGACGGCCCCTACGACCCCGCGACTGGGCAGTTATCGACGACTGTGCAGGCTTACACTTCTTCCAACGACACGCTGACGCTCAAAGACTATTACACGCCGATCAATCATGAATGGTTGACCATTCGAGATTTGGATATGGATGTGACGCCGGTCGTCTTCCCTTACGAAGGACGAGACTTATTGGTTGGCTCGGGCAAAGAAGGCCGCTATTTTCTGATGGACAGCAAATCGCTGGGCGGACCCAACCACTTTGATCCTTTGTACCGCAGCCCTCTCGTATCCAATACAAATGCAAACTTCCAGACCGAAGGTACTTGGGGAAGTCTTGCGAGTTGGAAGGACCACGATGGAACGCGATGGGTGTTGGCGCCAATTGGCGGCCCGGTAGCGGTGCCGTTTCCGATCACACACGGGGCAACGCCGAATGGCGGTGTGATCGCCATGAAGTTAACCGACAAGGGTGGAAAGATGGAACTGACGCCGGCGTGGCTCTCGCGCGACATGATGACCGCTGAGCCCCCGGTCGTGGCCAACGGTGTGGTATTTGTGCTGGCCGCCGGCGAATTTACCGGGCAGGCGAATGATGTTGACGGGGGACTCTATAGCTGGCAAGAACGGGTGAAACGATCGATTCCAGCGAAGCTCTATGCGCTGGATGCTGAAACCGGCAAAGAACTGTATTCGAGTGGGGACCAGGTGACATCCTTCCTGCACCAGGCCGGCATTGCCGTTGCGGGGGGGCGGGTGATTTTTGGCACTTTTGATGGGACGATTTATTGTTTCGGCTTGCCATAGCCTGTCCCCTCCGAGGTCCCAAGCGGACGTAGTCCTATTCGAATGCGAATCGAGGAATGTTGATTGATGCGAAGATTTCTGGATTGGTCACTCACACTGTGTTTGGTCGCAGCATGTCTGGGGACTGCGATGGCGCGAGTTCAAGCACGCGGACACTGGCATGTAGCAGACGGCGATGCCGCGCATAACAGCTGGCAAAAAACGGAATCGAAGATTTCGGCCGAGACCGTAGCCACCTCGTTCAAGTTGCTGTGGAAGCTCAAGCTCGGAAGCGAGGCCCAGCAGACAGGGGGGTTCAGCGAACCTCTTGTCACTCCCAGCATCATTAGTAGCCGTGGATTCAAAGATATAGCGCTGTGGGGCGACTCAAATTCCCTCTATGCAGTGGACTATGCCCTGGGCACGCTTCTTTGGCAAAAGGACTTTCAAGTTGAGTCTTCGGGTTCCACTGGAACATGCAGTGGCTCGAATATCCAGATTCTTATGGAGCCGCCGCTTGTCATTCACTTTGGCGCCAGACGCTCCCATGCCAGTTCGAGGTCAGCGTCGGCTCCGACTACTGCGGATCGCTGGATCGGCGCTCCGGCGGCAGGTGGCGGATTTTCCCTGAAGGGAGTCTACGTACTGACCCGTGACGGATACCTTCATGAGCAAATCCTTGCTACGGGCCTGGATTATGCGCCAGCCGTGAAGTTTCTTCCTGCGTCGGCTGGAGATTCGTCCGGCCTGAACATGAACGACAGGTTCGTGTACACAGAATCGACTCGAGACTGCGGCAATGCTCCCAATGCGGTCTGGTCCATCGACCTCAACACGCCGGAGCATCCCATCGCCAGTTATCAATCTCAGAAAGTCCGCCCGGCGGACTTGACGGGACCGGCGATCGGAGCAGACGGTACCGTGTATATCTCCACCGGTGCGGGCACGTCCGATCCATCTACCGGGGTGCATGCCAATAGCGTTGTGGCACTGACTGCCAAGGACCTGAAGGTGAAGGATTGGTACACAGCTTCGGATAGCGCGAAAGTTCGAATGCTGAATGTCAGCCCGGTAGTCCTGAGTTATAAGGACAAGGATTTGGTGACAGCACCGGGTAAGGACGGTAGCATTGTTTTATTGGACAGCGAATCGCTCGGAGGAAAGGACCACCACACTCCGCTGGCTGAGACGGGTCGAATTTCCAAGACCCCGAAAAAGGGTGCGTGGGAGAGCCTGGCGAGTTGGCAGGACAACAACGGCGCGCTCTGGGTCTTGGCATCGATCTCGGGGCCTGTACAGCGGGATGTCAAGTTTGCCAGCGTCAATGGCGCTGCACCGCACGGCAGCATCATTGCCTTTAAAGTGGAGGACAAGGACGGTCGCCCGGTTCTCACGCCAGCTTGGATCTCACGCGACTTGAGGAATCCGGCGCCTCCTGCGATCGTTAATGGAGTCGTATTTGCTCTCGCCGGTGGTGACGCTTCCGATCACGCGATCCTTTATGCATTGGACGCCGCAACGGGTAAGGAACTGTACTCCAGCGGAGGCGCAATCGATACCTACACCCATCTCTCCGGCGTGTCAGTAGGCGATGGTCATGTCTTCTTTACAACCCACGACCATACTCTCTACTCATTCGGAATTCCGATGGAGCACTAGAGCAAAAGGAAGAGTCAATCATGCGAAACCGATCTCAGATACAAGAAGCGCTCGACGAAGGCGCGGGAATTTTGCGGTTGGAACCGTGTTGGGTGCCACGCTCCTTCATGATTCCCGGAAAAAGGTTGAAGCTGCACCCGGATGATCTCTATGCGTTCGGAGGTCATCGGGGAGGGATTAACGAACGCTGGTTTTCATCGACGACGAAGGCTTCGAACGGGCCGGAGACTCTGCCGGATGAGGGGCTCAGTTACGTTCGAGTCAAGAGCGGCAAAAAATTTCTGCTGAAAGAAGCGGTCGAAACTGCCGGAGACTTGTTGCTTGGCGAAGAGGTGATGCAGCGGGAGGGGGGATGGAACCTGCTCTGCAAGTTTTTTGACAATATGGGCCCCATCCCGCACCACATGCACCAGAGCGACGCGTTCGCGAAGCTGGTGGGACAGAAGGGAAAACCGGAAGCCTACTACTTCCCGCCGCAATACAACCTGACGCAAAACAACTTTCCCCACACTTATATGGGACTTGAGCCGGGAACGACGAAAGAAGACATCCGACGATGCCTGGAGAAGTGGAATCAGGGGGATAACGGCATTCTTCTTCATTCACGCGCCTATCGCCTGGAGCCAGGCACCGGATGGCAGGTCAACCCGGGAATCCTGCACGCACCCGGTTCGCTGGTGACGTATGAGCCGCAGGTCAACAGCGATGTGTTTGCGATGTTTCAGTCCGAGGTCGAGGGGCGGATTGTGGATTGGAGTCTGATGACCAAGGACGTCAAGACTGAATTCCATCACGATCTTGACTACCTTGTCAGCATGCTCGACTGGGATGCCAACGTGAACCCCGAGTTTGCGAAGATGAATAAAACCTTTCCGCGCCCGGTGAAACCGATTGCGGAAATGGAGTCCGACGGCTATCGCGAACTTTGGATTACGTATGGCACGCCCTATTACTCCGCGAAGGAGCTGACGGTGCTGCCGAAGCGGACTGTGACCATCCGGGATAGCGCGGCGTATGGCGTGATCCTGACCCAGGGCTATGGAGCGATTGGCGGTCAGTCTGTGGCAACACCCTCCATGATTCGGTTCGGCGACATGACCGAGGATGAGGTATTCGTCACGGCGGAAGTTGCCAGGCAAGGCGTTCGAATCGAAAATCCAAGTGCATCCGACCCGCTCGTCTTCCTGAAGCATTTCGGGCCCGGCAATCCGGATGCAAAACCGATGTGTCATAAGTGAGCTGAGGGGATCGTGAGCGCAGTCAATCTACACAAGAGCCCTGCCATCCACAACGCGATGTGGCCCGGCATCGTAGGAAAGGGAGCGGACTCCGAGCCGCCTATCGATTTGGAGACCATGCTGAACCTGACGGCGGAGGCCGAGGTGGATGGCATCCGTTTCGATGGAGTCGATCTGTTCCTGTCCTCGCCACATACCGACATCGACTCCACCGACTCTGATATAAAGCGCGTTGCCGATAGCATTGCCCAGCGCCAACTCGTGGTCGGCTCCCTGGTTGCCCCGGTCTGGCCCCCTGCGGGCGGCGGTTCAGCGATGGGTTCTCAGGATGAAGTTAAGAAGTTTCTGACGCAGGTCCGAAAAGCTTGCGCTATCGGCAAAAAGTTGCGTGACATTGGGATCCGCAGGTATGGAATCGTACGGATCGATTCCGCATCGGGGGTCGCAGACTGGGCGAGCGATCCTATTGGCAATACAAAGCGAATCGCGGAAACGTTTCGGGAGGCCTGCGTCATCGCCGAAGACTATGGAGAGCGGCTCGCGGCAGAAGGCGAGATCTGCTGGGGAGGCATGCATAGTTGGAAGCGGATGGTTGAACTGCTGGAAATGGTGAACCGTCCCCAGACGCTTGGGTTCCAGGCAGATATGGCCCACTCTCTGCTGTACACCCTGGGATATAACGCTCCGGAAGACCGATTGCTGCCGGAGAATTTCGATTGGTCGCAGCAGAATGTCTTGATGGAATCTCTGCAAACAGTGACGAAGGCGCTGCGTCCATGGACCATCGACTTTCATGTGGCCCAGAACGATGGCACCGTCAGGGGCTCCGGCTCACATGACAAGACTGGACGCCACTGTCAGGCGAACGACCCCAACGGCAGAATGGACATCGTTGCCGTTGCGGGCTTGTGGATGCGTGATGAAAGCGGAGTTCCCACTCGCGCGTATGAGCATATCTGCTGGGACGGCTGCATGTTTCCCAACGCAACCATGCTGATGCCGGATACGTGGAACAATGTGCTCAGGACAATGATCGCAGTGCGCAATGCCCACGGATGGGATTGAGTTAGGAGAATCGCACATCGTTATGGCGAGGAAAAATCTGAATATCGGCCTGGTCGGGTATGGTTTTATGGCGCGCACTCATTCCAATGCGTACCTTCAGGCGCCGCGATTTTTCGATGTACCGTACCAGCCGATACTCAAGGCCGTCTGCGGGCGCAATGCTGACCGAGCGAAAGGGTTTGCAGAAACCTGGGGCTATCAATCCGTGGAAACGGATTGGCGGACTCTTGTGCAGCGGCGGGATATCGACCTGATCGATATTGCCAGTCCGAACGATACGCACGCGGAGATTGCGATTGCCGCCGCCAAGGCGGGGAAAATGGTGCTTTGCGAAAAACCCCTGGGGCGCACCGCGGCAGAAGCCAGTGCGATGACGGATGCGGTAGAGGCAGCCAATGTGCCGAATATGGTTTGGTATAACTATCGCCGCGTGCCGGCCGTCGTTCTGCTGAAGCAACTGCTGGACGAAGGACGTTTCGGCCGCATTTTCCATTACCGGTCAAAGTTTCTGCAGGACTGGACGATTTCGAAAGATCTGCCGCAAGGTGGTGAGGGGCTGTGGCGTCTGGATCTGTCAGTCGCAGGCAGCGGCGTCACCGGCGATTTGCTCGCGCATAACATCGATATGGCATTGTGGCTGAACGGGCCCATCACCGAGGTTACAGCCATGACGGAGACCTTTGTCAAAGAGCGCAAACACACCCTGACCGGCAACGTTGAGCCGGTTGGAATCGATGATGCCAGCGCGTTCTTATGTCGCTTTGCAAATGGATCGCTCGCTACCTTCGAGGCCACGCGCTATGCGCGCGGTCACAAGGCGCTCTTTACGCTGGAGGTCAATGGGGAACACGCTTCTGCGGGGTGGGACCTTCACGATCTTCACCGTCTGCAGTACTTCGATCACCGCGATGAATCGCGATTGCGCGGATGGAAGAGCGTTCATATTACGGACAGCGATCATCCCTATATGAAGCATTGGTGGGTACCGGGGCTGCAAATAGGTTATGAGCACACATTCATTCATCAGATCGCCGATTTTCTTCAGGCAATTGGGAAGAATGAAAAAATATCGCCATCCTTTGCGGATGGGCTGGCCACGGAGTATGTGACCGATGCGGTCCTGAAGTCGGCTAAGACCAAGCAGTGGGAAAAAGTCCTCGCATAATCTATCCGTATTCGCGAGCAGTTTGAGGAGGAAGAGCGTTGTCCAAATATCTAAGAGCGCACCACGTTATTGTTGGAAGCTGTTTACTATCGACTGCCTTCCTCATCGTTTCGATCCATCCGTTCGCAGGATCGCGACTCGCTGCTCAACAGGTTTCTGCCAGTGCTGGGCGTCATGCAGGCGCAGCTCACCATAGCGGGGGCTTCACCCAACCTGAACCCATCGACTTTAACGATCACAATGGATGGGTTCAGATCTTCGACGGCAAAACGCTCCACGGCTGGGACGGATCTCCCGATGTATGGCACGTGGAAGATGGGGCCATCGTCGGCGAATCGAGTCCGGAACATCCTTCCGGTACGACCAATATCATCTGGCGTGGCGGCGAGCCGGCGAACTTCGAGTTGAAGGCGGAAATGAAACTTGAAGGCTCCGGCGCAAATGGAGGGATTCAATACCGAAGCATCAACATCTCTCCCGCAACAGAGAAGGCGCGCAGTCGGAAATATGCCAAGTGGGACATGCGAGGGTATCAGGCGGATTTCGATTACGGCAACAAGTATACGGGCCAACTGTACGAGCAAGGTACTGGGCGCGGAATTATTGCGTGGCGAGGCCAGATGGTCGAAACGGATCAAGGAAAAGCTCCCCGGCTGCTGGCGACATTAGGCACGTCCGACGAACTCAAGGCCTTCATCAAACCGGGCGAATGGAATCAGTATGAAGTGATCGCCGATGGAAACACACTGATTCACATCATCAACGGACACGTGATGGCTATCCTGGTCGACAACGATCCAACATTCAGCCAATCGAAGGGGCTGATCGGCTTCGAGATCGAAGGCGGGGGTGTTGTGAAAATTTCGCAACGCAACGTGTGGCTGAA
>JAKAAZ010000171.1 GCA_021802085.1 Acidobacteriota bacterium
GGCGCGCCATGCAGCAGAGTTGCGCACATCCTATCATTGTGGGGCCGAAATGGTGCAAAAAGAATCGAGCTACCCGGCCAAATGCGAATGGGGAAGCCCCATGGAAACGGTTGGAGTATGCTCATTCTCTGCGATATTCTCCAGAAGTCCTGGATCGATCCCAGATGCAGAATCCAGACTGCTGGAATGAGGATGCATGAACAAGGTGTGGCCCACGGCGGAGGCGGCGGTCGAAGATATTTTCGAGGGCGCCACCATTATGCTGGGCGGTTTTGGATTGTGCGGAATTCCCGAGAACCTGATCGATGCGCTGGTGCGCAAGGGGGTGAAGAATCTCCACACCATCAGCAACAATATGGGTGTGGACGGCTTCGGCATGGGACGGATGCTGGAGGCGGGCATGATCGCGTCGCATACAGGCAGTTATGTGGGCGAAAATAAGCTGCTGGAAGAACGCGTATTGGCTGGCAAGCTGGACTTGAGGTTGATTCCGCAGGGCACGCTGGCGGAACGCATCCGTGCGGGCGGGGCGGGTATTCCGGCGTTTTACACGCCTGCGGGCGTGGGAACGGTGGTGGCCGAAGGGAAAGAGTCCAGGGAGTTCGACGGAAAAATGTATTTGATGGAGCGGGCATTGCGGGCCGATTTTGCGCTGGTGAAAGCGTGGAAGGGCGATCGCATGGGCAACCTGATCTATCGCAAGACGGCGCGCAACTTCAATCCCATGATGGCAACGGCCGCGCGCATCACGATTGCGGAACTGGAACAGATGGTCGAGCCGGGGGAGATTGGGCCGGACGAGGTGATGACGCCTGGGATTTATGTGCAGAGGATTGTTGTCGGGGAAAGGTACGAGAAGCGAATCGAGCGGCGGACGGTGCGAAGCGAGTAATGCGACGAGGGCTGACGCCAGCAAGTTTTTCGCTGCGATTGCGGCACGACTGGAGTCGTGCCCGGACACGAAGCCGGGATGGGTTGCGGAGAATCCCAGGGCTTCCGCCGCTGCGGATGAGACCTGGGGTATCCGCCTGGTCGATTTTATTATTTCAACGAGTGATGAAGGGATAGAGTGCGAGAAACAGAATCATGGTGAGTATCAGCACGTCCATGTAGAGGCTGAGGAGAACGGCGCCGTGATACCAGCTCCAACGCACGCGAATGCAGCGAAATGTTTCCACCATGCCCGCGGTAGCGCCGAGGATGGGCAAAATCATGGCGGGGCTGGCATGGTCGTATGGAAATTTCGCCAGCGGAAACGAAATCGCCAGGCTGACGAGGGCCAGCAGGTTGCCGCGCAGCAGTGAGGGGACCCGCAACTTGAAGATGGAAGGCATTCAGGTAAAGGGCAAAAGAAAGATAGACCCGCAATGACTACTCTATCGAATTCAAATGCCGGTGAAGAAATGTCGGATGCCGTTAATGTGAATATGGGCGCACGTGCGGCGGCGCGCGCAAGCGAACCGCAGGTGGTTGCGGACAAGCGCGCGGCGATTGTGATGCGGATCGTGAAACGCGTGGCCCAGGAGCTGCGCGATGGCTACTATGTGAATCTTGGCATTGGCATGCCGACCCTGGTGGCGAACTGCGTGCCTGCTGGAATGGAAGTGGTGCTGCAATCGGAAAATGGAATGCTGGGAGTGGGGCCGTATCCGCTGGCTGGGCAGGAAGATCCGGACCTGATCAATGCGGGCAAGGAGACGGTGAGCGAACTGCCGGGGACGGCGTATTTTTCGAGTGCGGATTCTTTTGCCATGATTCGCGGCGGCCACGTGGACCTGAGCGTGCTGGGCGCGATGGAAGTAGACGAGACAGGCAATCTCGCCAACTGGATGATTCCTGGAAAGATGGTGAAGGGCATGGGCGGGGCGATGGACCTGGTGGCCAGCGCGCGCCGCGTCATCGTCGCCATGGAACACACCACGCGGGATGGAAGGCCGAAAATTCTGGTGCGCTGCACGTTGCCGCTGACCGGCGTGGGCGTGGTGGTGGACACCGTCGTGACGGAGTTGGCGTACATTCGCGTGACACCGCAAGGGCTGGTGTTGGAAGAAATTGCGCCGGGGGTCGCTGCGGAGCAAGTGCAGGCGGCGACGGAAGCGAAATTGATCGTCAGTGGCAATGTGAAGACGATGCGGACGGATTAGAGGCGGCCTCGAACCGACCAACAGGCGCATCTGGAGGATGGACTTTCCTCTCCCGCGTTCAGGCTCCGAAGATAGTCTCCAGACGTTTTCGAACTCGATCCGTGTTATGTTCGAAAATCATAGCAATGCCATAGGAATACGCGACCGTGATGGATTTAGGATTCATCGACACAGATTTTATCCGACAGGTTGGCGTTGCCCGCTGGCTTTCGCGCTACTCCCTGCGGCAGTTCACGAAGCGTGTTTTGAAGCGCGACAACCGGATGCGCCTGCCTACCGGTTCTTCGATCGTTCTGCCGCGATGGAGTAAAAGTGCTACTTCGGTCTACGTGACGAAAGCTCACATCGATTGGGGCGCTGAAGAACTGTTTGCTCAATTTGCCAATCGCGATAGCGACTTTATGGATATAGGAGCGCACATTGGATATTACTCAATGTATCTGCATCCTCTGGTCCGTAAAGTATTTGCATTCGAGCCTGATCCCAGAAATCTGCCGGACTTAAAGGCGAACGCGGCATCGGCGCGCAACATTGAGGTTGTGGATGAAGCGGTGTCGTCGCACAGCGGAACAGGGCGGTTTTACGTTGGCGGGGATTCAAGCATGAGTACGCTGCAGGCATCCGGGGGCACAACAATCGAAGTCAAGACCACCAGCGTCGACGATTTCGTGGCTGGCCGTCCGGGCATCAAGCCGACGATTATCAAGATCGACGCCGAAGGGCATGACCTCGAAGTGCTGTTGGGAATGAAGAAGACGGTCGCGGCCCATCAACCCTTGATCCTGGTGGAATGCAATTCAAGCGAACTGCTGGGCCTCTGCGCCGAGTGGCAGTACTCGATATTCGCATTCACCTGCGACAAGGCAACCATGAAGTTTACGTTTCGCCGACTATGTTTGCCGGAAGATTTGAAGAAATACTGGACCAATATGCTTTTTTTGACACCACGCACATTGTTGGCGTCGTTTCTAGGACGCTGCTCGTAAAGAAGAGTTCATCTCATTCTGCAACGCAGCCGGTCCGGGCGCGCGGAAATGTCTTTATACGTGCAATACGTGCACTGCCTGTTCCGTGCCGAGGCGTAGTGCGTGCTCGTAGGGCGGCACCAGAATGCCGCGCTCGGTGATGATGGCGGTCACGTACCTGGCCGGTGTGACATCGAAGGCGGGGTTGGAAATTTCCGCGTTCGATGGAGTAATTTGTTTGCCGTTGAAGTGCGTGACTTCTTTCGCGGCGCGTTCTTCAATGGGGATCAGCTCGCCGGTCGCGGTTTCCATATCGATGGTGGACCAGGGAGCGGCGACGTAAAACGGGATGCCGTGTTCCTTGGCGAGAACAGCGACGCCATAAGTGCCAATTTTGTTGGCAACATCACCGTTGGCGGCGATGCGGTCGGCACCGACGATGACGGCCTGAATTTTTCCGGCGCGCATCTGGCTGGCGGCCATGTTGTCGCAGAGGACAGTTGTGGGGATGTTGTCATGTAGCAGTTCCCATGCGGTCAGGCGCGCTCCCTGCAGAAAGGGCCGGGTTTCGTCGGCGTAGACATGCAGCTTGTGTCCGCGCTCAACAGCGGCGCGAATGACGCCGAGTGCGGTCCCGTAGCCGCAGGTCGCCAAAGCGCCCGCATTGCAGTGGGTCAATACGCCGCCAGCGTGAGGCATCAGTGCGGCGCCGTGTGCGCCCATGGCACGGCAGGCGGCGATGTCTTCGTCGTACATGCGGCGCGCCTCGGCAACGGCGGCTTGCTGGATTTGAGGGATGGTCGCGCAGGGTTCCTGCGACAAGGCGCGCACCAACTGGCGGATGCGTTCAATTCCCCAGAAAAGATTGACCGCTGTGGGGCGCGTGGCCGCGAGGGTGTTGCAGATGATTTGCAGGTCTTCGTCCAACTGGGCGATATCGGCGGCCTGGCTGCGCTGGAGCCCGAGGGCCACGCCCATGGCCGCGCTGACACCAATGGCCGGAGCGCCGCGCACAATCATCGTGCGGATGACCTCCGCGACGGCGCGGTAGTCTTCGGCGAGTACATAGGTTTCTTCCAGCGGCAGCTTCGTCTGGTCGAGAAAGCGCACACCGGCATCGGTCCACTCAAGGGTCGGAATCATACTGCTTCCAGTTTATTGCACGCGGGCGGTCTCGGGCCTTCTACCGGACGACGGTGGAAGGAAAACCGATAGATGCGGTCGATTTCATAATTGCGGATGCATTGGTTTTTGCGTCGTCAAACGCCACCACCAGTTCCTTCTTCTGGTACCGCACGGCGACGCTGGTCACTCCGGGTTGTTTCAGCAAAGTTTTCTTGATTGTGATTGGGCAGGCGGGACAGGTCATTCCCGGCACGTCCAGAGTGATGGACTTGGGAGCAGCCCACATAGCTGCTGGGACCAGCCCAGCACAAAGCATGACAGCAAACATTCGTTTCACGACAACCCTCCTAGTAGAAGAAGCGGGCAAAATAGGGGAACACGAACGCCACGGCGACCAGCAAGCACACAACGATAAAAATTATCTTTTGAAAATTTTTACTTTTCGGACTGGCGCAGGCCGCTCCCGGCGCGCACTGACCGTTTGGCGAGACGGCGAGCGGAAGGGAATTTTGGTTCGCAGCTTTACCAAAGATGCGGCGCGCCGCCAAGGCCAAACAGAGCAACGCGATTCCGAGAAACCATGGCCGGTACGGTTCTAGACGGGTCAGATTTCCGATCCATGCGCCGCTGAAGCCGAGCGCGACCAGCAGCAATGGTCCCAGGCAACAACTGGAGGCGAGTATGGCCGCGATGCCTCCAGCAACCAGCGTCCGAGACTCCACGCTGGTGGCCATGCTCACACCTTGGCTCCAGCATGTTCTGAAGGCGCTGCTGCTTCCAGCAATGCTTCGCGGATCAGGTCGAGCGAGGGAAGCCCAGTCCGGCCGTCCGCTTCGGCATAGCTTCTGCAGCCAAATCCGAAAGACTGTGTCGCGCGCGCATCCTTCTCGACATCGAGTTCGTCGACGCGGACCGACGGCGAGCCAAGAAAGCCGACACGCCGCGCCATGTCTGCGTCGCGGACCTCCAACTCCTCAATTTCAGCCGACAACCCGGTTGCGCCCAATGCCTGCTGTACACGCGCTACGGCCGGTTTGTGATTGGGACATCCCGCTATGTACAGCACTTCGACTTTCATGTCGACTCGTCTTGTGTTCCTTGGTCCCGCATTGGAATGGAAAATATCACATCCGTTCGCGTTCAGGCAAAATCCAGCTCCATCTCGTCGATGTAGCACCAGCCCCAGTTCTCTCCTGGCTCGAAGGAGCGCATGATGGGGTGCTTTGTCTTGTGAAAATGTTTGGTCGCGTGTTTGTTCTTCGAGGAATCGCAGCAGCCGACGTGGCCGCATTCGAGGCAAAGGCGCAGGTGGACCCACTCGTCGCCCATCTTCAGGCATTCTTCGCACCCTTGCGGCGTCCGTGGAGTGACATTTTTGATTTGATCGAGATGCGTGCAGGCGTCCATGGATCCTCCCCTCCAGCAACGTATAGATGGATGCAGCGGCTACAGGCGGCAACGCGAAATTATTTCGCTGCAAGATGCGCGGCGCGCACATCGGCGGCGGTGAACAAGGACAGGAAGGGCGCACTCGCGGCAGCGGCTTCGACAGCTGCGCGGCCATTCATCTCCTGCCGGTCGACAAGGCACAGCACGCCGACGACTTGAAACTTGGCGTCTCGCGCAGCTTCGATGGCCTGGATTGTGGAAGCTCCCGTGGTGCAAACGTCATCGACGATGACGACGCGTGCGCCGGGTTCGGTAAAGCCTTCAATGCGGCGGCCGGTACCGTGGGCTTTTTCCGCCTTGCGAACCAGAAAGCCGTGGATCAGTGACGCTTCGGGATGCTGGAGATGGTCCCATGCGCTGGCCGAGGCGATGTTCGAGACGAGCGGGTCCGCGCCCATGGTGAGGCCGCCGACGGCTTGCGGATTCAGGTTGTGCGCTCGGATCAGATCGTAGAGAGCAAGGCCGGCGAGACGTCCGCCTTCCGCGTGCAGCGTGGTGGTGCGGCAGTCGATGTAATAGTCGCTATGTGCGCCGGAGGACAGAGTGAAGCTTCCCAGGCGGAAGGAAAGGGTCGCGATCAGATGCAGGAGGGTGGAGCGTGTGGCTTGCGGAGTGGACATAGAGGTTGGCTTCAATTGTAAGGGAATTGGCCTTGGTGTCGGAATCTCTTGGCTAGGATTGCGGGGAGTTGTATCAGGCCGTCTGAATCCCAGGTTTCAGAATCGAGACCTGGGGCACCCGGATTCTTCCATGTGCGTGCGGCTTAATCGATCCCCATTTTATGTTGCAGCTGTTCGAGGCTCACGCCCTTGGTCTCTGGATAGATGAAGAGTACGACGAAGAATTGCAGCGCCATCATGGCGGCAAAGAAATAGAACGGAACGGCCGCGTGGTGGACGGCGAGAATGGGAAACACAAACGCAAGCAGGGCGGTGGTGAGCCAGTTTGCCGTGGTGCCGAGGCTTTGCCCCTTGGAACGTACCTTGGTGGGGAAGACCTCGCCAAGATAGACCCAGACGACCGCGCCCTGGGAAAATGCGAACGCGATGATATAGAGGATCAGCAGCGGGAGCAGCGCCGTTTGGTGGCTCTGCGTCTGGAAGACGACGCCGATAATGCCCAGGCAGATGGTCATGCCGACCGCGCCGACCAGCAGGAGGGTTTTGCGGCCAATCTTGTCGATAACGGTCATCGCAACCAGCGTGGTGAGCATGTTCGCCAGCCCGACATAGATGGATTGCTGGTCGCTGGAGAGGTTGCTGAAACCGGCCTTGGTGAAGATGAAGTTGAGGTAATACAGGACCGCGTTAATGCCGGAGAGCTGGTTGAAGATGCCCAGGGTGACGGCGAGAAAAATGGGCAGGGCATATTTCCGCTTGAACAGATGTTCCGTTCGCGTGGTCTCGTCCGTATGAATGGAGTCGATGATCTCCTTGAGCTGTGCTTCCGCGTTGGGTGAGCCGATCCGCTGCAGCACGTTGCGCGCTTCCTCGACATGGCCGCGCATCGCGAGCCAGCGCGGACTGCGGCTAATGGTGAACAACAATCCCAGAAGAAGCAGGGTTGGAATGGCGGCGACGCCGAGTTTCCAGTGCCAGTCTGCATCGCCGGGCACAAGGGCCGCAATCGCGAAGTCGGATGTGTAGCCGAGCAGGATGCCGGTGACGATGTTGATCTGAAATGTGCCGACGAGGCGACCGCGCCACTCCGCGGGGGCGATCTCCGCAATGTACATGGGGCCGAGGACCGAGAAGCCGCCTATGCCCATGCCGCCGATGAAGCGGAAGATGAGCAGGGCATCCCAGTTCCACGCCACCGCGCTGCCCACGGCGCAGATCAAATAGAGCACGGCCATGAGGCGCAAACCGTCGCGCCGGCCCAGGCGCTGGGCGGGAATGCCGGACAGCATGGCTCCCAGAATGGTGCCGATGAGGCTGGCAGTGATGGTGACGCCGAGCTGGGCACTGCTGAGAGTGAAGAACCGCGTGAGATCGCGCGTGGTGCCGGCGATGGCGGAGATGTCAAAGCCGAAGAGCAGGCCGCCGAGGGCGCCCACCAGAGTGCTGCGTATGAGATATGCGTTCAGTTTCATCGGGATCGCGTCCGGAAATTGGCTACCGGAGATGCTTGCTTGAGTTCGCTCCTGAAACCATACACGAGGGAGCGGGCTAAGTCACGTGCGACTCTCTTCCAATACGAGATGAGCCTGAAGGCCGGTATTGATTCCAATACAAGATGAGCCTGAAGGGTCGGTCATGCTGGGTAGTGAACATCCGCATGCGCGAC
>JAKAAZ010000172.1 GCA_021802085.1 Acidobacteriota bacterium
GCGTCATAATTTCATATGTCGAGGTGGGTGGATGGTCCAGCATTCTGGCGAATGCTGCTTGCTTGCCTTTTGCGGTCAACACGGCGCGCACAAAATCCAGGCCGTCCACATAAGGAAATATCAGCGAACGCTGCAGCACCAGAGGGGCATTGGCAAGCGTCGGTGAGTCTGTGTTGTCACTCATCGCGTCATTCATTTTGTCGGCAAGCTGCGGCGCATTGAGAAGAGTCTTTCCGCTCGGGGCCAGGATGTAGTCGATAAAAACCGCCATTGCCTGCCCTTCGATCACGGCATCTCGGACGGTATCTTTTTCGTCGGCGGTGATGTGTGCGTTATCCTGTTGAGCATTTTTTGCAATCGCCTGATCGCCCGACCTGTCCCATTTTTCAAGATGAATGTATTGGTCTTGTAGAGCGTGGGTCAACTCGTGTGCCAGCACCGGCTTCTGTTCCTCGGGTGGGATCCAGTCCAGTAAATTCACAGTTTTGGTCTTGTCGTTGTAGTATCCGGCAATCTGCTCGCGGAGTAGCCGAACAAGAAATGGTCGCAATTGGAAATCGCGGTCCAGCAGTCCGAACTTCTTGAGCACAAGATCACTGCGTTGCAGGCGCTTCGCATCGCGATCATCGTGCAACTGTTGCGTCAGGTAGTGCTCGACTTCATCGCGGGTCACCAGGCGGCGTTTGACAGAATGTAGCACCGGCAGCCCGGTTTCTTTACTGTCAAACTGCAGGATCGCATCGACGGAGTTGAATAGTTGCTGGGCCTGCTCCGGCGTAATGTGCGTGGGCTGGGTCGGCTTCGCAGGCTTGGATGCGGCACTCCGACTTGACTCTGACGGCGGCTGGTTTGTGGGTGCAGGCGGGGTCGTGGTTGCCGATGGCGGCTGCATTCCGTGTGCCAGGACCGGGAGCAGCAGACAGAAAAGAGCCACACACCCACGAACCGGCGGCAACCATGCGCTGCGCGCCCGGCATTGTGCCAGGCGGCAATCCGACGAACACTTGTCATCCTTCATGCAACCTCTTCCAACAGACGGATATTTTCGCATCCCCGCTATAATTTGGAGTGTACCTTTGTGAGACGATCCGCAACTGCCGCTATGAGCAATTCCATCCCCAATCTTTTCGAAATCAATTCCGGCGGATCGACGGCGGGAGCCGCGGATATGGAACTATCTACCCTAGCGCCTGCAACTCCATTGGCGAACACGCTCGGAGAGCGCTTTTCCCAGCGACTTGGTCAGTATCGTGGTGCGCGGACGCCCGAGGTATTTTCCAGTGCGCCCGACGAACTTGCCGCGCTTTTGACTGCCGCCGGAGCCTACGATCTTGGCTGGCGTTGTTTTCTTCGTTGTACCGGCGAAGACCGCTTGCGCTGGCTCAATGGCATGGTCACAAGTTTCGTCACCGGGCTAGAAGAGAACACGGGCTGCTATGGGTTTGTACTGAATGCTCAGGGCCGTATTCAGGGCGACCTTGACATTTACCGGCGCGCGGACGCGCTTTGGCTTGAGACGGATCGCGTACAAATCGAGGCGCTCACTGCCTTCCTCGATCACTACATCATCATGGATGACGTTGCCCTCGAACCACAGCCGGCCTGGACCGCGATTGGCATCGCCGGTCCGCTGGCCGCTGAGAAAATTGCAGAGGCCGGGCTGCCGGTTGCTCCGTCGCCGCTGCATCTCGTCGAAGCATCCTGGCAAGGCCATCCCATTGTTGGCGTGGCAGCGCACAGCCCGCTGGTGGCGCGTTACGAAATCTGGATGGAACAGGACCGCGCGCTCGATGTGTGGAGTGCACTGATTGCTGTTGGCGCCACGCCTTGTGGCTCGATTTCCATCGAACAATTGCGAATCCTGGAAGGAACACCCGCGTATTCCGTCGACATGACGAATAAAGACCTGCCCCAGGAAACCAACCAGATGCGCGCGCTTCATTTCACAAAAGGCTGCTATCTCGGCCAGGAAATCGTCGAACGCATTCGTTCCCGCGGCAACGTGCATCGAACGCTGAGTGGTTTCGTGCTTGAAGATGCAAGACCGACAGCCCAAACATCTCTGCTCGCCGACGGCAAACCGGTGGGCGAGATCACCAGCGTCGCCCGGGTCTCGCTTCCGGGCATTGGAGAGAGAGTGGTGGCGCTTGGTACGATTCGACGCGAGGCGCTGGAGCGCAACGCGACATTGACAGCAAATGAAACCAATGCAAGGCCATCGCCACTTCCATTTGACTTCATCAATAACACGGTCCAGCCGTAAGGAACCATGGCGGTAGGATTAACGAACTGTTGGAAGGAAATGAGTTCTCTTATGTCAGAAAAAGAACCGCAGGTCACATTTACCGATCGCCGCAAAATTTCTTCCGATGGAGAAATTCGTCCGGAAGCAGCGCAGAACGCGGCGAAGGAGCAACAAGAGCGGCAAGCAGAGACGCCGCAACCAGCTCCTACGACAGCCTCTAATGGAGCAGATGCGGCGGAGTCCAGCCCGGCGCCGGCCGCCAGTTCTGCTGGCGACGAAGAGTCGGCGGCCAGTACGCTTCCAGAGGGGCCGACGGCGCAGGAGAGTGCGGAATCCAATGCGGCCTACCAGCAGACCACACAACAGCTCGATGATCTTCTGCGCGCCAAGGCGCCCGACTCCTCCCGGCTGGGCCCCGTCGTTTTCGATCATCTGGTGCAGTCCATGTACATGACTGCGATGATGAGCATGGGTGCGGGAACACAGCCCGGCGAAAAGCCGCGCATCGATTTGATGGGGGCGCGTCAGACCATCGATCTGCTGGGCGTTCTGGCAGAAAAAACGAAAGGAAATTTGACCCTCGACGAGCAGCGTCTGCTGGAGAGCGCCTTGTTCGAGCTGCGGATGATGTTCCTCGAAATCACCAATGCAATCGCACGCAATGCCGCCAATCCTTCGCAACAGAAACCATCGGGACGCAAGTAAGCGAAGCGGAACTGCGGAAACGGCTTGCGACAGCGAAAGGTGCAGATGCAGGCAGAGATCGTTTTTTTAGGCAGCGGTACATCCATGGGGGTCCCGACACTGGGATGCAGTTGCCCAGTCTGTACGTCCAGCGATCCCAGAGACAGCCGTTTACGGCCTTCCATTTCTGTCTTGTTTCGCGACGGGGACAGCGAACGCTGCATCCTGATCGACTCCGGACCTGATTTTCGTCAGCAGGCCATCCGTGAAGGTCTGCGCCACATCGACGCCGTGTTGTACACGCATGCCCATGCGGATCATATTCTGGGCCTCGACGATTTACGCCCCCTCAGCTTTCAGAGTTCCGGCAAAATCCCTCTGTATGCGGACCAGACCACAACGGACGTGCTGCGGCATGTTTTTGAATACACATTTTCCGAGAGCAATCTCTATCCATACAAAGCCCGGGTTGAGCTTCGCGCGCTGGAGGCGCATACACACCTGTTTGGCGCTGACTTCGTGGCGGTCCCTTTGTTGCACGGGCCCCTGGAAACGGTCGGCTTTCGTTTTGGCAACGCGGCCTACCTGACGGACATGAGCGATATTCCCGAGGCAAGTTTTTCCCTGTTGCAAAATCTGGATCTGTTAATTCTGGATGCCTTGCGCCGAACCCCGCATCCGAGTCACTCGAACCTGGAAACTTCCTTGAAGTTCGTCGAAAAAATTCGTCCGAAGAGCGCGTATTTTACGCATATCGCCCACGACCTGGGGCATGCTGAGACCGAAAACGAATTGCCATCCCATGTCCACATGGCCTATGACGGGCTGCGCATTCCCATCGAATTATAGCCATGCAAATCTTCCACTCCATTGAAGAGATTCCCACCAATTTCCGGCCCTCTGTTGTGACCGTCGGAAATTTTGATGGCGTGCATCGCGGACATCAGGCTGTCATCGCGGAAGTCATCGAGCGTGCTCATGACCTGAATGCATATTCGGTCGCCGTGAGCTTCGACCCCCATCCCGTCCGTATCTTGCGTCCTGAGGTCCGCCTTCGCCTGATTACTCCGCTCGATCACAAGCTGGACCTTCTGGCGCAGACCGGGATCGGAGCTGTACTCATTCTTCCTTTTACCAATGCACTCTCTCGGCTGACGGCGCGAGAATTCGCGCACAAGATCCTCGCCGAAGCGCTGGGAGCCGTAGAAGTGCACGAGGGAAGAAATTTTCGTTTTGGAGCCGGTGCTCTCGCCGATGTGAACGAACTGGCGGCTCTCGGAGAAGAGCTACATTTCAAAGTCCGCGTGCATCCCTCCACCATGCGCCGGGGAGCGGTCGTGTCCAGCAGCGCCGTGCGAGCTGCAATTTCGGACGGGAACATGCGCGCAGCCCGCCAACTGTTGGGTCGTCCTTTTGAAATTTTTTCAATGCCAGCCGCTGGTCGCGGTTACGGTTCGCGATATACCGTTCCCACCATCAATCTGGCGCCATACAACGAATTGCTGCCAGCGAACGGCGTGTATATTACCTGCCTGGAAGTGAATGGCGAAATATTTCCGTCCGTTACCAACGTCGGGAACCGGCCCACCTTTGGTAGGAAATCTTTTGCGGTGGAAAGCCACATCCTAGACTTTCATCCAATTTCCCTGGACGAGACCACTCACCTTCAACTTCGCTTCCTTGACCGGATACGCGCCGAAATCGAATGGCCTTCGCCCGAAGCATTAAAGGACCAAATTGCACGCGATGTAGCCCGCGCCCGCCATTACTTCGGGTTGTACGAGGCTGTTGCAGGGGAACCCTCGTCGCAGACGGAAGTCCCAGGAAGTTAGCATCGGCCTGCAATGCCTATTGCACACTATCGCTTCCAGCAGCTTCATCATTCAAGGCCGGGGTGCAATGTCTCCTGACCGCTCTCTCCCGGGGTGCCGGTAGCGGCTGTAGGAACGGCCGGTAGTGTTTCACCGGGGAACGCCTCGTCCGGGTGATCGGCGATTGCCGCCCGCATAAAACTCATCCAGATGGGCAACGCCACACGCGCTCCCGTTTCCTTGTCGCCGAGGCTCTGTCGATCGTCATAGCCGACCCATACGCCGCACGTCACGGAAGGCGAAAATCCCAGGAACCATGCGTCCGTAAAGTCGCTAGTTGTGCCAGTTTTACCTCCCAGCGGATGATGCAGCTGGTTGGCGATGGCTCCCGTTCCCTGACGGGTGACCGCCTCGAACAACTGCATCATTTCCCGCGCTGTTTTCACGTCCGTCGAAACGTGGACGTCCGGCGAATCGTCCCACAATACCTCGCCGTCCGCCGTGGCCACCTTGCGCACAAAATGCGGTGTCAGGCGCACACCGTCATTCGGGAAACTGCTGTATGCCGCCACTTGCTCGTACATACTGACTTCGGCCGCTCCTAACGCAATCGGCAAGAACGCGGGAATGTCTGTCGTAACGCCAAATTGATGCGCCGTCGCAATCACTTTACGGATGCCGATACGGTCGGACAGTTTCAGTGCCGGTATGTTGAGAGATTCCGCGAATGCGCGCTGCAGCGTAACATTCCCCAGATAGCGATGCTCATAGTCATGCGGCGTATAGTCGCCGGATGCAGCGTGAAAGGTGACCGGCCCATCGAGAATCATGCTGTCTGGTTTATAGCCGGCCTCCATTGCCGCGGTGTAGTCGTAGGCCTTGAATGAAGAACCCGTTTGTCGCTGCGCCTCAGTCGCGCGGTCATACTGCGAAAGGTTGAAGTCCCGTCCGCCCACCATGGCGAGTATGTCCCCACTCACATTGTCCACAGCCAAAAGTGCCGCCTCGACACCGCTATCTTGCTCGAGTGAGGCATACGCCAGGTTGCCATCCGCTTCCATGGCTTCGGGCGGCTGACTGACTGCCTGCTTGCTGGCAATCGGCTCGGTAGCGGGACGGGGCAAGATATGCACATACACAATATCGCCAGCGCGAAGAAGATCCGTTGCCAACTCTTTTTTTGTCCAGGCCCACGCTTCGGGTGTAAGGATGGCGCTCTGATTTTCACCCACACGAACGGTCACTTCGTACGGCAGGACCTCGGTCACCACCCCGTGAATATAGGTGCCCGGAGCGGGATTGACATTCCAGTCCGGATGGTGGAACGCATCGATTGAACTGCCGGCGGCGATGACATTCAACAGGTTGCCTTGCCAGCCTCGCCGCCGCTCGTATGCAGCGAGTCCGTCCAAAACAGATGCATTGGCCGCCTGCTGCAGTCTCAGGTCGAGCGTTGTGTAAACACGCAATCCCGATTGATGCACCATATCGGAACCGAATCTCCGATCCAGTTCCTTACGGACCTCATCGACAAACCAGGGAGCTACCGTATTGGGGGCCGGTTCGATATGCAGACCCAAAGGGATCGATTTCGCCTCAGCCGCCTGCTGTGCTGTGATGACGCCGTCTTCCAACATGGCATTCAAGACCATATTGCGCCGGTCCAGCGCCCGCTCTGGGTGGGTGACCGGCGAGTAGTACGAGGGGCCGCGTGGAAGTGCAGCCAGCAGGGCAGCCTCCGGCAACGCGAGATCGCGCGCAGGTTTGCTGAAGTAGTATTCCGATCCCGCTTCAAATCCGTAGACTCCCTGGCCAAGGTAGATCTGGTTGGCATACAGGGTGAAAATCTGCTGCTTGGTAAAATTCCGTTCAATCTGAATGGAAAGCAGGACTTCCTGCAATTTGCGGTGAAAGGACCGCTCCGGCGAAAGAAACAGGTTCCTGGCCAGTTGCATCGTCAGCGTCGAAGCGCCTTGCGCGCGCCGGTCCTCGGTCAGGTCACGATATGCCGCCCCTGCAACGCGAAACAGGTTGATTCCCCAGTGGCTTTCAAAATTCTTGTCCTCGATGGAAATGACGGCATGTCGCAATACAGGGGGGATGTCATCGTATCCGACCACGATGCGGCGTTCTAATGCAAACGAACCGATCTGGTTGCCATGAACGTCATACAGCACTGTGGTTGTATTGGGCCGGTAACGCTCGAGATCTTCAATCTGAGGAAGGTCCACTGTGTAGATGAGCAAAAGCCCGCTGAGTGCGCCGAACATGGCCGCAAGCAGCGCAAGAATAGCAAATGCCGCGGAACCAGCCAGCTTTTTTCGTCGATTGGAGGGGGGACGAAAATCGGCCCGGCGTACTTCGTCGCCTGATTTGGGAGACGCTTTGGACGCTGGATGTGTGAGTGTCAAGAACAGTCCTGATGCATGTCTCTTGTAACTATAGAGAGAACCACGCCATGCTGCACCCTTCGTGGACTTTCTTCCGTCCGCAGCCGAAGCGCGTGCTGCGGAACTCCATGGAAAATCTGCCGAGTGGCTTCTTTGGTCTCATCTCCATGCAATGATGTGTCCGTCTATGCGGCACTTTGCTGCTTCAGCAATTCCAGCGCCTTGTTCAACTGATCATCTGGTTGAGCCACAGGCGGCTCAGTGGGAGTTGCGTGCTTGGTCGTCGCAGGCGCAGTCGGTTTCGTAATCGGCCCCGCGGCAACCTGAGGCTGCAACCCGAAATCGTTGTTCGCGGCCACGAATACATTGGGCGTTACAGCCTTGTCCTGAATGGCTTCTCCATCCGGCGCGTGATATTTGGCGACAGAAAGAAACAGTACGGCACCGTCCGGCAAAGGGATCTGTTTTTGCACGGAACCGGAGCCAAAGGTGCGATCGCCCACCAATTCGCTACGGTTGTTTTCTTTCAGCGCCGCAGCCACTACCTCTGCCGGACCAGCAGTTCCATGGTTCACCAGAACGATCAGCGGAGCAGCCGTTACAAAATTCTTCGGCTCAGCCGCCCAAGTCTGTTTCGGGTATGTCTGCCCCTGAAGAGTGGCAATCGTGCCCGACTTTAGAAATGCGTTCGCCAGCAGCACCGCCGAGTTCATATCGCCATCGGTAATATCGCGCAGATCGAGCAGGATCTTTTGGTGCCCAGTAGCCTGCATCTGTCTCAGACGCGCCAATAGCTCCTCCACCCTGTCTGGGCTCAGGTCGTATGGT
>JAKAAZ010000173.1 GCA_021802085.1 Acidobacteriota bacterium
TGCACCTGCTGCCCGTCCTTACCAAACGCGATATTCAGGACTATCAGGATCTGCTGGTTTCCAGCAATGTTCCGGCCGCCAAACGGGAACGCAACCAGACCGGAGGTTCGACCGGCAGTCCGCTGCAATTCTATGTCGACAAGGAACGCTTCGATTCCCGCATGGCAAGCACCGTCCGCCACAATTCCTGGGCCGGTCTGCGCATCGGCGACTGGTATGCCCATCTGTGGGGCTCGCGATTCGATCTGGGCGACAAACCCGACCCGAATCCAGAATGGCGGCAAAAGTTTTTATATAGAAACTTGACGCTGCACACCGCCGCCGTCAGCGAAGAAGCCATGATGCGGTACGTCGAAATACTCCGGAAGTATCGCCCGCGATACATGGTTTCCTATGCCCAGTCCGCCGTGCTCTTCGCCGAATTCTGCAACGCCAACAAGATTCACGATATCGCGTTTGAATCCATGATCGTCAGCGCGGAGATGCTGCTGCCGGGCAAACGCCAGGTCCTGGAAGAAACCTTCGGCGGCAAGGTTTTCAATCGCTACGGTTGCCGGGAAGTCAGCGTCATCGCCAGCGAGTGCGAATTCCATAGCGGCTTGCACGTCAACGCCGATGCGCTGCTGGTGGAAGTGGAAGCGGCTCCGAATTTGCCGCCAGGTATGGGCCGCGTGTTGGTCACCGATTTGTTGAATCGTTCCATGCCTCTCATTCGCTATGAAATCGGCGATCTGGCGTCGCTCGATGCGAACATGCAGTGCCCGTGCGGACGTTCCCTGCCGCTGGTTGGAAACATCCAGGGCCGCACATCGGACTTTCTTCGGCTTCCCAGCGGACGCATGATCGCCGGCCCCTCCCTGGCATTGCTGGCCGCGGACATGCAGGACGTGCGCCAGGTCCAGTTTATTCAGCCTGATCCGCAACACGTCACCTTGAAAGTTGTCGGCGGCGCCGGATACGGCGCGCGTACCGAGCAGGAGTTGCGCCGCCGCATGCTGCCGTACCTGGAAGACCAGACCAGTCTGACGATCGTCAAGTCCGATTCGATTCCCTCCGAGCCTTCAGGAAAATATCGGTTTGTCAAAACAAGTGAAGATCCGGCAAGCCCGACTGCGGTGAGCCAATAAATAAAAGGACCCATGGGAATATTTCATACACATGTCGTACTGCCTCTTTCCGAACCGGAGCGCTATTCCGGCCTGCCTGGACGCTTGCGTCAAATAGGAAAATTTGAGCGCATGTCCGAGAAACAGCAGCAAAAGATCCAGCTCGATCGGCTGCGCGCTCTGCTGGAACACGCCTACACCACGGTCCCCTATTATCGTAAGCAATTTGACGATGCCGGCTTTCACCCGCGCCAGGCGCGCATCGATCGCCCGCTGCCTCTTCCAGTTCTCACTTGGGAGCACCTTCGCGCCTCCGAGGCCTGGCTCATCTCGACGGCCTGCCCACCGGAAAAACTTCGGGTGACCGCCAGCAGCGGCAATACCCGGGTGCCCATCCGTTTCTATCGCGACATTGAAGGCATCCGCGACAAAGTTGCCCTGAAGCTCAAGCTCGATGAATGGTCCGGAATCAAGCCCGGCGACTCCTCGATGATGCTCTGGGGCACAGGCTCCAGCGCGAAGAGGGAGTCCAATTGGAAATGGCGCATGGATGAAGGCGTTTTCATGCGGCAGACGCCGCCTCCTCCTGGAACGATTGCGCCGCAGGATCTGGAACGATGGCAGTTCCGGTACGAAAAGCAGCGTCCCACGGTTCTTGCCGGCCGCGCCACGGTTCTGGCCGCATTCGCGGCATACCTCATGGAGCATGGAGTTCGCCATAGACCGCACGCTGTCATCGCCACGGCGGAAGTCCTCAGTCCGCTGCACCGCCAGTTGCTCGTATCGGCGTTCAAAAGCGAGCCATTCAATCAGTACGGCAGACGCGATGTGGGAATGATCGCCGCCGAATGTTCCGAGCATGAGGGACTGCATTTTCATCCCTGGGGATCGTATGTCGAATTCGATCCAGTGGGAAACTCCCCAGATGGAATCGTGTACCGCCTGCTGGTGACCGACCTCCTAAATTATGGGCAGCCTTTCATTCGCTATGACACCGGCGACTGCGTGACGTTGACAGACCAAACTTGCAGCTGTGGAAGGTGGTTCCCATTGGCCGGACGAATTGTCGGACGGTTAGCGGACGGCGTTGTCCGCGCCAATGGCGCCGTTGTTCCGGGGATCGCCCTGACCAATTCTCCGACTCCGATGCCGCGGCCCTTTCTTCCAATCCTCCCCATCAAGGGCGCGCGCAAACGTCCTGCGAATGCGCCTCGGCGAAAGAACTGGGCGATGTCCGCATGAGACCCGCAACCATAGCCGAGGAACCACCCGCCTCGAAAGATATCTGTGCATCAAACCGTATGGCCGCGCTGCCATTCGTATCGTTCATTGGGAGAGTTCGATGAGCATTTTCCACACCCACATGCTGTTGCCCCTCGCCGAACCGGAGCGCCATGCCGGCCTTCCTGCGCGCCTGCGCGCGATTCGACGCTTTGAACGCAGCTCTGACAAGGTCCAGCGCGCGGCCCAGCAGCAGCGGCTGCAACGCATCCTGGATCACGCCTACAACACGGTCCCTTTTTATCGGCAGCGATTTGACGATGCCGGATTCAGGCCCTCCGACGCGCGCGTGGACCGTCCTCTCCCGCTTCCCGTATTGAAGCGCGACGATTTGCGCGATGGCGTCAGTGCCCTGCTCTCCAGCTCCTATCGGTTGCAGGACTTGCGCCGCGCCGGCAGCAGTGGCACCACCAGTACGCCGATCCAGTTCTATCGCGACATTGAAGGCCTGCGCAACAAGACTGCCCTTCAATTGCAACTGAATTCCTGGTCCGGATACAAACCCGGCGATTCTGTCCTGATGCTATGGGGCGCGCATCGCGACCTTGCCATGCAACCCAGTTGGCGTTGGCGCTTCTATGAAGAAACGCTGATGCGGTGCACCCCGGCTCCCAGCGGAATTATCAACGATGAAATTCTTGAGCGGTTCCGCGAGCGTTACGAGACGCGCCGCCCAAAAGTTCTCTACGCATACTCAACGGTCCTGGCGGCCTTTGCAGCCTTTATGCAGAGACGCGGAATGACGCACCGGCCCACCACCGTGATCGCGACCGCCGAAGTGATGAACGATGAGAACCGCAAACTCGTGGAATCCGTCTTTGGCGTCCCCGTGACCATGCACTATGGAAGCCGCGAAGTCGGCATGGTTGCCGCCGAGTGCTTGGATCACGAAGGCCTGCACTTCCATCCCTGGTCCTCCTATGTCGAGTTTGATCCGATCGGCGACACGCCGGATGGACCTGCATATCGCTTGCTCATCACCGATCTGCTGAATTACGGGCAGCCCTTCATCCGCTACGATACCGGCGATTGCGTGACCCTGAGCATGCAGAGTTGCAGCTGTGGCCGCTGGTTTCCGATGGTCAGCAAGATTCTGGGACGGGTCTGCGAAGGCATCATTCTCGCCGACGGTGGCATCGTCCCCGGCATCACGCTGGGCACCCAGATGGCTCAGATGGGACACACCTTCCGCTCCATCGCCCAGGTCCAGTTCGTACAGAAAAGTTTGCACCACATCCACCTGCGCTACGCGGTCAAGGAAGATTCCACCGCCAAGCAGCCTGAGTTGGACTCGATCCGCACCGCCATCGATGCCTTGATGAATCAGCCGATGCACTGGTCGCTCGAACAGGTGGCCGACATTCCACGCGAGCGCTCCGGCAAGATTCGCCTATGCGTGTCGGAGATTCCTCCACCCGATTCCATCCTTGCGAATACTTTATTGACCCCCAAGCGACCGGAACCACAACTTCCGGAACTCGCCAGTTAAATGCAAGTTGGGTGTTCGTGTCCTCGTCATTGCCGACACAGGACCTTCCCCAAAAGATTAAAACACTTCTGCTAGATGGAAGTCATGCGGCGTCTTCAAGTTGTGGTAACCGGCATCCGATATTTGTATAGCGCGAAAGGATTGGCGAGTGTTCGATTGAAAATGGAGACAATTAACCCATCTGTGGAAAAAACGCCAAGCAGTAAAGTGCTCAAGATTAACTGGGCGCTTTGCGCATGGATTTATGCCACCTTTTCGCTTGCTGGTACACGCATCTGGAATTTCTTGCACCCGGTAAATAACGACGGAGAACTGTTCGCCTATGTCGGTCGGTCCTGGGCTCGAGGGGTTTTTCCTTATAAACAGATATGGGACAACAAACCCCCCGCCATCTTTGCAATAAATGCATTGGCCGCCATGTTACACCAGCAATTCATCGCTATGGCCGTTTTTGATTTTGTCGCATTTCTCACCGCAATTATTTGCGTCAATCTTGTCCTTTCGGAACTTGAATGTGGGGCTCCTGCCAAATCTGCGGCGACGTTCATTGCTGCCAGCATTCTCGTGATTCCCTTCTTCGCCGCAACGGGGAATCTGACAGAGATCTATGTTCTTCCTTTTGGTTCGTTTTGCATCTATTCATTTCTACGGGCAACTCGGTCAGCGAACATATCGCCATCGTGGTTATTGCTTGCGGGAGCAAGTGGCGCAGTTGCTGGGGCCTTCAAACCACCCGGAATCGCCGGATTGCTGGCCATCACGGCTTTTCTCTTGATGAGTATTCCCCATCGTCTATTCTCTACCCTTAAGAATATTACGATCTTATGGGCTGGAGGCGGAATCGTATGGAGCGGTATCGCGGCTTACTTTGCATTTCACAATGCGTTCTATTCGATGCTCAACGCGTCGTTGTTATACGATCTCCATTACGGAATTCATTCCCTGGGACAACATAGCATCTTCATGGCTCCCATCTTCATTGCGGATAGACTGTCGTTTATCGGATGCATATGGGGTTGCGTCGCGGTATGGTTCTTTTTTTGGTTGCTCCCAATCTTCAAAAGAGATTCCCCTGA
Organism: Acidobacteriota bacterium; assembly: GCA_021802085.1. GTDB lineage: Bacteria > Acidobacteriota > Terriglobia > Terriglobales > Acidobacteriaceae > JAKAAZ01. The sequence continues at coordinate 4,953 of JAKAAZ010000173.1, forward strand.
TTATTTGACCTTGCGGCAGAAACAAAATGCACCATTGCTTTTTTTGTGGATGGCTGCGGATACTTGCGGAGCCACGGTTGGTGGACGATATTACCCGCACTATTTTCTTCCACTCTTATTAGGCATGACGGTCGTCTCAGGTATCGCTGTTGAGGTTTTGGTCAAGCAGTTCTCTAGAGCCCGGTACTTTGAGATGTATATGCTGGCTCTTCTGATCCCTGTCGGCGTGACTGCTTTTCAAGGCCAGATGCATTACTATCACTTGCTCGGAGATAACCAGCAAAACAATACAACGAATATGAAGATCGCATCTTACATTCGAGATAACAAGCGCCCTGGAGATTCTCTTTTTACATGGGTATATGGAGCTGAGATTTATAGGATGGCAGACATTTACGCCCCAACACGATGGGAAAGCGCCCACTACATTTATGACTTCCCGGGAGCCTATCGAACAATAGGAACTGATATAATTTCCCAACTTTACGCTACATTGCCGAGATTTATTACGTATGATTGCAGCCAGCCGACATTAAAAAGCGATTCCGTCAGAAACCAATTCCTGCTGCTGCTAAAGGAAAAGTATCAGTTACGCTACCAGTTCGATGGAACATGCGTAATGGTCAGAACACCTGTAACATCGCTCAATCCTACTAGTCGGACTCCTCCGCAAGCGGCGGTTCAGCCGCAGGCCTCGCGCAAGGTTTTCTTAGGGAGCGGGAATCCGAACAACGGAGCCCCGCCCAAACCTGGCAGGACATTGGCCGATGGGTTCTTAAAAAACGCGCAGACCGCTTCACGGGCCGGCGAACACGACATTCGGGCAACTTTTGCTGATGAATAGATGGGGCAGAATAGACCAATATGCTGATATCTGTGGTGGTTCCAAGTTACAACTACGCTGCGCTTCTGCGCGAGGCGTTGCACAGCGTATTCGCTCAAACGCACAAAGACTTGCAAGTGATCGTCGTTGACGATGGCAGCACCGACGATACTTACAAGGTGCTCGACGAGCTTGCCGGCAGGATTCATCCCATCCGACTAGGCCGTAGTGGGCTCAGCGCAGCCAGAAATCGCGGAATTGACGCAGCCGACGGTGAGTTCATCGCATTCCTGGATAGCGACGATCTCTGGTTGCCGGAAAAAATTGAGAAACATGTGAAGTTTGCCCTCGCACATCCGGAAACGATGGTCACCTATACCGACGCGTCTGAGTTCAGCGTTGACGGTCCCTCCAAGAAGTCTTTCGTAGAGAACTTTCCTGACCTGAACCATCCATCCGATTTGTTCACTCCGATGATCAAAAGATATGCCATCCCAACGCCTTCCGCTACGATGGTCAAAACCTCTTTCCTGAGGGAATCCGGTTTGAGATTTCGAGAGAGCGTCTTTTATGCCGAAGACCTGGTTTTTTGTCACGATGTCATGCTGGCGGGAGGGAGATTTGGATATTTGCCGGAGAAATTAACCATGCGGCGAATTCATGCTGCCAATATGTCAGGTAACCATCGTCGACGCTTTGAGCAGCGGAAACTGCTCTATACAGATATGTTGGGACAATCTCCGGATCCTTATACCCATGAGCAGAAATCTGCGCTCCAATTTGGATTGCGGGATGCTACCTACCGTGTCGCGGAATGCGACTGGGGGGATTGCAACTTTGCCAAAGCCCGGCAGGGGTTCTTCCAGAGCGTTGCCATGGATTCCAGAGGAATGCGCGCCTTGGCATACGGAGTGCTTACACTTCTCCCGTCGGACATCATCGCCAGTATGCGCAAACTTAAAAACTCCGCATGAACGAATTCACGGAGCGCCATGAGCGAACATCACCCCTCTATCTCCCTAAGTTCATATTTTATTGATGGAACCGCACTTCAACTGGATCATTGCACACATATATTCACGCGAAGGTTCCCTATGTCCTCGTCATACCAGCCAACGCCGTCCATGCATGGTCGGCGTAACATTCCACTGGAAGTCCGAATTCATCGTGTGTAATCTATCGTAGTGGCACACTCTCAATACAACTACCGAGACACACTCGATCGGCTGGTGCGCTCCGACACACGTTGGCTCGACATTGGATGTGGCCACACGATATTGCCTGAATGGATTCGTGGCTCGGTCGATTTCCAGAAAGCACTCTTGAGCCGATGTGAGTTGGCACGTGGATGCGATCCTGTTGATGATCGCCCCCACGTCGCTGGACTAACGAAACAAGTCTTTCAAGGAGAAACCCTGCCATTTACAGACGGATTCTTCAATCTGGTTACCGCAAATATGGTAATCGAGCATGTTGCCGACCCAATTGCGTTTGCCCGTGAGGTCCATCGGGTTCTCTCCAAGGATGGCTTGTTTGTAGCTCATACCTCAAATCTTTACTACTTTGAGTATTTCATTGCCCACTTCTTGCCCAGCTCAATCGTCAGCGCGGTCGCTCAAATGCTGGACGGGCGCGAAAGTGACGATATCTTTCCCACGCACTACCGGATGAACACGCGTTCGGCCTTTCAGCGTCTGCCGGGATTCAAGATTCAAAGTTTGGAATGCGTTACCACCGGGCCGAAGTACGGAAAGATTCCCGTACTCAACTTGATAGAATCCGGCTTCATCCGCCTGGCCAGCTTTCGCGGTCTGGGCGATCTGCGTTCCGACTGGGTTGCAGTGTTGCAGAAAGTAGATAACGACTCTATTTCCGCGTAAAACGGCTTCAAACTCTAACCGTATTTGTTTAGCGCGCTTACTCAGTCGGCTTGCAGACTGTTACCTGGCCATTCACCGCAATCGTGGCTACGCTATATGGGCCGCATGTCACCTTGTTCGGTAATGCATCGGTGATATTGATGCTGACGGGACAACTTGCTGGGCTATTGGGAACTCCGTTGACCTGCTGTGTAGGATCGCAGCCGCCGTCTCCGGAGAAGAAGGTCAGATGCGGCGATCCGTTCCATGTGTTGTGTCCTACCGTGATATCGCTGAAACCATCCCATGCGCCGTACATC
>JAKAAZ010000174.1 GCA_021802085.1 Acidobacteriota bacterium
CGGAAATAAAAGAGTCTGGTTGACCGTGTCAGAAATGAAGTTCTGGCCCATGAATTAAAACTAAAACAAAACGCCCCACCCCTGCTGTAGACTCCGTCACCAATCTATGCCCGACACACTCCTAGGGCCAGATACTCCTAAACTGCAAACGCCTAGTATAGATCGGCATCCCAGACGCGCTCGGGCCGTCCCTAAACTACCTTAGCCGGTTCTATAAAGTTCCCCGGAGGACGCTCACCAATTGCCTCAATCAAAGCCCTTGCGATTTGCTTCCCGCGTTTGATAATCTCCGAGCCATACGCCAAGTAATCGAGAACTCTCGTCGTCCCCAATGAGCGACCAACCAGAGGGCTGTCGCAGCGCCAGGATCAACATTTGTAAAAGTCGCTGACAGGACTACGTCGTCACGGCATAAAATCCTGGAGTAGCTCGCCATTTAGATCAATCGCCGGGTCTAAAGCCACCGCCTTTCAGGCGGTGAGCTTTCAGCATCCGTGCTGGATACTGGAAGGATGGTGGAGTACAGGAAGAGCGCGCACGCGGTAAGGGATGTGAAGTATCACCTGATCTGGGTGAGGAAGTACCGGTACAAGATGTTGCGTGGGGAAGTGGCGGAGCGTACGCGTGATCTGATCCGGCAGATATGCCAGTCACGTGAGGTGGTGATCGTGCAAGGGGCGGTATCGCCGGATCATGTCCATCTGCTTGTGAGCGTGCCGCCACAATTGGCCCCGGCGAAGCTGGTGCAGTTCATCAAAGGGCGATGGAGCCGGATGCTGCAGGAGGAGTTTCCCCAACTGCGGAAACGGTATTGGGGACAGCATCTGTGGGCGCGAGGATATTTTTGCGCGAGCGTGGGCGCGGTGGATGAGGAGACGATCCGAAAGTACATTGAGAACCAAACGTGGGAGGATCCAGGTGAAAACTTCAAAATCACCGCGCCGCGCGAGCCTTAAAGCCGACTCTCAGCCGGGAGCGCTTCAGGCGGCTTCAGCCGCAAACAGGCGACTTTCAGTCGCAATCAAACCCACCGGCTTTCAGCCGGTGGGCGTTTAGTCTATTGATATGTTATATAAGAATCATTGTACGAGAGCGGATTTACTGATACTGTCATCAAAATGGAAGGTGTCATTCTGAGCGCAGCGAAGGATCCAGAGCGCGATTGCAGCATTTACGATGCGGGTATCGTCGCGACTTTTCACCACGCATGACCATACAAACCGTAAATCGGCTATAAAGTAGGATCAGGATTCTCGCCCAGGAAAAAATTCCTCCCAGCTCGTCTATTGCGGCACCGACTTGAAATTCACGTTGCGACTTTCAATCGTCTCGTCCGCGGACTTGTCTCGACCGCTCTCCGGATGATGCAGCGCGAGCACTCCGTGCAGCACATAGTAGCCTTCATCGGCGCGGGTTTTTCCATCGCCGCGCACGATCGTTCCGCGAAAGGAATACCATACGCCGTGGACCACGCGCGTCTGAAAACTGATCTCGGCGCCGTCCAGGCTGGACGCATCGAAGAAAAATGTGACCGGCGTATTGCTGTCCGTTTCTGCGTCGCCCAGCTGCGTAATATATCCGCTTATTTTGTTCCGGCTCAGGTCGATTTCAACGGTGTCGCTGCTGTGATCGAACTCATACGTGCCCCACACATCGTCGGGCAGCGTGGACGGCTGGCCCACCGGCTCCTGGGAGCTGGGGCCGGCCGGGATGGTCTCATCCGGCTCCTGCTGGGAACGACTGTGCAGCGTGGGAATGGAGCTTTGCTGCGGCCATGTCTGCACGCACATCGCCACTGCAAACAGAAAAGCGAGGGCAATCCTGGTCCGCGGCAATCGCGTTCGGCGGAAACATCGCATGGCCAGTCCTCCCGACACCGCGACCCTCCAGCTTACCCCCTGCGCCCGCCAATCGAGCATGTATTTCTGCCGATGTGGTTCGCAAGGTCACAGAAATTCATCGTCCGCCCCGGGCAGCGCTTTCCCCTGGCGTACCTGCCTCGGTTTCGCAAATACATCCAGCCGCATCAGAATCTTTCTTGCCAACCCGGTCAGGGCAATCTCGGGCAGCTTGTTGGCCGCGACCCAGTCTTGTGTCTCGGAATCGCTTGCGGACGACAGGCCGCGGAAGGTTTCCGCTTCCAGCGGGAAAACCTGTACATAAAAATTCTTGTTGGTAATGGCGTGCCGAATTCGCAACACCGGCTCGCTCGCCTTCGACTCAATCAGGTCGTGGTCGCCAAGCGTCGGCAGTTCCCACATTCCCGGCATTTGCGAGGCATCCGGCTGCCGCTGCACCAGCAGCACCTCCACATGCCGGCCCCCATTTCCCATGGGCTTCTTCACCAGGGCATAATGACTTTTCACGCTGACCATTTGCTTGCGTGGCCGCGCCGGATGTTCTCCCTGCGTCCGGCAAAACTCCCGCACCGGACAGCTTCCGCAGAGCGGACCATGCGGCAGGCAAACCGTCGCTCCCAGCTCCATCATCGCCTGATTGAATGTTCCCGGCGCGCCCTGATCCAGCAGCTCATTGGCCGCTTGCTTCAATCGCGCCGCCGACGCGCTGCGGGGGCCCGCGCCCTTTCCCAGCACGCGCATCAACACACGCTCCACGTTGCCATCGACCACCGCAACCGCCTCCCCGCGGGCAATGCTGGCAATGGCTGCCGCCGTATAGTCTCCCACCCCCGGCAGGCGTCTCAATTCCAGCGACGACTTCGGCAGAGAGCCGCCATGCTCCTTCATCAGCAATTGCGCGGCGCTATGCAGCATGCGTGCCCGGCGATAGTAGCCCAGGCCGCTCCACAAAGCCAGCACGTCCTCTTCCCGCGCCAGCGCCAGCGATGCGATGGATGGGAATCGTTCGATAAATTGCGTGTAGCGGTCCACCACTGTAGCCGCCCGTGTCTGTTGCAGCATCACCTCGGAAACCCAGATGCGATAGGGATCGCGCGTTTGACGCCACGGCAAATCCCGCGCATTCAGTCGATACCACGACAGTAAAAGCAACCGAAAAGTTTCCCTGCCCTGCTCCGTCGGGACCGCATTCTCCATAGCGTCGATTCTAATGGGCAAGGATCGGATTTGTATCGAAGTCGACCGTGGCGAGTGTGAGTCGTTGGTGACCTACGGAAGTGCCCATAGGTCACTTAGGCAGAAGCCATCGCGCGTAACCTGGAACCGCGCGCTCAAATCCGCAAAAACCGTCCTGCTCGGACGGTTTTTGCGGATTTGCGGTTGTTGTAGTGATCTGGGGCCGGAATCATTCTGAACGTAGGTCGCTGTAGTTATTTGTGGCACGAGTCATTCTGAACAAAGGTCGCTGCGGCGACCGAAGTGCAGAATCCAGAAGGTATGCGCATCGTAAGCTCTGCCATTACCCTCTGGATTTTTCGCGGAGTTTAGCCTGAGCGAAGGCGAAGGGCTCAGAATGACTCATCTCATTTTTGAATACAGTATCCGTGAATCCGGTTTAGTCGCCCATCACTGTTTCTTCGGCCTTCTCTTCTTTCGTCGCCGGCGTTGTCTTCGGAGCGGATGCGATCAGGGAGTCGATGCCGATGAAGTTTTCCTTCGGCTTTTCGCCCAGCACATGCTCGCGGTACAGTCGCGCCATCTGTGCATTCTCGGCGTCCTGCTTCAGCTTGCCTTCGCGCGCGCGAATCTTTTCCTCGCGCGAGTTTTTGGCAATCCCCAGCTTGTCCAGCGTGTCATTGGCTGCGGCATGCACGTGATCGTCGTTCAGCACCAACGTGTTCTGCGCATCGCCCATACCCACCTTGCGGCCGCCGGCGAAAATCTCATGCCGGCCATGCTCTTCGTACCACTTGGTCAGCGTCGCCGTCATGTGCATCTTCTCAATAATGTTGCGCCAGCCCACGCCGGTGTTGTACGCGCAGAAGCTGATTTCGCCTTCCTGCGTCGCATACGGGATGATGCACTGCTCGGTCCGGCGGAAATCGTAGTTGAACAAATCCTGAAACCACATGCCCGCGATGAACAGGAAGTTCCAACGATCGGCGCGGCGCATTTTGATGTCTTCCATGGTGCGGTCGCCCGTTACCTTGCCGTAATTCTTCCCCGTGGCGCCAAAACATTTGTCGAACTTCTTCAACAGATCCAGAATGCGGAAATGAGTCGGCGACTTCGTCGGATCGTAGTTCCGCAGCAGTGCCAGCGAGACGCCGAAGATCGACAGAAACTTGCCGCGCGACGCATCGTTGATCTTGGCAACATCCTTGGCCAGGCGGTCGGCATTCAGGAATGCCGTCACCGGGACCGCTTCCTTGGTTTCCTTGTCGATCATCAATGCCATGCCAATGCCGCAATTCGGGTGGCATCCGCACGACAGCTGGCCCCAGTCGCGGGTCGGTCCATGCACCAGGTCGGCCCAGTCGGAGAACGTGCTCATAAAGCTGATCGGGAACCAGTCGCGCGTCGGCTCGCCCAGTCCTGTCTGGTTCTTGATGTCGTGCGCCATATGGCTCAGCGTGTAACGCTGGGCAATGCGCCGTTCATCGCTGATGGCTTCATCGCGGCCGGTAAACGACACCGGCTGGAAGCTCAGGAAGTTGATCGTCTTCGGGTTGTTCAGCGCGAACTCAATAATATGACCCACCTGCTCGTTGTTGATCCCGTTGATGATGGTCGTCACTGGAACGATGTCGACGCCCGCTTCATGCAGGTTGTGGATCGCCTGCAGTTTCACGTCGAACAGGTTGCCAACTTTGCGGTGCGAATTGGCGGCGTTGCCGATTCCATCGAACTGCAGGTAGGCATAGCGCAGACCTGCTTCCGCGGCTGCCCGGCAGAATTCCTTGCTCTTCGCAAATTCAATCCCATTGGTCGCAGCCTGCACCGAGTTGTATCCAACCTTGCGCGCATATGCGACAGCATCCAGGAAGTACGGCGACAACGTCGGCTCACCGCCGGAGAACTGCACCGACATCTGGCGGCGCGGCTTGATTGAAATCGCGTTGTCCAGCATGGTCTTGATCTCGTCCCATGTCAGCTCATGCACAAAGCCAACCTGGTTGGCGTCCATGAAACACGGGTCGCACATCATGTTGCAGCGGTTCGTCAAATCGATCGTCAGCACCGAGCCGCGGCCATGCGTAATCGTCGAGGTCCCGTGGTGATGCAATTTCTCATCGTTGTGCGCGCGAATGTCGCGGCCCGGAAACGTCTCTTCCAGATGCTTGAAAAATGCCGGATCGATCGACATCACATCTTCAAAGTGGCCATGCTTCGGGCAGTCCTTCACCATCAGAATCTTGCCGTCGCGCTCGATGATCTGCGCCTTGATCTCGCCAACTTTTTCGTTCAATAAAATCTCGTGCGGCAGCTTGCCATCCACAATCTGCTGGCGGATCTCCGGCAGGCACTTCGGGCACAGCGAGTCCGTGCTGCGCGGCCAGCCCAACGGCGGCTTTTCTTTCTGATAGGACTTCAGCAGCGGCTTATCAGACCACTTCGGCGTAAACGACGCGTTGGGTCGAATGCTGTTGAGCTTCTCAAATACAACCCACGCGCCCTGTGCGGCCAGCGTGACCGTCTTTTCCGCGAATTTCATTGCTTTCGGCATTTTCGGCGTTCTCCTGAACTGCTTTGGTCGAGTGGACGTCTAGGCTTTTCCTGGGTGGCTTGCATCGGCATTCCGCCTTTGCCCCCGCCCACATGCCCCCAACAGCCTGTACACGATTCGCACCCTGCGCGGAACTTCAGTCATGCCGCCGCACAAGTCGCTCCCTCACTACACCTCCAGCTTACGCACCCTCCACCGGGCCGTGAAACGGCTCTCCATTCAATGGCGTAATTTGTAGGTTCGATGGAGATTAGGTCCGGTGAATGGAAGTCTGGAAGCGTTCTGGATCGGCTGGCATCACGGCCAAAAATGGATGTTGTCGTCCTGAGCGGAACAACAAAGTGAAGCGAAGGGCCTTGCGGTTTCTGGCCAGCCGCAAGGCCCTTCACCGGAATTTACCCTGAGCCCAGCCGAAGGGTCTCTGAACGGCAAACTCCTCACGAGGCGGATGGCAACAGAGCCGAACAGATTTTATAGCGGATTTACAGTTTATATAGTCATTTGTGGTGGAGAGTCATTCTGAACGGAGGTCGGTCGCCTGGGCGACGCGACCGAAGTGAAGAATCCAGACGATATCCGCATCGTACACACCGCCATCACCCCTGGATTCTTGTCGCTGCGGCGACCCGCGGCGACCTCAGAATGACTCCTCTCATTTTGAAACCAGTATCTGCAAATCCGCCCTATTGCGGCACCCCACTTTCCTCCAGCGTGACCGAATTCAGGATGCGCTGGAAGATCACGATGTGCAGATTGATATGGCTTGCCAGGTCGGGCACAAATTCCTCGATCAGGTTGCCCGATGGGCTGATGGCGAACGCCAGTGCCAGCCGCTGCGCGGTACTCCCGAATCCCTGCCGGTTCGGCCCCGGCACAAACGTGTTGCTCACAGCCGCCGTGGCAGCCCCGCCCACGAAATTGGCGTAGTTGAACATCGGCCGCCCGGTGTAGCTCTGGGTCCATGCAATCTGCACAATGGCATGCACAATCCTGCGCTTGATCGGCAGGAACGGCTCCCGATGATAGTGCGGGTCCTGGTGTGCCAGCGAAGGCACCAGGAACGTGCCCAAAAACTCGCCCGTCAGATCCTCTGTCATACTGACCCCGGCATACTTCGCAATTCCCATCGCGCCCGCTCCATAGGGAGTGTGGGAGTCTGTTGCAATGCTGAACGCAGAGTCGCCGCCGATGGTCATCAAGTTGAAGGGGTCGATGATGTCTTTCACCGCCGACCGCAGATTGTCGCGCGCCGTCAGCGGAACCACGTCCGGGTTTTTCAGATACCGCGCGAATGGCAACGAAACTTCCCGGCAGCACATATCCGGCGTCGTCAGCGGGCACGCATTTCTGGGGCACGCGTTGTGCAATGCGGGAGCAGCGCCAGGAATGGCCTGCAGGTATGCGGTGCTGGATGAAAGCGCCGGACCAATCGTTTCTCTTTGTGCCCGCCGGGCGAAGGTTTGTTGCCACTCCGGACTGGTCTCCCCCAGGGCTGCGATCTGCTCCGGATTCCCTAGCGAACTGGAGACCTCCGCCGTCCGCCTCGGAACTGCTTCCAGAGTCTCTGGCGCGACAGTTCCGCGAACCCACGCCGATTCCAGGGCACCATCGAAACCAAAGCCGTCGCTGTTTCGATCCGCGGAAGTCGAAGGCCGCGCCTTCTCAACCACTTGCGCCGGGGAGGGAGCATCGGGCAACTGCGCCGCGATTCCCGGCGGCATCAACAGGGCCAGCACAGTCACGCCTTGGATCACCAGTGCTCTCTGTAGCATTCCCCGGTCCGTTATCGATAGATTAGACTCGCGCGAAAGGGGAAAGCGATGCATGCATCTTCATCGTTACCACCCTCGGCTGGATACTCCAGGCACAGGGCCTCGAACTGTCTCTAACTATCTCTAACATACGACCATATTTGCGACGAAAAAGCTGCATCCCCTCACCCGCTATGCGCCCGATTCGGTTCAACCGAAAATTCCTGCCCCTTCGACAGCCATCCGCCAACGGAGAAGGATCGCGCCGGTCAGTGCGATCCGCTGCCCGTGGGCGAACTTGACTGCTTGCCGTTGGCAAACCCAGGCACATTCGAAGTGAATGGCCGCGATAGAAATTCGCGCAACAGATTTCCCACTACGTCCCCGGCGGTAACGATTCCAGCATCTCGAAACGTCAGGCTCGCGCTCCTGTCGCTGGGTGCCCGGTAGACATTCGAAACGCCGGCCGTGATGAAGTTCCCCAGCACATGCGAGTAGTTCGGCTCCGTCTCCCCG
>JAKAAZ010000175.1 GCA_021802085.1 Acidobacteriota bacterium
GCTGCCAGATGCTGTGCGACTTTCTTTTCGTGGTTGGCAATTACATGCAGAACATGCCATGGACCCAGGCTCATCGTTCACTCTCGAGGATCAAGTTAAGAAAAGATTCCTGATTTCCGCTCCTATGCCTGCAAATTGCACAATCTGCCTCTGTCGGCGCGACGCCGGCATTCTCCAATAGAGAGGCTGGAAAAGGAGAATCACCGCTGCGCATGCGCCGGCGGAATGAAACCGTTAATTAACCGCAGATTGTTGTGCAACAAGTATATAGATAGAACTTACGCCGCGACAAGGCCGCTAAGTGTCCATCACCTGTTTGGTGGAGTCCCAGGAAATGCGCGTGGTAGTCAGGGAAGCATCCCGCGGCTGCGAGCCGACCATGCGCTTCAGCAAATCAGCGCTCGGGCTGTAGTCCAGGACCATCTCCTTGAGAACGACGACGAGCCTGCCCAGATCGCGCGAGGCACAGATGTCGCGGAGCGAACCAAGCCAGCTTGCCAGATCGCCCTCGGGCAAACCGCTGCCCACAAAGATGCGGACCTTTTCATGCACGGTGGGCACGGTGTCTTCAAGCAGTGAGCTGAGCTCTTCATAGAGCTTCTCGCCCGGGCGCATGCCTGTAAATTCAATCTTGATGTCCTCGTCTGGCTTCAAGCCCGACAGCAGGATGAGGTTTCGAGCAAGGTCGACAATCTTGACGGGTTGTCCCATGTCCAGAACGCAAATCTGACCGCCTTCCCCAATTGCCGCCGCCTGTAGCACCAATTGGCAGGCTTCGGGGATGGTCATGAAGAAGCGGCGCATCTCAGGATGCGTGACCGTGATCGGTCCGCCAGCTTCGATCTGCTTCTTGAAGATGGGAATGACGCTGCCGTTGGATCCCAGCACATTCCCGAAGCGCACTGCGATGTACTGTGTGCCTCCATTCTGCAAGGAGCCCAGGATCATCTCGGCGATGCGCTTGGTGGCTCCCATCACATTTGTTGGGCGGACCGCCTTGTCGGAAGAGATCATGACAAGATCCTCCACGCCATACTCCGCAGCGGCCTCTGCCACGTTCAGAGTGCCAAACACATTATTTTCAATTGCTTCGAAAACGTGTTCTTCCATCAGCGGAACGTGCTTGTAGGCGGCGGCGTGGTAGATGATCTCGGGCCTGTATTTGCAAAGCACTTCATCCAGACGAACGCGGTCCTGGATGCTGCCGATCTCCGGGCAGAAAGGCGTGTCAGGGAACGCGTTTCGCATTTCACGGTCAATCTCAAAGAGTGGCGACTCGGCAATCTCAAATCCAACGATCTGCGCCGGGCCAAAACGCGCGATCTGCCTGCACAGTTCGGAGCCAATGGAGCCGGCAGCACCGGTCACAAGCACCACTTTGCTTTTGATTGAGGCACGGATGCGGCTCTCTTCCAGTTGTACCGGCGTACGTCCTAGAAGATCTTCGACGTCGACGTTGCGGATTTGACCAGCGAGGCCCCGCCCTTCGATTACTTCGCCCAGTCCAGGGACTGTCCTGCATTCAACTCCGGCCTCATGACACCGTTGCAAAATTCGCGTCATCTCGACGCCGCTCGCCGAGGGGATAGCGATCAGGATCATGTCGACCTTGTGTCTGACAACCAACTCCTTCGCCTCGTCTCCTCCTCCATGTACGGTGATCCCCGCCAGACGCATGCCCTTCTTATTCGCGCGATCGTCTAAAAAGCCGCACACTTCGTAAAGCAACCTCGGATTGTTGCGAATTTCTCTTAGCAGGGTGAGGCCGGCATCACCCGCACCGTAAATAAAAATCCTCTTGGCGACATCGGACTGGCTTCGCGAGTGCGTGGCGGCATCCTGGACGATGCGAACACAGAGGCGCAGTCCGGCTGTTGTCAGCAGGCAGATTAGCAAATCGAGTACAAAGATGGACCGCGGATATCGTAGTGGTACGACGAATAGAATGAAAATCGCGCTTACGGCAGATGCGACGAGGTTGCCAGTGACTACGCGAACAAGGTCATTCACTGAGACATAGCGCCATATGGCACGGTCGAGCTTGGCCCGCCAAAACACAATTGTCTTGACGAGAATCCAGACAGGAAGCGCATACAGTAGCTGACGGCTATATCTCGGCGGAATACCAAAATCGAACCGCAACAAAAATGCCGCGACTCCCGAAAGCGCAAACATGACCACTTGCGCTGACCACATGTAGAGGCGGAGCATCCCCTTGCGATGCCTTATGAGCTGGAGTTCATTGGCCATTTGCGAGGCCCTTCCCACCGGAAGTAACCGACCCCCCCGATAACGCATGTGTATCTGACGCTAGATGATCGAGCACGTCGGCCCCTACCGCTTTCCGAACAATGTTGATGACATAGAGCTGCTCTTCCTCAGAGAGGCTGCTCGAACTCGGCAGGCAGATACCGCGGCGAAACAGATCCTCGGCAACCAGCCCGCCGTAGCATTTGCATCCTGCATAGAGCAGCTGAAGGTGCATGGGCTTCCAGACCGGTCGAGATTCTACATTCGCCTCGTCAAGCGCCCGTATTAATTCATCTCGTGTGACCCCGAAGGATGTGGCGTCAATCAGGAAGCAGCTTAACCAGTTGGTATGCAAGCCGTATGGTGCCTGCGGCATCAGTTTGATATCGGGGAGATCTGCAAATGCTTCGCGATAACGGAAGGCAATAGCGCGTCTCTGCTGCACGCGTAGAGGCAGCACCTCCAGTTGTCCGCGGCCGATCCCCGCCAGGACGTTGCTCATGCGGTAGTTGTATCCAAGCTCCGAATGCTCGTATGCAAGCCCTGGGTCGCGGGCCTGCTGTGACCAGAAGCGCGCCTTCTCTACCCAGTCGCGATTGCTGGAAACCAGCATGCCGCCGCCGCTGGTCGTAATAATCTTGTTCCCATTGAATGAAAAGGCCGCAACATCAGCCAGCACACCCGCGGGCTTGCCTTTATAGGTAGCACCTAATGCTTCGGCCGCGTCCTCAAGAATCGAAACTCCGTAATTCGCACAAATCTCCCGAATTGGGTCCATGTCCGCGCACTGCCCATAGAGGTCGACCACGATCACGGCCTTGGGAAGTCTCCCGAGGCGCGCACAGTCCCGCAGGGCTTCCTGCAGGAGCGACGGATCCATGTTCCAGGTTTCATAGTTGCTGTCAATGAAGATCGGCTCTGCACCTAGGTAACGGATTGGGTTGGAGCTGGCGGCAAAGGTGAGCGTGGAACAGAAGACGGTATCGCCAACTCCAACACCAAGAAGCCGCAGGCCGATATGGATGGCTGCCGTGCCGCTGGAAAGAGCTACTGCCGGCAGCCCAATATGGTCTTCAAACTCCCTCTCAAACGCGGCCAGATTAGGACCAACTGTAGACAGCCAGTTGGAGGTAAAGGCCTGCTCAACGTAACTCTGCTCGGTGCTCCCAATGTGGGGCACGGAAAGTAATATTCGCCTGACCATTATTGTGTTTTCGTTCTGATATTGGATCTGAACTTCAGACAGAGGATAAGGATGGCACACTACAGACACAGACACTTATGCCTTTCCTATTGCCGAACAGGTCCTATCTTGGTTTGAGCATCAAATTGCTCGAATCAATCTCGTCTGGCAAGTCTGTCTTGACTATCGGTCTGTCAACCAGCACTGTCGTCCTTGGACCTGACTGCGTGACCGCATGCTGCCATACATCGCTCCGGCCAACCACTGCGGCCGGATTGCCAAATACCTTGATCCCGCCCTGAATCTCCTTGACCACAACACTGCCGGCACCTACATAAGCCCAGTCGCCCACATGGACTGCCGGGAGAATACAGGCGTGGCTTCCCAGAAAGACACCCTCACCGAGAGACGCTAGTCCGTTTACGCCACAGTGGCTGCTGATCTGGCAAAAATCACCTATCACTGTGTCGTGAGCAAGGTTACTGAACGCCCCTAACGAGACATGATTGCCAATCACGGCATCAACGGTTACCGAAGAAAACGGCGCCAATACTATACCTGTGCCAAGCTGGATATTTTTGCCAATATTCGCGAGAGGATGAATGATATTAATAAACCGGCCCCCTTTTTCGGCAATGAGCGAACAGCATCTGGCTTTCGCTGCGGGATTGCCTATGGCACAGATAAACACGTCCCCCTGCTCTATTTCATAGTCATCCACAGAAGAAAGAATGCCCAAGTCGTAGTTGTATCCGTCGAGGGCATCCGAACAGTCATCAAGAAAGCCCTTAATTCTCAGCCTGCCGCCGTCATCAATTGACTGGAGCGCCCAAGTGTACACTTCCCGACCGCATTGCCCCGCGCCAATGATTACCAGGTTGTGCGCTCCGTTGCGCGCCCAAGCGTCGGCTCCCGTAGCCTCGGCCTCATCAGGCAATCGCCCGAGAGGCAACCGCCCCCGGGGAATACGGTCTAATTTGTGTAACCCGCGATGATTCCGATGCGGCTCACCAGAGCCATTTCTTCTCTCGGCAATCAATCCAGACAATATCCTCGGCGTCATGTCTCGAGGCAGTTCGTCCGGAGAAATCCCCACGTTGAACCGTTCATGAAGCCGATGGACCAGAACGGCCGAAAGCAAGGAGTCGCCTCCTGCCTCGACAAAGTCGGAGTCGGGGCCAAGTTCGGAAATTTGCAATAGCTCCTCAAATACTTTTACAACCTGAGCAACAATCGCTTGCGGACCAGGCAGATTCGTTTGCTTCTTTACCAGGCCCCCAAACAACGGGTTCGGAAGGGCCCTTCGGTCGGCCTTGCCAGTAGGTAGCATAGGCAAAGCATCCATGTGCACATAATGCCTGGGAATCATGTAAACGGGAAGATGCAGACCTAAATGTTCCTCGATCTTTGTCTGGTCGATGGGTTCGCCGTCTCGTGTGACGATGTAGCCCACCAACTCATCCTCTCCACGCCGGTTCTTCTGGACCCAGGTGATCGCATCTTTCACACCAGGCGTGGATAGCAGTGCTTGGTCGATCTCACTGAGTTCCACGCGGCACCCGCGGATTTTGAATTGGAAATCCTTGCGACCCAGGTGCGTCAGACATCCCGTCTCGTCAATCTTTCCCATATCACCGGTGAGATAGACTGGTGTTTCATCTCCATCTATTTGGATAAACTTGAACCGCGTCAGTTCCGCATTGCGCCAGTACCCGGCGGCCATGTAATTGCTCTTGATTGCAATCTCACCCTCAGTTCCGACAGGAACTTCGACATGGGATTGGTCAAGGATAAGAACCTTGCGATCCGGGGATACCGAGTAGCCTCCGGAAACGTTCGGATGTTCAATTGGTATTTGATGGTCTACCCTATAAAGATGATAATTGTAGGATTCGGCCGTGCCGACCTGATTGACTAGGTGACTGCCTACAGGACAGCTATGCCGGAATAATTCGACTTCACGGGTGGTCAGTGTTTCCCCGGCCATCACGACAATACGAATGTCGTTAAAGATACAGTCTTCCGGAACTGTCATTATGAACTGCCTAAACGCGCTTGGCACCCAGTGAAAGGCAGTCAATCTGCTCGCTTTTACCCACTCCGCCATTCCACTAAACCCTTGAGCTTTGGTATCCCATGGATACAGAGTTCCACCATTGGTCAAGCAATTATAGATATCAACAATGGACGACCCAAAGCTCGGGGAATGCAGCCAACTCACGCGGTCGCTGGGCGCATAGAAGAGTTCGTTTGTAAGGCACATGGTTGTGTGCAGAAGATTGCGGTGAAGGAACTCAATGCCTTTCGGCCTTCCCGTAGTGCCGGAGGTGTAAAGGATGTAGGCCCTGTCCATAGGGTCGCATGGAATATCCGGACTAGGAGTGTCGGGACGTCTAGCGGTCTCCTCTACATTGATCATGGTTTGCCCTTTGTTCGTCCGCAATTCCTCGGCGAGAGAAAGATGTGCGCAATCAGTAAGAACGACTTCCGCATCTGAATCGCTCATCATGGTCCGCAGCCGCTCTTTCGGGAAGTTGCAATCCAGGGGCACGTACGCTTTGTGCGCCTTCAGCGAAGCCAGGAGGGAGATGATCAGGTCTGCGGTATTGGACTGCAAAATCGCAACCTGACCAAGCTTTGTTCCCTTTGCCGAAAGAATTCGTTCGGCCAGCGAGTTCGCCAGTCCATTCATTTCTGCATAGCTGTAGGCGACTCTTCGCGCGCAAATGGCCGTCTTCCTTGCGTGGATTTCGACTTGCTGCTCGATCCTCTGGTGAATTCCTTGAAAGATGGCCTGAAAGGGAAATTCAACAAAGTCTCCTGGCTTGCGTACAGTCAGTTTCGTTGGCATTGTGGGCCCTTCTCACTTCCCCATGAATTCGGGCATGGTCGCCTGGCCAGCCTGTGCAATTCCCTCACGGTGCAACACCTTGAAGACAGTCACGAACAGGATTCTTAAGTCCAGCCACAAGCTCCAATGATCTACGTACCAGACGTCGAGCTTGAATTTCTCTTCCCAGGACAGTGCATTGCGGCCATTCACCTGCGCCCAGCCGGTGATGCCCGGGAGAACTTCATGGCGGCGGCGCTGGTGCACGGTATAGCGCGGCAGATACTGTGGCAACAACGGCCGGGGCCCGACGAGACTCATATCCCCGCACAAGATGTTCCACAATTGCGGAAGCTCATCCAAGCTAAGCGAGCGAAGGATCCTGCCGAAGTAGGTAAGTCGTAACGCATCGGACAGCAGATTCCCAGCAAAGTCCCGCTCTTGCGACATGGTGGTGAACTTGTATAGGACAAACGGCTTTCCAAGTCGTCCAGGCCGCTCCTGACGAAACAATATCGGGCGCCCTTCCGATACCCAAATCAATAGGCCGCATACGAGGAACACAGGCGATAGCAGGAGAATTCCGCCCAAAGCAACGCCGCAATCGAAAGCCCTCTTAGCCCACAATTGCCACCCGCGCTGCAAGCGGACGCGCACATCGCCGCTATCAGCAAGCCCTTCCGGTGCGGGCGCTGGCTCATCCGCAACCCTTCGCTTAGACATGGGCCAGGTCCTTGGCTGAATCCATTTCAGGAACGATAAACCCGAGGTTCTTGGCCAGGTACCGCACGATTTCCCCCCGCACTCTGCTGCTTTCAAGATTTGCCTCAAAGAATTGCCTGCAACTTGACGCCATCACGCCATGATCTCGGCGTGACAGCCGCAGTAGCGCCCCCCGAAGTTGTTCCCGTACACCTGCCTCATAGTTTTCGCCCAGATCGTATGTATCGATCAGCTGTTGCAAGTCACCACGCATCGAATTGACCAGGGGAAGTCGCGCGGCCAGATAGGTTGTAGCTTTATAAGAGAAACTGGCATTGGTGCGTACATACCCATTGAACCCTGCATGGCAACTGCAAAGTATCGATCCAAGGCGGTCGCGGTCAAGTACCACGCCATAGAACCTGTGCGGAATGTCCCGGCGCGAAAGCTCATGCAGAAGCCAGTCCTGCCGGTCTCCGACTCCGATCACAAACAGCTGCATACGTCCAATCAGGTCCTCTTCCGAAAGCACATCGAGAAGAGTCTCAAAGTCATAGAGGTGGCCAAGATTGCCGACGTAGGCAAGCGTAAAGAGTGGCTCCTTGGGCACGGAATAATTAAGGCTGTCGTGGCCGATGTAAAACTGGGCAGTCTGTGTGTCCTTGCTTGTATAGCGCTTTGCCTCCTGCAAAAAGACATTCGATCCCGAGATGACGATGTCCGCCTTGCGTGCGCTGGATACAAAGAGCCACTTCCAGACTACAAAGATGGGAGCCAGGGCGCGCCTGGTGGATGCGGAAAACGGTAGTGCGTCGGGCCAAATATCGACAACATCCATAATTTTCTTCGCCGTGCCCGTGCACGAGAACGC
>JAKAAZ010000176.1 GCA_021802085.1 Acidobacteriota bacterium
ACTGGTCTAACTGGCGTCGGGCTCACCAACTCCTGGCCATCTTCTACCACTACAGAAAACGCCAATCGCCCCTGCCTGATTGCTTCCGGCAACTCCTACCCGATCAATATCTACAACTGTAGTACTAGAAACTGAAGCGCGCCTGCAACTGGACCGTTCTGCTGCCAAGCGCGGCTCCGCCGTTGTTAGGGTTAGGCAGGCCAAAGTGCGAGTTGATCTGGGTGATGGTGCCGTCCGGCGCCGCCGAACCGATGGTGTCATCCATCGATCCCGTGTTGATGTTCGTCGTGTTGAACAGGTTGTAAGCGTCGGCGCGGATTTCAAAGACCGCCGCAGAACCCAGTACCGGCATCTTCGGCAACCCGAAGGCCTTGGTCAGGCTGGCATCCACATCCCGATATCCCGGTCCCGTCAAACTGTTGCGGTGAATTCCTGGCGTCGGCGCGGGCGCTACCGCTGGGAAGGTCGGCCCTTGCACATAAGTCGGCGGCTTGAAATATTTCGTGGCGTTGCCGCCGTAATTCGTGTTCTTGGCTCCCATAAAGACGCTGTTGCTGGTCTTCGATCCCGCGCCCCCAAGGTAGGCCGCCGGGCGCAACGCCCCATAGCCGCTGCCCTGGTAATAGACTCCAGTGGTGTTGTAGACCGGGTTGAAGGGGAAGCCGCTGTGGACATTGATGATGCCTCCGAGCGACCAGCCTCCCACCGTTTTCTCCAGCCAGTTGTTGCTTCCGTGGAAGAACACTGGCTGCCACAGGCCGAAGATCTTGAACGCGTTCTGTACGTTGTAGTCCGACCGTCCGTAGGCCTCATGCACATCGAACGGATAGGGATCCATCGTGTACGGTCCGGAACCCTCGTCCATCGCCTTGGCCCAGGTGTATTGCATTTCGGCGCTGAATTCGTGCGCGAAGTTGTGGGTCAACGTGGCAGTCATTCCGTTATAGTTGCCGTTCGCGGTGTTGGAATAGTAATCGACGAAATTCGCCTTGGGGTTCATCGCGATACCATGGGCCAATGCGATTACGTTAAAGTTCGACTGCGTCAACAGGTGGCGCGACTGGCTTCCCAGATAACCAATCGTGGCCACGGTCTGGAACGGCAATTGATACTCCGCTTGCAACGAGTAGTGGTAGGTGACGATCGTCTTCGGATTGGCCTGAAACCCAGTCACAAAAATCGGTTGTGGGCCGGTCGGCAAGTTGTTCGGGGCAAACGGTGTAATGGTCGCCGGGTTGGGGGCATATCCAAGAGATGGAATGAACGTTCGCTGCCGCCTGGTACAAAATACCTGTACCGGAGCATGAGGGATTGTTGGTGTACGGATAGGGACAGGTGAAGTTTGCCTGGACAGCATTCGGTGGGTTGCCGTTCCCATTGGCCAGGATGGCAATCTCATTCTGGTTGTAATTGATGCCGAAACCGCCGCGGAGGACTGCTTTGCCGTTGGACTCCTTGGGTTGCCAGGCAAAACCAATCTGCGGACCGAAGTTGCCCTTCTGTGGCGTATATAAATTGCCGCCCACGCGCACGTTCAGACCCGAAAGCGCGTTCGCTCCTGACCCGAACTGCAACACATCGAGGTTGTTCTCCTTGGAAGAGAACGACCCGAAGTACGACCAGCGCAGGCCGGCATTGATGGTCAGGTTCGGCCGAACCTTGTAATCGTCCTGCACGAAGAAGCCCCAGATATCGATACGGTCGTCCTGGCGGTTGGCAAACGGAACGCCGGTCAAGTGGTTGAACTGTCCGTTCTCGAAGTAGGGAGCATCGTTGGCAAAGTCCCAAAGATTATTGAAATTATAGGATGGGCGCGCCGCGTAGACAGGGTTGTTGAGGTAGTAGAGCCGGGTCAGATCGCCGCCAACCTTGATGTTCTGGCTGCCCAATGTTTTTGTCAGGACGTCGTTGTAGTCATACGTCCACTGGTCGTAGTTGCTGGGCCCTGGCGCTCCGAAGAACTGCGGATTCGCGCCGCCGATGCCGCCAATATTGTCCTGGGGCAGACCGAATGGCTCCTGCGGATTTGAAGTGACTTCATTCCAGCGCCATCCAGCCGCGTTGGCGCGCGCCTGGTTCAACAGGGTCGGCGAGAACACATGGTTCCATATCCCCGAAAACGCATCGTTGATCTGCGAGTGGTGCCAAAGGTTGGCCGGGCGCACGGGGCCGTAGTAGAAGGTACTGCTCACCGGCACCCAGTAAACCGTAAACGTCAGATGATCGTTTCGGGTTGCGTATGCATCCAGGCGGCCGTTGTATTGGGCCTGCGATGTGTTGCTGGGGTTCAGGGTATTGTAAAACCCCAGGTCGGCCACGCCATCCAATCCTCCGCCCACGCCAGGACTCCCCGAGTTGCCGCCGTAAGTCAGGTCCTGCATGCCTAGCCCAGTCGTCAAAGGCGATCCCACGTCAAGCCCCGTGGAGGTCGTGTTGCAGTTCACGCCTTCGGTCAGTCCCACCTGGGTACAGGACTGGGCAATCAAGTTGCTGCTGGCCACTTCCTCTCCTGGATACGCCAGATACGTTGCCGCAATGCTACTCGTGGTCGCAGCCGAGGAGTTGAACTTGGACGTCGTATACCAACCTTGTCCCGTTGAAAGGGCCGATTCCGGGCTGGTTTCGTAATTGAAGAACGCAAAAATCTTGTTCTTCCAGATGGGCCCTCCTAGGCTGCCGCCATAATTGTTCGTGCGCTCATCGTCCAGGTTCACGCCCTTTTCCGAGGGCGTGCTTGAGGCAGTTTCGCCGGGGACGTAGCCATTCCATCGCTGGTAGGCGTTCAGGCCGGGACGCGACGCCTTAAAGAACATGCTGCCATGCAAATGGTTGGTCCCCGATTTGGAAGTGACCTGGATACTCGAGCCGCTGAAGCGTCCGTTCTCCGCGTCATAGCTGTTGGAAACGATGGTGACATCCTGCACCGAATCTTCGCTGGGCGTGATCACCGACGTGCCGCCCCAGACCGCGCTCACCGTGCTGATGCCATCGACGGATATGCCATTGGTCTCATACTGACCGCCGCGGGCCTGGATCTGCGGCCCGTTTTCCGTCTGGAAAATTCCAGATGCGCCGTTACTGGAACCGCCCGGACCCTGGTTGCCCGGCAGATTGTAGGTGCCGCCGCCGTTGCCCTGCGAACCGTCGCCGAAAACGCCCGGCGCCAGTTGCGCCAGTTGGAACACGTCGCGGTTGAAGGAAGGCAGATGCTGAATCTGGTTGCTATCGACGGTACCGCTGAGTGTCGCCGTTTCCGTGTCCAGGAGTGCCGCCTGGGAGCCACTGACCGTCACCGTTTGCGTCGCTTGTCCCAAGGCAAGCTGCACATTCACCGCGTTGGCCTGCTCTGGCAGGATCTGGACATCGTTGAGCGTCTTTTTCTTGAACCCGGGCGCCTCGACCGTGAGCGTGAATCTACTCGGCGGGAGTGCATTGAAAGTGTAAACGCCGCCGCTGGAAGTCGTGGCGGTACTCGTATGGTTTGTCGCCGTATCGGTCAGCGAGACCGTCGCGCCGGAAACTACTGCCCCGGCAGGATCGGTCACGACACCCTGAATGGATGCTCGAAACTGTGCACGCGCTGCTGGAGTGAACAGGCAAATCGCAATCCATGCCAGCAGAATGCCCAGGGAGGTCCCAGTTTTCCGCGTGATTAGATGGTTTCGTCTGAGAAAGGAAATTCGCATATCGGCTCTCCGTTAAAACGGTTGTACTTCTCCCTCTTGTTGTGCCCGCTTGTTTTCAGACGACTTCCAACGCTTGGCACGGCCATTTCGTCGCGATGGGCATTCCTTTCGCGACGACTTGCGCAAACGATTGCGCTTAATTTAAAATCAGTACCACTTCATATAGAAGCTGTCAAGCGGCACGTCGAGGCCTTCGGCAGCATTGCGCTAGCGACCCGTTGCCCGGTGCCTGCAACGGGTCGAATCACGCGATGCTAACATCGCAGGCACTGGGAGAGATTCTGATGAGTGATCGAATAAACGACAAGAAAGCGATGACATCCATGCTGCTTTTCCTAGTCGGCCTTATCGCTGGATCAACCCCGGTCCTCGCCGATCAAAATTATTCGCAACAGGTCTTTTTTGTGAATAGCCTTTCGCCAGGGGACTACTTTTACAGCAGCGGTCACGCGACTGCGCCCAGTTCGCTGAAACTGGTCGGCGACAAGCTGCCCATCGAGACCTCCACATTCATCAGCGGCCCGAATGCGCTGGAATTGCAATGGGAGTCGACTCCGCAAGGAGGATGGGAGGCCGCGCTGCACCTCTACCAATGGCGAAACCGATACGTGGATTTCCCTGGGGACAACCTGTACATGTGGCTTTATACGCCAAATGGAATGAGCGCAAAATATCTGCCTCGGATCGTCTTGCAGGACACGGAAAGAAATTTCACGCAACCGCTGGAGTTGTCCGGTTTTTCGCCGGATCTGAAGGCCAGTCGATGGACCAGAATTCGCATTCCTCTGGATCGGTTCGTTACGGCTTCTTTACATCCTTTCCATCCGCATCAGACCAACACCCTGGTCTTTTTGCAAGGTGCTGCGGACGGCACTCTGCATACAGTATTTATCGATGACATTCGCATTGAAAAGGATGCCTCACTAGCACAGCCTAAGTTGCCGATAGTGCAACAGGTCCGCGCCGAAGGATACGAGCGGCACATCGACATCTCCTGGAAACCGGTTCAGAATCCGTACTTCGATCAATATGTAATCTATCGTTCCATTCAGGGAGGGACTTTCCGACCGATCGGCGTACAGAGGCCGGGGGTAAACCGATATACGGACTTCCTAGGAGACCCCCACATCACTGTCTCCTACAAAGTATCGGTGCGGACGTCGACGCTCCGTGAATCTCTTTTGTCTGCGGCCGCCACTGCAAGTACGCATCCCATGAGCGACGACGAACTTATGACCATGGTCCAGGAGGCATCCTTCCGTTATTACTGGGAAGGCGCGGAACCGCATTCAGGGATGACGCGGGAAAATATGCCGGGCGACGATGACATCATAGCTACCGGCGCGAGTGGTTTTGGCATCATGGCACTCATCGTCGGCGCAGACCGGGGATTCATTACGCGGCAACAGGCGATCGATCGCCTGCTGCGCATCACTGCATTCCTGGAAACGGCCGACCGCTATCATGGTGCGTGGCCGCATTTTCTGAGCGGCAGCACAGGGCATCGGCTGCCCGTCTTCGGCATGTTCGACAATGGAGCGGACCTGGTTGAGACCTCGTTTCTGATGGAAGGCTTGCTCTCCGCACGCCAATACTTCAAGGGCAACAGTACTTCGGAGAAAGAACTCTATGCGAGAATTACGGACCTTTGGCAGGGGGTAGATTGGAACTGGTTCCGCGCGACCCCCAGGAGGGATGCTCTCTACTGGCATTGGTCGCCGGAATATTCCTGGCACATTGCCAATCGACTTACCGGCTGGAATGAGGTGATGATCACGTATTTGGAGGCCATCGCTTCACCCACACACCCAATCCCCGCCAGCGACTATTACAGCGGATGGGTAGGCGAAGGCATCGGCAATCATTACGCTAACGGCAAAAGCTACTACGGCATTACCCTGTCCGTCGGCGGAGGAACTGGCGGCCCACTCTTCTTCACCGACTACTCCTTTATGGGCTACGATCCCCACGGACGCCGGGACAAGTTCGCAGATTACTACGAGAACAACCGTGATCAGTCGCTCATCAATCAGGCCTATTGCATCCAGGACCCGCACAATTGGAAGGGATACGGCGCCAACACATGGGGTCTTACCGCCGTCGATGGCCCGGGTGGATATGTTCCCTATGAACCCACCTTGGATCTCGACGATGGGACCATTGCTCCCACTGGAGCGATCAGCGCCTTTGCCTATACTCCAGAGCGCTCCATGCTTGCCCTGAAACACTTCTACCGCGATCTGGGAGCTCAGGTGTGGGGCATCTATGGCTTCCGCGATGCCTTCAACTTACAGGAGAACTGGTACTCCGGGATTACCATGGGGCTAAATCAGGCCCCAATGGCGGTGATGATCGAGAACTATCGCACAGGACTTGTCTGGCGCAGCTTCATGGCCAATCCCGAGATTAAACATATGTTGACGGAGGTTGATTTCCGCCCCAGTAAGCCCTGATGCACCGTCAACTGTTTTCAGGAACAACCGCTTTTCAGCAGCACGTTGATTCGGCGTGCGGAAAAATTGAGGCACACAAGCTAAGTCATGACCATAAAACGTCAGCATCCGGATAAATCCCTGCCCCTCGGAACCGTGGGTCTGAAAGAACTCGCCGCGCATCTGGGGCTTTCGCAAGCCACGGTGTCTCGTGTCATCAACCGGTCTGCAACGACGCATCGTATTTCCGCAACCACACAGCAGCGTGTTCTGGCCGCCGCCGCGTCTCTCAATTACAGGCCGAATGTTTTTGCCCGCGGATTGCGGAACAAGCGCAGCTTCACTGTAGGCGTCATAGTCCCGGAAATCAGGGATGGTTACTCGACCGCCGTGCTGGGAGGAATCGAGGACACGCTGCTGCAGAATGGCTTCTTCTATTTTGTCGTGAGCCATCGCCATCGGGAAGACTTGCTCCTGGGCTATCCTCGTCTTCTCCTGGATCGGGCCGTGGAAGGCATCATTGCGGTGGACTCAGCCATTCAAGAGGACCTGCCCGTTCCCGTGGTCGCCATCTCCGGACACATT
This sequence comes from Acidobacteriota bacterium, assembly GCA_021802085.1. GTDB lineage: Bacteria > Acidobacteriota > Terriglobia > Terriglobales > Acidobacteriaceae > JAKAAZ01. The sequence continues at coordinate 6,704 of JAKAAZ010000176.1, forward strand.
CGCCATAAATCCACCGTCAATATCAAGCTCGATCATATTCTGGCTGCGCGATATGCGCTCGAACATCTGCATAAACTTGGGCACCGCCGCATAGCCATTATCAAGGGGCAGGCCTTCAGCTCCGATACGGCCGTCCGCTGGAATGCTATTTGCAAAACGGTCGCCGGGCTCGGCCTTTCCATCGATCCCAAGCTCGTTGTGCAATTGGAAGGTTCAGCCCCCGGCATCGGTCCAGGCCGAGAGGCTGCCCTCGAATTGCTTCAGCGCAAGCGGCCTTTCTCGGCCATCTTTGCCTTCAACGACCTCTCGGCGATCGGCGCAATAACCGTGCTTCATGAAGCGGGACTTCGGGTACCGGCACAGATTTCCGTGGTGGGATTTGACGATATCCTCAGCGCCTCGACCAACAATCCCGCGCTGACCACCGTGCGGCAGCCGCTGAACGAGATGGGTCAAATTGCAGCCACGACGCTGCTGCAGTTGATCCAACGAGAGAACCCCGATCCACCGAAATCTTCCATCCGCGTCGTACCTACATTTATCGTGCGTGAGTCCACGGCAGACGCTCCACGCAGGGTGCAATCCATGACGAAGAATCAAACATTCACAAAACCTGCGTGAAGCCCGGGTAGAGCAGCTCAAATGCCACTGGCTCTGCTATGCTGAGGTTCTGTTCTCAGGCATTCTGGCTGCAGCGTCTCGTACCGTCTGGGATTTTCCGTCGGTGAAACACATTGAATACATCGTCACGCACACGGCCCGGCTTGTTCCTCTTGTATCTCAGCTTCATCCTCATGGGTATCTGCACAACAATCCTGGGGCCCATCTTGCCAGCGCTTTCTGCCCGCTGGAACATGAATGATGCCCACGCCGGGTCTCTTTTTACAGCCCAATTTTTGGGAATTATATACTTTACTCCCTGCTGGAACTTGCCAACTGTTTGTACGTGATCCGGGTTCCTATCGACTTCCCCAGCAGAGAATCGATCCGGTCGAGCGTATGAATCTTCACGTTCCCCT
>JAKAAZ010000177.1 GCA_021802085.1 Acidobacteriota bacterium
CGCCCCGGCTGCTAGCATGAATCAATCTCAAAACCCGAAAGGACAAAACCCGCTTCGCCTACCCTTCGCTTCCTTCAGGCTCATCCTTCGATTGGAAAAGACTCTTACCGTGGCGCGTGTCTGGCGCGACTGCACTTTTGCCCGGTATAGTAACCGGTGGCACAAAACTTCGGTAGAAAAAGTTGCCCATGAAAAATTACACACTCGCTCTCGTCGCGCTCGTCGGCTGCGGTACTCTCTTCGCCGCTCCATTGCAGCACCCCAAAGACCCGGTAGATTATGTCTCGCCCAATATTGGCGGCATCGGCCAACTCCTGACGGCCACGATTCCATACGTGCAGTATCCGCACGGTATGGCACGGCTGGCGCCCATCACTACTCCAGGAATTATGGATCGCTATCTCGCGGACAAAATATACGGCTTCCCCGCCGGGGCTGCGGTCTTGATGGCCTCGACTGGACCCGTGGGAACGCGAGCCGAAGCCTACGCGTCGAACTTCGATCATGATTTTGAGATCGCAACGCCTTATTATTACGAGGCGGATTTGCAGACGTGGGGAATCAAAGCGGAGCTGACGCCGACCCAGGAAGCAGCCTATTACCGGTTCACCTTTCCCGCGAGTGCCCACGGACATTTAGCGCTTACCCTGGGAGACCGCGCGGAAATCAGCGTGACAGGAAACCGGGTGGTGCAGGGGGATGAGCCGGTCGACCGCGAGGGCAGGAAACGCACCGCCCCCGAAAACAAAACGCGGGAATATTTTTATGCGGAATTTTCCAAACCTTTTGACGCGTATCAAACATGGCAGAACGGTAGCCTGACGCACGATGCGAAGCAGACCGGCGATCAAATTGGATTTGTCGCGAACTACACCACGACGGCGAACGAGCCGATCGAGGTCCGCGTCGGCATCTCGTACATCAGCGTGGAACAAGCGCACCGGAATCTGCGGCGGGAAATTCCTGACTGGAATTTTGAGCAGGTAAAGTCGCAGGCGCGAAACGTTTGGAACCAGGCGCTGGGCGCCGTTGCCACGGCCGGAGGAACGGAGCGGCAGCGCACCATCTTCTACACCGCACTGTATCGCTCGCTCGGCCGCATGACCGACATCACGGAAGACGGAAAGTACTGGAGCGGCTATGACAATGCTGTGCATAATTCCGACGGACACGATTTCTATGTCGACGATGGCATGTGGGATACGTTTCGCTCCCTCCACCCGCTGCAGTTGTTGCTGAATGCGAACCAGCAAGAGGACATGATTCGTTCCTACATTCGCATGTATCGGCAGAGTGGCTGGCTGCCTTCGTTTCCGTCGGTGGGCGGCGACCGAGCGGTGATGATCGGCCACCACGCTGACCAGTTGATTCTGGATACCTATGCCAAAGGCTATCGCGATTTTGACGTCAACGCGGCCTACGCAGGCATGCGCAAGAACGCAACCGAGGCCACGATGATTCCGTGGAGTCACGGCCCGCTGACAAGCCTCGACCACGTGTATTTTGACAAAGGTTTCTTTCCCGCGCTGGCCGATGGCGAGACTGAAACTGTGCCGGAGGTGACCCCGGAGCGGCGTCAGGCAGTCTCGGTCACGCTGGAGAGCAGTTATGACGACTGGTGCGTTGCCCAGATGGCAAAGGCGCTTGGCAAGCAGGCCGATGCCGCGTACTTCACGAAGCTGGCGCATGACTATACGAATGTTTTCAACCCGGCAATCGACTTTATGGCTCCCAGGAGCGCGGACGGAAAGTGGGTGGCGAATTTCGATCCGAAACTGGGCGGCGGGCAAGGCGGCCGAGACTACACGACTGAAGTGGATTCCTGGCTCTATACCTTCAGCGTGCAGCACGATGTTGCCGGACTGATCCACCTGATGGGCGGACGCGACGCTTTCAATGCGAGGCTGGATCGCTTGTTCGTGGAGCAATATAGCGAACCGAAATACCGTTTCCTCAATCAATTTCCCGATGCCACGGGGCTGGTCGGACTCTACGCCCAGGGCAATGAGCCGAGCTATCACATTCCCTATCTCTATGACTTTTCCGGAGAGCCTTGGAAGACGCAGCAGCGTGTGCGGCAATTGATGGACATCTGGTACGGTGACGGGCCGTTGGGCATTCCTGGAGATGATGATGGCGGCGAGACCTCATCCTGGTATGTGTTGAGCGCGATGGGATTCTATCCCGTTGCGCCGGGAAGCCCCGTCTATGAAATTGGCAGTCCGATCTTTGCGAAAACTACCGTCCGGATGGGGAATGGGAAGGAATTCACGATCCTCGCAAATCATACTTCCGCGCAAAATAAATACATTCAATCCGCTGTGCTGAACGGCAGGCCGCTCAACCAGCCGTGGTTTCGGCACGCGGACATTGCGGACGGCGGAACGCTGATTCTCAACATGGGCAGCAAGCCGAATACGCAATGGGGCAGCGCACCGGAAGATGCTCCGCCGTCCATGAGCCAGAAATAGGCAAGAGCGAGGAAAGGTCGGATGGACCTACTGTTCGAGCAGGTCCGGGACAGATGTATCGGGCGGGATGGTCTCGCGCCGAAGGGCCACGGAGGCGGCGTTGTAGCCGCACATGCCGTGGACTCCGCCTCCCGGAGGAGTCGACGACGAGCACAGATACACATCCTTGGCGGAGGTCGCATAGTTCCGCCATGTCGGTCGAAAGAGAAATTGACTTAGATCGACTGCGCCGCCACTGATATCTCCTCCAACCAGATTGGCATCCATGGCTTCCATCTCGGATGGAGAAAAAACGCGCCGCGCCAGAATGCAGTCGCGAAATCCAGGCGCGAAGCGCTCAATCTGCGCTTCCAGCCTCTCCAGCATGTTGAACGTGGAGCCGTTCGGGATATGGCAATAGGCCCATGCAATGTGTTTGCCCGCGGGCGCGCGCGACGGATCGAACAATGTCGGCTGCGCCAGCAGAACGAATGGCCGCTCCGCCAGATGCCCGCTAGCCATGGCGGCTTCCGACGCTGCAATCTCTCCCATACTGCCGCCCAGATGCACTGTGGCGGCACGCAGGCACTCCGCCGCCTTCCATGGAATCGGAGCGGACAGCGCATAGTCCACCTTGAAGATGCCCGGACCGTAGCGGAAGTTCTCCAATCGCCGTCGATAGCCCGATGATAATTTTCCCTGCGACAACCGCAGCAGTTGCCGCGGCGTGATGTCGCACAATGTGAGGCTGCATGGCGGGAGCTGGTCGAAACTCGCGATGCGAGTGGAAGCGGTAATCTTCCCGCCCAACTGAACCAGATGCGCGGACAAGGCATTCGCAATGGACTGCGCGCCGCCGCGTGGGATGGGCCAGCCAACGGCATGAGCAGCCGCTGCGAGCACCATGCCGAACGATGCGCTGAGCGGCTCGTGGAGACTCAAGAAGGAATGCGCCGCGAGCCCGGCAAACAATGCGCGCGTACGATGATTGCGAAATCTTCGCCGAGCCACGAAGGTGGCTGGGGGAATGGCATCCTGCGCGAATCTTGCCAGCAGGAAAGGATGGCGCGGAACGCGCAGTATGGGCTGTAGAATATCCTGCGCGAATCCATCCCAATCGCGCACCAATGGCTCCATCAAATTGCGCCAGGCGCGGCCATCTTCGCCCAGCGCGGCCTCCGCGTCATCCAGATTGCGCTCCAGCGTGATGGCCGTGCCATCGTCGAAGGGATGCGCCAGAGGCGCAGGCGAATGAATCCATTCAAGGCCGTGGTCCGCAAGCGGCAGCGACGAAAAGAACGGCGATCCAGCGGCCATGGGATGAACCGCGGAGCCGAAGTCGTGATGAAATCCAGGAAGGGTAAGCTCCATGGTTCGGGCCGCGCCGCCGGGCTGCGATTCGGCCTCAAAAACCTCCACCTGCATCCCCGCCTGGGCCAGCACGATGGCCGCTGCAAGGCCGTTTGGGCCGGAGCCGATCACGCATGCTTTCCTGTTCCGGATATCGCGAGAGGCGGTCACCATACATTGAACTTTACTGCGGCGGAGCCATGCTCTCCGGTACTGCCTCTTGCGCAGGCCCTTCTTCTCGCACCATGCCGATTTTGCCGTCTGGCCCAATCGCCAGCGTGGGAGCGTAGGCGCCCAGCAATAAGCGACGCCACCAATCGCCCGTCGCCTGCTTTTCTGCCATGGTGGTAAACCAATACTGCCACAGCACGGCGCGTACCTCGCGTGGAGGATGGTTCGGAAATGGATTAGCCGCAAACAAAGCCAGCACATCCGGATCGTTGGTCAGCAACAACTCCTCGGTCCGCGGCACAATCGGATACTGCGTCCACGAACCCAGCGACGCGAACCACAGGTTCCAATCGAAACGCGGCTGATAGGGCGCGTAAATGCCAGGAGCCTCGTTCAGGGCTTGCGGCTTATTGCGGAAGGGATACGCGACCCAGGTGTGGCCATCGTCCGATCCTTGAAATTCAATCTCGTATCGATTCGGCGTCATCACCGCGAACAAGCCATATTCATTGGCGATGCGAAACGGCTGCAATGCTGTGATCGGCTCAATCGGCAACGGAATCGTGCGCCAGAACATTTGCAGCATCGGCACGGTCGTCGCGTAAAAAATCCAGCCCAGCAACACGGCCGTCCCAGCCACACCCAAAGAATGCGCATGCCGGTGGAGACGCGATCGTGGACTGGACGCAGCCGTTGCCTCGCCGGCGCTTTCCGGGTTGCTCTCGCCTTCTGTGGCGGCGTCGTTGTCGGCGGCAACGGGGAACCGCCAGCGCGCAGGCACGAAGCGAATAAGAAACCGATCATCCAGCAGAAGGAAACCCAGCGCGAGCACAATGTAATTCAAGAACGCATAATTGGCGGTCAGGATGACGACGATCTGCCATGGCGTCACGATAAAGAAGCAGAGGATCCGCCAGCGGCGCGGCAGAAACAGCATCCACACGATCACCAATTCCAGCGCCAGCGTTGCAACAACTGTGGATGCCTGAAACCAATGCGGCAAGTGCTGCACATACCAGCCAATCCACGTAGGCAGCGGACCATTCTGGTAGTACTGGTCCATCGCGGTCAGATGACGCCACTCGGGATCGCCGCTGGCCAGCTTCACGACGCCCGACTCAAAATAAATCCGGAACCATTCCCACAACAGCAGAAACAGGCTGGCGCGCACTGGCGGTCGCAGCCTTCCCCAGCCGGGCAAGAATCCCCCGGGAACAAAGAAAAGCGAGAGAAAGCCTGCCTCCAGCAACATGCCGTCGGACTGATAGCCGGAAAAATCTCCCGCCGCGCTCACGAAGGAAAGGAAGCAGACGAAACAAACCGCCAGCATGGCGCGTGGCCAGACATTCGCGACAACCAGCAGCGAGGCCGCGATGCCTACCCAGCAGAGCGCCATCAGCATGTGGGAACCGCTGGAAATCCAGAGGAGTGTCGGCGCATACCAGAAGCGCAGCGAGCCGAGGCCGCGCTCCACAGCGGCAAGGTAACCGCCGGCGGGAAGAATTCCCTGGGGGCCGATCAAGCCACGAATCTGAAAGATTAGCGAGTAGAACGCGGAAAAGTAGATCAGGCCCAGGGCCCGCAGAAATATCCAGCGCGAAATGTGATGATCGGGCGCACCCTGGTCGGGGTCGAACCAACTGCTTACCGTGTGTGCGGGAGCCCAGTTCATCGACTAGCGAATTATAGAGCCGATGCGGCACTCCCGACACGCAGATCCGTGCGCCGAAAAACTAAAGTCCGAATCCAGGCACGCGGCGACTTCACGCCAGGTGGGGCCGTTCTACTTCACGCGCCTTGCGCGCGAAGTACACCACGCCCGCCGTCGCAGCCGCCGCGCCCACGCACCAGGAACAGATCCGTCCATGTTGCGAAATTTGCCTGCGAACGCTCCTCAGGGCCATGGTTGCATCCAGGGCGAGCTTGGCGCGCAGCACTTTTCGCACCACTGGCCGCGATGGTTTCGCAGCCATCAGCAGGGCCAGGGTGACGCCATAGCTGGCAACACCCAGAACTCCATCGGGAATGCCAAAGCGATACGCGCCCTTCGAGGTGACAATCCGCTTCGAGTTGAAGATTCGTCCCGGCGGATCGGGCAGGTCCCGCACGATTTTCAGCTGCACCAGCGCCACCGGAGTCAAGGAAGCAATGGCAGCGCAACAGCAGGCAATCGCCATGCCCTTGTGGACCGGGCACACCTTACGCAGTGCAACCGAGCTTGTCGGTTGATTCTCCGTTTCCAGTTGCAAGGACATCGCTGGTCTCCTTTCGGGATTGCTGCGTCTTTTTCCAGCCAACCAGAGCCGCCGTCACCAGCGCGGCTCCAGCAGCTACAAACCAATTATGATGCAGATCCATGAAGACCTGTGGGCTGGAAGTGCGCGATCGCTTGTCGAACGGCCCGTGTGCGCCGTGCCGGCCGGGAACATAGTCCCATAGATTGTTGGGCCGCTCCGGATCATCCGGAATGTCCGTCTGCTGCGCCTCATAACCCGTCTCTCCCAGATAGCGATCGAGCAGTCCGGGGACAAAAATCTGACCGGCCATCGCCTCCACAGTCGGCGAGCCTACCCAATACTCGCGTCGAGGCCGATCCACTCCTGCGGCGTGGACGACAACTTTGGCGGCGACTTCCGGCTGAAAAATGGGAGGCACGGGCTGCGGTTTATCCGGGAGCCGGCTCTTTATCCACGTGAACAGGACGGTGTTCATCGCAGGCATTTGCACGACCGTCAGCTGGACATTGCTCTTGTCGTGATACAGTTCGCACCGCAGGGAATCCGTAAATCCAATGATGGCGTGTTTCGCGCCACAGTAGGCCGACTGCAGGGGAATGCTGCGTACCGTCAGCGCCGAGCCCACCTGAATGATGGTTCCGCGGTCCCGCGGCAACATCCGGCGCAAAGCCGACTGCGTGCCGTAGACATAGCCCAGATAGGTGACCTCTGTGACCCGCTTGTACTCTTCCGCTGTCATCTCCTTCACCGGAGAAAATACCGAAACCATGGCATTGTTGACCCACACATCGATCGGTCCAAAGGTTTCCTCCAGCCGGCTGGCCGCCTGTTCGATGGACGGGGCATCGCTCACGTCCAGCGGAAAGACCAGAGCCTGGCCGCCCAAGAGTCGCACCTCTTCGCTGCACGCTTCCAGGGCCTGCCGATTGCGCGCAATCAGCCCGATCCGCGCCCGCTGTTTCGCAAATGCATGCGCGATCGCGCGGCCCAGGCCTGCGGAAGCCCCGGTGACCATGACAACTTGGTTCGATTTCATCCAACTTCCTTTCCTTGGAGCTGCTTGAAACGATCCTCCGGTATATTCGCCTGGCGCGGAACTCCCCGCCTATACATCCCCGGAGGTGCGAGATCGCGTGGGATGGCTGGCTGCATCATATCTCGAGGATTGGTGTGAAAAATAGATTCCCCTTGGGCAATACGGTAATCACCCATCCGGGTGGCCAGCGATTGCATCGTCAGCCCAGGATTGGCGGATTCCTGGGGCGGGCAGGATGCTGCCATCCCGTACAAAGAGGTTCACGATATCGTTGCCGCCTACGGAGGTGGACGGATGGACTCGCTAAAATCGCCGCGCAGTGACTTGCCGAAGCATGGGGCTAGGAGTCTGTCGGGCATAAGGGTTTGAGATTTTGTAACCAACATAGAATCAACAACATACCAAACATGGTAGATTTTGTAGGTTGTTGATTTTAAAGGGTATGAAATCTATGCCCGACAGGCTC
>JAKAAZ010000178.1 GCA_021802085.1 Acidobacteriota bacterium
GAGCCTGTCGGGCATAGATTTTTCGTCGTTTAGAATCAACAATTCACCAAATCTACCACGTTTGGTAGGTTATTGATTCTATGTGGTTTATCAAATTTCCAACTCTTATGAGCGACACACTCCTAGCCGCGGATTTCCAGCGATCGGAAATCCGTTCCGGTGATTCAGCCGCTATCGCGGTACCAGGGCGGTCTTCTTGGCGTGGTCTTCCACAGCCCTTTTTGCGGTTTTGGCGTCTTCATAGCGGTGCATGGAGGCGGTGATCGCTTCCCTGGCTCGCGCAGCGTCGTGCCAGCCCTTGACCTCCACCCGCTTGCCTTCGAGATCCTTATAGATTGCAAAGAAGTGCGTAATCTCGCGCAGCATGTGCGGGTAAATCTCGGTGTAATTCCACACATCGGCGTAGCGCGGATTGCTGCGGCCCACGGACAATACCTTCTCATCCGGAACCCCCTGGTCCAGCATCAGAAGCAGACCGATGGGACGGACCGCCATGACGCATCCGGAGAAACTGGGCGAATCGACCAGCACCAGCACGTCCAGCGGATCGCCATCCTCGCTCAGCGTACTGGGGATAAATCCATAGTCTCCCGGATAATGAACGGGTGAATGCAGATTGCGGTCCAGCCGGAAGACGTGGAGTTTCTTGTCGTATTCGTACTTGTTCACACCCTCATACGGAATCTCAATCACCGCATTGATTACTTCCGGAGCTTTTTCTCCGGCTGGAAGTTCCAGGTAATTCGTCATCCATTTTTCCTTGCTGTCAGTTGCCTCTGGGAAATCGGCAGGCCACCTAAGTATAATCAGCTACGATGAAGGCCCATGTCTACGTGATGCTTCGCAAGACCGTGCTGGACCCCCAGGGGCAGACCATCCACGGAGCTCTTCGAAAGATGCAATATCGCGGCGTTGAAGATGTCCGCCAGGGCAAGTATTTCCTGCTCACGCTCGACGATTCACTGGCGTTGCCGGAGGCGCAGAGAGAAGTGGAGCGCATTGCCCGGGAAGTGCTCGTGAACCCCGTGATTGAAGAGTACACGTACCGGCTGGAACCATGAACGGCAATTTTTCCTGCCAATGGTCGCACGGATCACCGGCGCGGTGACGTGTCGAAACTCGCGGATATTCCAGAAAACATTGCAGCCCAAATCGGCAAATGGGATACCTCTGACCGACAATCGTAACGAGTCTACGGATTCAAAAAGCAAACTCCTACGTACAATGAGGAAACTATGTGCGGCATTGTCGGGTATGTGGGCAGCAAAGATCCGGTTCCGGTTATCATCGAGGGGCTTCGACGGCTGGAATATCGCGGCTATGACTCCGCCGGGATTGCCGTTGCCGGTGGTCCCAACGGCCTGGAACTGCGTCGCGCGCCGGGAAAACTGAAAAATCTGGAAGAAGTATTGCGCCAGCAGCCGGTTCATGGGACCTTCGGCATTGGCCATACGCGCTGGGCCACGCATGGCCGTCCGACCGAGGAAAATGCGCACCCGCACCGCGACTGCACCGGGCGACTGGTGGTGGTGCATAACGGCATTGTCGAAAATTACCTGGAACTGAAGCATGTGCTGGCGGCGCAGGGTCACAAGTTTGTCACGGAAACGGACACAGAAATCATCGCGCACCTGATTGAATCGGAACTGGCGACAGCGGGAAAGGACGGCCATGCCATTCCACTGGAGGAAGCAGTGCGCCGCGCCGTCCGTCACCTGACGGGAGCATTCGCCATCGGCGTACTTTCCGCCGACTTCCCGCAAAAGATCATCGCCGCGCGCAGCGGACCGCCAGCGGTCGTCGGCCTGGGAGAGGGCGAATACTTCATGGCCTCCGACGTTCCCGGCATCCTGCACCATACCCGCAAGCTTTATTTTCTGGCGGATGGCGACATGGCAATCCTGACTCCCGATGGCGTCACGTTGACGGACTTCGACGGCAATCCCGTGGAACGGAAAGTGCAGAACATTTTGTGGGACCCGATCCAGGCGGAGAAAGGCGGCTACAAGCACTTCATGCTGAAGGAAATTTTTGAGCAGGGAAGAGCGGTGCGGGATACCACCCTGGGCAGAGTTTCCTTCGATACCGGCAAGGTTTTTCTGGACGAAATGCAGATCCCGGAATCTGAATTTCGCGCGGCGACCAAAATCAATATCGCCGCCTGCGGCACAAGTTGGCACGCGGGCCTGGTTGGTAAATATATGATCGAGCGGCTGGCGCGAATGCCCGTCGAGGTGGACTACGCCAGCGAGTACCGCTACCGCGATCCCATTGCCGATCCCAAGGCGATCGGCCTGCTGATCACGCAGTCCGGTGAGACCGCCGACACCATTGCCGCCCAACGTGAAATCGCGTCGAAGGGTTCGAAGACTCTTGCCATCTGCAATGTGGTGGGCGCCATGATTGCGCGCGAGGCGAACGGCTCCATCTACACCCACGCTGGGCCGGAGATCGGCGTTGCATCCACCAAGGCATTCACCGCACAGCTCACTGCGCTGTTTATTCTGGCGCTGTACTTGGCGCAGCGACGTGGAACGGTCGATGCGGCAGAGAGTCTGACGCTGGTGGAAGAGCTGACGCGCATCCCCAACAAGATTCGCGATCTGTTGAAGCAGTGCGCTGCGCCTTGCGAGGCCCTGGCGAAAATTTACTCCAACGCGAGCGACTTCCTATTCCTGGGGCGCGGCATTCATTACCCCATTGCGCTGGAAGGCGCACTGAAACTCAAAGAGATTTCTTACATCCATGCCGAGGGCTACCCTGCAGGCGAAATGAAGCACGGACCGAACGCGTTGATCGATGAAATGTTGCCCGTCGTGGTGCTGGCGACAAAAGATGTCCACGATCCAACATCGAGACTGCGCTATGAAAAGACGCTTTCCAATATTCAGGAGGTCACGGCGCGGTCCGGGCAGGTGATCGCCGTGGCTGTCGAAGGCGATCAGGAAATCGGGCAGTTTGTCGATCACGTCGTCTATATTCCGACTGCTCCAGAACTTCTGCTCCCCATCCTGGAAGTGATTCCGCTGCAACTGCTGGCGTATTACATCGCCGTACGCCGCGGCTGCGACGTAGACCAGCCGCGCAACCTGGCCAAGTCCGTGACCGTGGAATAGCTGTGGCGGCCATGCAGCGAAACGTGGAAACGGACAATAATTTCCTCAACCGGACAACTATTTCTTTAGCGGGGCAATAATTCCATTAACTGCCTTGATGCAGATGCGCGGCCTTCACTGAGGACGGAACCCAGCCTCGAAGTGACAGATAATTTTGTAAATATTACTTTGTTAAGCTTTTTTATATCAATGTACGCGGTCTCTTCGATATGACGCGGTGAGCTTGCACACGGTTCATCCTTCTGTATTGGAGTGTGCTCCAAAGGTGAACGGAACTCGTGGCCTTGGCCCGCAAGGTACCGTGCTGCATCTGATAATGTTGTCTAATGGCCAAGAAGATCAAGCGGATCGGCATCCTCACCGCCGGTGGCGACAGCCCTGGGCTGAATGCCGCCATCCGCGGTGTCGGCAAGGCCGCGCACGGCTACTACGGCATGGAGATCGTTGGATTTCGCGATGGCTTTCGCGGCGTTGTCGAGAATCGGCGGATCGATCTGGATCACTCCGCTCTTTCCGGAATTCTAACCATCGGGGGCACCATTCTCGGCACTAGCCGCGACAAGCCGCACCGCATGGTAATCGACGGACGCACGAAGGACATGACGGGTGTCATCAAAGCCAACCTGAAAAAATGGGGCATCGATTGTCTCGTCTGCCTCGGAGGAGGCGGTACGCAGAAGAACGCATTCCGCTTACACCAGGCTGGCATTCACGTCATCACATTGCCCAAGACCATCGACAACGATGTGGCCATGACCGATGCCACGTTTGGGTATGCCACAGCCTTGGGTATTGCCACCGACGCCATTGATCGCCTGCACAGCACCGCCCACAGTCATCATCGCATCATCGTGGCGGAGATTATGGGACATCGCGCTGGTTGGCTCACGCTTGGTGCGGGACTGGCGGGCGGGGCGGACGTCATTCTCATCCCCGAAATTCCCTACGACGTGGAGAAGATCGCCGAAGCCATCGGTCGACGCAGCAAGCGAGGGAGCAACTTCAGCATTGTGGCCGTGGCCGAAGGCGCGATGAGCCGGAACGATGCGCTCGTCTTTGGAATAGCCGAAAAGGCCCTCAAACGGGCCAAGACCCTGAACGAGAAGCTTGAGGCCAAGCGCGAGATCGCCGCTCTTGAAGCCCGGCATCAGGGCAACACGTTGCGTTTGGCTACGCAGCTTGAAGAACTGACACATCTTGAGTCCCGCGTGACCATCCTTGGCTATGTGCAGCGCGGAGGTGCGCCCTGCGCGGAGGACCGAATTCTCGCTACGCGTCTGGGTAGCGCTTGCGCCGATCTGATCAACAAGGGGGAGTTTGGCGTGATGGTGGCGGCGCGCGGCGACGGCACCGAACCCGTGCCGCTGGATCAAGTGGCAGGCAAACTCAACTTGGTGCCGCCTGATCATTCGTGGGTGCAGGCAGCTCGCAGGGTGGCGACGTGTCTTGGCGATTAAGACAGGCAGCCTAAGTTACTTCATTGGACCAGCCAACAATCCTCGGTCGAATAGAGAATTTACGGTTCGCGGCCTCGTAAGGGCTGGTTCGCGGCAAGTTCGGGCTCGCAGGCGCTGGAATCGGCGTCATGACGATTCCCGAAAAGCCGCTGCTGAATACGACCGAGACCTGGGAGCTGATCAATCTGACGGAGGATTCGCATCCCATCCATCTGCACCTGGTGCGCTTTCAAATTCTGGATCGGCGACCCTTCGATACGTTTAACTATTTTTCAAGCAACGCGGTGCGCTATACCGGCCCCGCCGTTCCTCCCGATCCCGGCGAGTTGGGATGGAAGGATACGGCACGCGCCGATCCCGGCATAGTGACGCGCATCATCGTGCCATTTCAGGGCTATGCTGGCCGTTATGTGTGGCATTGTCACATTTTGGAGCATGAAGACAATGAAATGATGCGGCCATTTGAAGTGCTGCCCGCCGCTGTCGCGTCGATCCAGAAGCACCCGGTTCTCTCCAGCCACGGTCTTCTTCACGCACAAACATCAGTCTCCGCATCGGCCATGCGGTAAACTGATAGAGAGATCAGGATGGTTCCCGCAGTCTGCGAGGGCCTGCGCTGTTGGCTCACTACCGGCATCACCCAATCTATCTACATACCAGGACAGGAAACTTCATTTATCGTGTCGTCCGTCATCCGTAATATCGCCATCATCGCCCACGTCGACCACGGCAAGACCACTCTTGTCGACGCCATGCTGCGTCAAAGCGGCACCTTCCGCTCCAATGAGGCCGTCGCGGATCGCGTCATGGACTCAAACGATTTGGAGCGTGAACGCGGCATCACGATTCTGGCGAAGAACACGGCCATCGTCTTCCATGATGCCAAGATCAACATCGTGGATACGCCCGGCCACGCCGATTTTGGCGGCGAGGTGGAGCGCGCGCTGAAGATGGTAGACGGCGTAATGTTGCTGGTCGACGCCAGCGAAGGCCCGTTGCCGCAGACCCGTTATGTGTTGTCGAAGGCGCTGGAAGCGAAACTGCCTCCCATCCTGGTCATCAATAAAATCGATCGCCCGGATGCGCGCCCGCAGGAGGTATTGAACGAGGTCTATGACCTGTTCATCGATCTCGATGCCGGCGAGGACCAGTTGGATTTTCCCGTCCTCTACACCAACGCCAAGCTTGGCACCGCATCGACCGATGCAAAAGTTCCCGGCATCAATCTGCAGCCGCTCTTTGAAAGTATCGTTTCCACCATTCCACCGGCCACGGGAGATCCAGAGGGACCGCTGCAAATTCTGGTGACGAATCTCGATTATTCCGACTATCTTGGGCGGCTGGCGATTGCGCGCGTCTTCAACGGCACGCTGCACACCGGCGACGAGGTTGCCATCTCCAAGCGCGATGGATCGCTGGAAAAGACGAAGATCACCAAGCTCTTCAGCTTCAGCGGACTCAAGCGCGTGGACATTGAGGAAACGACCCTGGGCGATATCGTTGCGGTTGCCGGCGTCAGTGGCATCACGATTGGGGAAACCATCACCAGCCTGGAAACGCCGACGCCGTTGCCGACCATTTCCATTGATGAACCCACCATTGCGATGCAGTTCTTCGTCAACAATTCTCCGTTCGCGGGCCGCGAAGGGCAGTTTGTGACCTCCCGCAATTTGCGCGAGCGCCTGGAAAAAGAGCTGCTGACAAATGTTTCGATTCGGGTGGAAGACGCAGGCAATGCGGACAACTTCAAGGTACTCGGCCGCGGCGAACTGCAGCTTGCCATCTTGATTGAAATGATGCGCCGCGAGGGATTTGAGCTGATGGTCGGGCGCCCGGAAATCGTGACCCGCGTCGTCGATGGCAAATTGATGGAGCCGGTCGAATTGCTGACAGTCGACATTCCGGAAAATTTTGTCGGCGTGGTGATGGAGCGCCTGGGACCGCGCAAGGCCGAGATGGTGAAGATGCATAACCATGGCTACGGGCGTGTCCGGCTGGAGTTTCGCATCCCGAGCCGCGGCCTGATCGGACTGCGCAGTGAGATGCTGACGGAGACGCGCGGCACCATTGTCATGAACTCTTTGTTCGACGGCTATATGCCGCACCAGGGAGATATTCCTCAGCGAACGACGGGCGCCTTGATTGCCGATCGCGCCGGGACGACGACGACTTATGCGCTCGACGGATTGCAGGAGCGCGGTGTTCTGTTCCTCGGGCCAGGCAATGAAGTGTACGAGGGCATTATCGTTGGCGAACACTCGCGCGACAACGATCTGGACGTGAATGCGGTCCGCGAGAAGAAGCTGACCAACATGCGCGCTTCTTCCGCCGACGATGCAATCCGGCTGGTGCCGTTCAAGCCGCAAAATCTGGAACAGGCGATCGAGTTTATCAATGAAGATGAATTGGTGGAGGTCACGCCGAAGAGCCTGCGCCTGCGCAAGAAGATTTTGCAGGCCAATCGCCGGCCCAAGCGGAATGCCGTGCCCGCGTCCGTCTAAAATCGAGAAACGCCGTTTTGCCAAAATGGCTGGCTGGGTCAATTGAAGAATGTCTCAACAACAGGACTTGTTTCCGTCTGAATCTTTACAACCCGAGCCAGCCACGTTGCCTCCGCCGCCAGACCGCTCGATTCTGCCCGCTCCCGTATGGCTGCAACGGCTGTCCATCGTCATCCTGGTAGTGTTTTGCTTCTACGTGGGCTTGCTTGTGTTCCTGCTTCCATGGACCCGGTACTGGAATGAGAATCACTATCTGCTGACCTTCTCCCCATTCGGCCGGCTAATGTCCGCCGGCTTCGCGCGTGGGATCGTTTCCGGTCTGGGTTTGCTGGACATGTGGATCGGCGTGTCTGAGATCATCCACTATAACGAGTCTCGACCTTGATCCGCCGACACCGATCTTTCGTCGCCATCGCTCTAGAGCGGATTGACAGTAGGTGTAGTTATTTGTGAAAGGGAGTCATTCTGAACGGAGCGCAGCGGAGTGAAGAATCCAGACGATATGCGCCTGGTCATTGCCGCCGTCACCCTCTGGATTCTTCGCTTCGCTCAGAATGACTC
>JAKAAZ010000179.1 GCA_021802085.1 Acidobacteriota bacterium
GAGGCTTACCGCGCTGCCAAAGGAATGGAGGCGCACCCGGCGTCGATGGCCAGACGTTTGCGGACATCGAGCAAACTGGGCGGGCTAACTTTCTTGCGGCAATTCGGGAAGACTTGGAAACAGGCAGATACAAACCCATGCCGAACCGGCGGGTTGATATACCGAAGGGGAATGGCAAATTCCGAACGCTTCAGATTCCTTGCATACATGACCGCGTGGGCCACCGGGTCGATTGAAGCCGCGATTGTAGACGGTGCGGCTATGGGTGTAGTAGCGCCCGCCGTGATACCACACAGCGCGGTCACGCCAGTTGAAACCCCAGTTATGCCAGCCCCAGCCCCAGTGCGACCACATGCCGATTCCAATGCCGATTCCAATGCCGATGCCAAAGCCGATTCCAAGTCCGGCGCCGAAATAGACTCCCGCAGGAGGCCCGTAATAATAGCCGGGGTAAATACCAATCGGCGCTCCGTACACGCCCCAAGGGTTATAGACGGGTACGTAAACGACCTCGGGATTGGCGGGCGCGATCACAATATTTCCACCGTCGTCGGAAACGTCTTGCTGCGGCGTGTTTTGCATGTACCGGCGGCCTGCGCGCGGGAACGCATGGTTTGCACCGCGGACATCACATCGTCCGGCTGGTTGTAGTAGGCGTTGCCCTGGTCTGTCGTCCACCGAATGTTCCGATCCATCTGCGCGAGCACGGACGGGAAAGCAACCAGGGCCTTGATGCTGGGGTCCCAGTTTTGCTCGTTGGCGCTGGCGGCCAGTTGTTCCGGCGGAATGTTTCCTTGCGACTGAACCCAGCGATCGGCCTCCACCACCTCAGTGGGATAGGTGGAGGCTGCCAGAATCTGTGCCACCAGTGCATCGGGATACAGCGCGATGGGAGCGACCAATTGCCCCTGCTCTTCCGGGCTGAGCGGCTGACCTTGCGGAGCGCCCTGGTCAGGGGGCGGTCCACCCTGATCCTGCGGTCCACCTTGATCCTGAGCGCCGCCTTGATCCGGAGGAGGAGGTGGCGGTGGAGGCCCGTTGTACTGCTGCTGTTGAGGCGGAGCCGACTGGGCAAACAACAATGCACCCTGTCCCATGGGAACGATGAGAACAATGAGCGCCAGTGCGAATATTTGCCGGGTAAACTGCGCAGCGAGTCCGATCCTGTTCCGTCGCGATTGGGTTGGCGCGAGAGTGCCGGCGACACCTTGCAGAAATGAGGCCATCGGAGATGCGGATTGCTTTGTCATGGTTTCTTTCCCTTTCTAACTGAAAGACAAACCGAGATGCATTTCAGACGCCACGCACATCTCGCAATTTCTGTCGAACCACATACTATATAGGCCATTGCATGTCATCCCCCGCTCGATCATACGAGGGGGATGCTTCTGGTAAGCATGGGAACCCGCGTAGGAGCCGGTGGTTGCTCCAAGAAAATAGCGTCGTTTCGCGCGTCCGCCTGAACTGACTGCTGACCGGCCTAGCTTCGAGCGATCTCGCGCAGCCTGGTTTTCGCGTTCGCTCTACCAACGTATTTTCAGGGCGGCACGCGCAGTCCAACTCGCGATACCCTTGTTGCATGAGTCAGCCATTGCATTCTTCTCCTAATATCGAAATTGTCCAGTCGCCGGATTACCGGGATGGCTACGCCAACAGCGTGCAGGTCCGGGCCAGCGTGTGGGACTTTATGCTGGTCTTCGGCGCGGCGCGGCAGGATTCCGCCAATGAAGTGGTCCTGCGGAATTTCCAGGGGGTTTATCTGAGCCCGCAGCAGGCCAAAGCCTTATGGAACCTGCTGGGTCAGAACCTGGCGCAATATGAGCAGGCATTTGGCGCGATTACCCTGGAACCAGCCCAGGCATTTCCAAATTCAGGGATGGGCAACGGTCCAATCCATTAGCCCCAACGCTACACTGAATCGGGGCCGCCGTTCTCGGCCGCTGCTTGCCCGCCCGGTGGCGGACCTTGTCGTTCAATGAGGAGTGACGCTTTGCAAGCCTCGAATCGGCGTTTGAATCCTGCGTCCACTCCAGGGCCGCACTCGTTGCTGAATCAGTTTCTGTTTCGCCGGCACCGCGATGAGCCTGCCCCGGCGTGGATGGTCTTTCCCGTCCTATATGCTTTCGTTTTTTTGACACATCTGCCGTTGCTGCGGCTGCCATATTTTTGGGATGAAGCGGGCTACTATATTCCGGCTGCGTATGATTTTTTTCGCACCGGCTCCCTCATTCCGTATTCCACATTGTCCAATGCACATCCGCCTCTGCCGGCAATGTATCTGGCGTTCTGGTGGAAGCTCTCCGGCTTTACCCCTGTAGTTACGCGGCTGGCGATCTGCATGGTCGCTGCGTTCGCGCTGACTGCGGTTTTTGTGCTGGTGCGCCGGCTGACGAACACCCCCGTGGCCGTCGCCACGACTCTGCTCACGGCGCTCTATCCGGTCTGGTTCACGCAAAGCACACTGGCGCAGGCGGACATCTATGCGGCTGCTGGAACGATGTGGGCCCTGGCCTACGGATTGCACGAATTGCCTTCCGCGCGCAACGGCTGGTTGGCGGCGCTGTGGTTTTCGTTGGCAGCCCTGTCGAAAGAAACCGCCATCGTGATGCCGTTGACGCTGGCCGCGTGGCATGGATGGGAGATGCGCCGCAAGCCTGAGGCAGCCCGTGGACACGGACGCGCGGCGATGCAGTTTGCCTTGCCTATGCTCCCGTTGTGCGCCTGGTATGCCTACCATTTCCATCGGACCGGCTATATCTTCGGCAACCCGCAGTTTGTGCGCTACAACGCTGTGCTGACTTTGCATTTGCTTCGATTCATGCTGGCGCTGGCGCAAAGACTGATGCAAGTCACCATCTACATGAACTTGTTCGTGCCCATTTTATGCATGGTGGCCGCGATGTTTCTGCCTGCGCTGCGGCGCGCGGATGGCGCCAGGCGTCCGCGCGTCTCCTGGAATGCGCAGGCCCAGATCGGCCTGCTCCTTTTAGCGAACATCCTGTTCTTCTCGGTTGTGGGAGGAGCTGTGCTGGCCCGCTATCTCTTACCGCTTTACCCATTGATTCTGCTGCTTTGCGTGTCCACCTGGCGTCGGCGTGTCGAGCAGTGGCCATGGATCGTCGCGCTCAGCGCCGTCGCTTTTTTGGCGGGGTTGTTCGTCAATCCTCCGTACCGTTTTACGCCAGAGGATAACCTGACCTATCGCAGCCTGATCGTGATGCAGCAGCAGGCAATCGCGCAGGTGTTGCACCGCGCCCCCGGCGGCACGGTGCTGACCGCATGGCCCGCCACGGATGAGCTGACCAAGCCGGAGCTTGGGTATGTGCGGAAGCCGGTCCATGTGGTGGCAATCGACGACTTTTCGCCGTCGCAGATTGAAGCGGCGGCGCAGTTGCGCAACTATGATGCCGCATTGGTATTTTCGACGAAGTATCAGCTGACGAACGCGCTCGGCTGGTCTCACTTCGGCGATGGCGAATGGAACCGGAAATATTTTGGCTATCATTCCGATTTGCCGCCCGCTTTGATTGCCAAGCTGCTGCACGGCGACTTGGTCTGGCAGATCCGCAGCCAGGGATTGTGGACAGCGGTGCTGCTATTCAACCGTCCGCAACTGGTCCATCTTTCGAGCCGAACCGTCCCGCTTCAGGCGTATGCGGCAACGACTCGTGGGGCACAGCCGTTTCAGCCAAGACTTTCCCGCTGAATCTCATGCCGAACTCTATAATCACGAGTGTCGTGACTGAAACCAGAGACAGGATCGTTGTTCGCATTTTCCGCGCCCGCTTCTGCCGGAGTTTCCTTCTTTTCGCGCTCGCCGCGCTGGTGGTTTTCCCCTCCTTCGCGCAAATGCAGTCGACAGCGGATTCTGGCTGGGATGGGCACCTGGTCTGGGTGCTGCCGTTTGAAAACAATTCCAGTCAGGCTGGGCTGGATTGGATTGGCGCATCGTTTCCTGACATTCTGGACCAGCGTTTGACTTCCGCCGGTTTCCTGACCATTCGCCGCGAAGACCGGCGCTATGCGATGCAGCACCTCGGCCTGCCTGCGGATTTTCATCCAACGCAGGCCACCGCATACCGCATTGCTCAAACTTTGGACGCCGATTACGTCGTCTTCGGGAACTACACCGTGGCCAGGGACCGCATTACGGCGACAGTACGGGCGATGGAGATGCGAGGTCCCAGCATGGGTCCGACGCTGGAAGAACAGGGGAACCTGGACCAGCTCATCAACATCGAGGATGACCTGGCCTGGAAGATTGCCATGCAGATCAACCCCACGCTGAACCTGGACGAACAGACATTTCTCGCCGCCAGCCGGGACCTGCGTCTGGATGCATTCGAGAACTATATTCGCGGGCTGGTCGAGCCAAGTGTAGAGGAGCGGATCGGGCACCTGAACAAGGCGGTGCAGATCAGCCCGGGCTATGTCCAAGCGTGGTTTGCGCTCGGCCAGGCGTATTTTGAGAACCAGCAATACGAACAGGCCGAGGCCGCGTTCATCAAAATTCCCAAAGGAGGTCGACTTTCACTCGAAGCGATGTTCTACGCCGGACTCAGCTATCTCTATACGGGAAACTATGCCGGCGCACAGGCGGAATTCGCTGCCATTGCTTCCGTTTTGCCCATGCCGGAGGTCTTGAATAACGAGGGAATTGCAGTCAATCGGCGCGGCCAGAATGGTACGGCGTTTTTTCAGCGCATTGTCGAGATGGACCCGCAAAGCCCGGACTACTGGTTCAACCTCGCCGTCTCCGAGCGGCGGCAGAAAAATTACACGGCCGCACTGAATGCAGTGGCACGGTCTCTCGCTCTGCGCCCACAAGATGAGGAAGCGCAGAATTTGCGCAGGAACCTGACGATCCTGAAGGATGATCCTTCTTCCTTGGTACCGTCTCAAGCTACAGCCGCGGAGAAGGATGGGTCGGCGAAAGAAACCATTTCTGGAAGTGAGGATTCCAGTCAGGCAGGTTCGGCCAGTGCAACATCCAATCCGGGAACTTCAGCGGCAACGCCGGATGAAGCCTCTACGTCGTCCGCGCAGGCGAGTTCCGATGCGGCCAGCGCGGATTACGAACCGCTGGAACGTATTGCGCGCGCCTACGATGAAAGCTCTTTGCGCCAGGGCGCTTTTGCCATCGAACAGATGAATGCCATGAAGCTGCATTCGCTGCCGCCCGCGGAACGCGCCCGGAGACTGTGCCAGCAGGGCAGGGAATATGTGAACGATGGCCTGCTGCTGGAGGCCGAACGCCAGTTTCAGCTTGCCGTGGCGGCAGACCCGAACAGCGCCGCGGCCTATGCCGGCCTGTCGGAGGTCCACGAGTATGTTGGCAGTGTGAAGATCGCCCAACAGGAGGCCAACAAGTCGCTTCAGACCCAACCGAATGCCGCGGCCTATCTGGTGCTGGCGCGGATTGCACTCAGTCAGCGTTCCTTGCCAGATGCGCGGAAGAATGTCGACGAGGCTCTGCGGCTTGAGCCGAATAACAGCGCGGCCAAGGGTATTTTGCAGGCGATTCAGGCGCAACAAGGTCAACCGTGATGCGTGGCGGCGGCGGAGGGAACATGTACCCAGCACGAACGCATTCATCCAGACGCATTCCCTGGGCGAGGCTCGGGTTTGCGTTCGTATTTGGGCTGGCGGTTCTGGCGTGTTCGACCACTCAGTCGCCCGCAGCCGCTTCGCCCGCCCGCCCGGTTGTGGTTGAGCTGCCACTTCACGACACCATTCAACCCATCAGCGCGGCGTATCTGCGGCGTGGACTGCGACACGCGGCAGACATCCACGCGCAGGCGGTGGTGGTGGAGATGGGCACGCCGGGCGGTCTGCTCACCTCCACCCGCGCCATGGTCACCGCCATCGAGCAATCCGCAGTCCCGGTGATCGTATATGTGGCGCCCTCCGGCAGCCGCGCCGGGTCAGCCGGCTTTTTCATTCTGGAATCCGCCGATGTCGCAGCCATGGCTCCCGGAACCGAAGCCGGCGCATCGCATCCCATTCTGGAAGGCCAGACCATGGATGCGGTTCTGAAACAGAAAATTGAAAATGATGCGGCCGCCTTTCTTCGTTCCTATGTTTCGCGCAGGGGCCGCAATGTACAGGCTGCCGAGGAAGCGGTGCGGAATTCCAAATCCTATACCGACCAGGAAGCGCTCAACTTGCATTTGATCGATGTGATTTCGCCCAACGTGGGCACACTTCTCGACCATCTGAATGGCACGACCATCACGCGATTCAGCGGCGCGAAACAGGTGCTCGACACCCACGATGCCGATGTGGAGGCGATGCCGCCGAGTACTCGCGAGCGCATCCTGAGCGCATTGACGGACCCCAACCTTGCTGTGATTCTGCTGATCCTGGGAGGGCTGCTGATCTACCTGGAGTTCAATGCGCCGGGCACCATCGTTCCGGGCGCGCTGGGAACGCTGCTGGTGCTGATCTCGCTGTTTGCGCTGAACCTGCTGCCCCTGGAGTATACAGCGGTAGGATTTCTGGTCGGCGCGCTGGTCCTGTTTGTGTTGGACATAAAATTTACGACCCACGGCATCCTTGGACTGGCCGCCATCGGCTGCCTTGTTTTTGGGCTGCTCACGCTGGTCAATGGACCGATTCCGGAGATGCGCGTGCACCTGGGGACAGCCCTGGGTGCGGGCATCGGTTTCGGCTTGATTACCATCTTTCTCACCACTATTGCCGTGCGTGCTCGACGCGCCAAAGTGCAGACCGGCGGAGAGGCTCTTCTGGGAGCTCTGGCGGTTGCGCAAACAGCGCTGGACCCGAACGGACAGGTGTTGGTACGCGGAGAACTCTGGCAGGCGCATTCCAGTCACGCGGTCGCTGCCGGAGAAACAGTCCGCATCCGTGACCGCGCAGGACTTCTTCTGGAAGTCGAACGTGACGTGCGGGGTTCCTGACTACGGTTTCGCGTTAGCTTGCCGCGCGGTCCGTGCTATACAACCTAAGGCGAGTGTTCCATAAGTCTGGAGAGTTGAACATGCCATCCACAGCAGTCCTGGTCGTCATCATCATCGTGGCCTTCTATCTGTTCAGTTCCATCAAAATTTTGAAGGAATATGAGCGCGGCGTCATCTTTCGTTTGGGCCGTCTCCTCAGTTCTCCCAAAGGTCCAGGGATTGTCCTCGTTTTCCGGCCATTCGATCAGATCGTGCGCATTTCCCTGCGGCAGGAGGCCATGGAAGTTCCGGCGCAGGACATCATCACCCGCGATAACGTCACGCTGAAAGTGAATGCCGTGATTACGCTGCGCGTGATCGATGCCGCGAAGGCCGTGGTGGAGGTATCGAACTACGTGTACCAGACCTCGCAGTTTGCGCAGACAACGCTGCGATCGGTATTGGGCGAGGTTGAGCTGGATGAGTTGCTGGCCCATCGCGAGAAATTGAATTTGAAGATCCAGACCATCATCGACCAGCACACGTCGCCCTATGGACTGAAAGTCGTCAGCGTGGAAGTGAAGCAGGTGGATCTGCCGGAATCCATGTTGCGGGCCATGGCCCGCCAGGCCGAGGCGGAACGGGAAAAGCGCGCAAAGATCATCAATGCGGAAGGCGAGTTCAACGCCGCGCAGCGCCTGGTTGAAGCGGCAACGTTG
>JAKAAZ010000002.1 GCA_021802085.1 Acidobacteriota bacterium
CATTGGAATTTTTCCGGATAATTTTGTTGAGCTAGTTAAAATAAGAGGAGTCATTCGGAGTCCTTCGACTTCGCTCAGGATAAACTCCGCGAAGAATCCAGAGGGCGATGGCGGCGTGTACGATGCGGACATCGTCTGGATTCTTCACTTCGATCACCGCCGCGACCTCCGTTCAGAATGACTCTACAAACTGTAAATCGGCTATAAAAGCCGGCAACCAGACGGTCTCATTCGCCGGCATGAACGTCCCTCATATCTCTCTGCGTCCTTCCATGGCGCGTGTCATCGTCACTTCATCCGCATACTCGATATCCGCTCCAGCAGGAATGCCGGTTGCGATTCTAGTGATGCGAATCGGCATCGCGCGAAGCAACTGAAGCAGGTATCCGGCCGTGGCTTCGCCTTCCACAGTGGGGTTGGTCGCCAGGATCACCTCCTGCAATGCGCCGTTCCGCGCGCGCTCAAGCAGGCTATCGATGCGGAGCTGCTCCGGACCAATTCCATTCAACGGCGAAAGCGTTCCATGCAGGACGTGGTAGGCGCCGTTGAAATGCTTAGTCCTTTCAATACTGGCGATATTCGATGCCTCCTCGACGACGCAGATGATGGACTGGTTGCGCGAGGGACTGCTGCAGAACTGGCACGGATCGACATCCGTAATGTTGTGGCAGATGGAGCAGAGATGAAGCTGCGCTTTCAGGTCGCGAATGGCATCGGCAAGCGCGAAGGCATCCTGTTCTGTCGCGCGCAAAATGTGAAAAGAAAGGCGCTGGGCGGACTTTCTGCCGATTCCGGGCAGCTTCGACAGTTCTTCAATCAACTGGTCCAGCGGTTGGGCAAAACGCGACACTGTATTTCCTCAAAAATATGTTGTGAGATGCGGTCGAAGGATGCCGATGCGAGCACAGATTCCGGGCAATCAATGGCCGAGCATGCGGAGCCACTCCGTGCCACCGAGCATCCCGGACAGCTTTCCCTGTAGCGCTTCATCAACCCGGCGGGATGCGTCATTCACAGCCGCGGCAATCAGATCCTGTAACATTTCGAGGTCCGCTGTGCTGTCTCCCGGGCCGGTGCCGACGGCGGCCGCGGATGGGTCGACATGCACCTGCAGCACCTGTTTTTTCCCATTCATCCGCACCGTAATGGCACCGCCGCCAGCCGAGCCTTCCACCTGGATCTGCGCCATCGACAGCTCCATCTGCTGCTGCATCTGCTGCGCTTGTCCCATCATTTCCTTAATTTTGTCCATGTCCATCGGGAGCCCTTTCCACTTAAGATTTCGATGATTGTGGATCGCGCAAAGAGACGACGCTGCGGATCTCGGCGGAGAAAAGCTGCTGCGCGTGGCGTACCAGCGGATGGTCCTGGGGGCGGGCGCTGCCTTCCACTGTCGCGACCGGCGCTGGTTTCCCCCGCGGCTTTCCTCCGTTCGTTGCGGACGAATCGTCCGGTTCTACCCGCACGGTGTGGCCGGGGCCTGCGATTTGCCGGAAGGAGTCACGCACGATCTGCTGCGCTTGCGTCGTGTACATCAGATCAATGAGCGTCTTCGATGCTCCTACACGGATGCGCAGTTCATTTCCATTCCATTCCCAGGTTCCCGCTTCGAGCAGGTAGCCCGCGGTTTCGTGGCCCGCCTGGATCATGGCCTGGCTAATCGCAGCGCGGAACGATTCCGTATCCATCGCGGGCGCGGTCCGCGAGTTTGCGGGTGGCGGGGAAGAAGATGGAATGTCGGTGGATGGACGCGCGTCTTCTGCTTCGGGCAGCTCAGGTTCCGGGGTGAGCAGAGCGATGGCTTGAGCGATCGACGGGGTGGCAGAATCAGCGATGGGCGTTTCCGCATACTTTGCGGGATGGGGTTCCGACCGCACCGGTGGGTTCGACAGGGGCTGGATTTTCGGCGTTGCCGGCATCGTTGCCGGCCTAGAGGCCGCGGCAACCGGGGAACCCGACCCACTTCCGAACATACCCTGTAGAGGATGCGCCTCCGCGGTGACAGGCGATGCTGTTTCGTTGAGCATCGGAACCGGTTGCTTGAATTCCTCGCGGACGGATTGCCGCGTCGGCCGCGTCGCGGTCGCAATAGGGACTGAGGAGCGTGGTGCTGAAGACTCCAGTTGTTTCGGTGGATTGCCCGCGCCCGCCAGTCGCGGAGTTGTTGTACTGGAGCTTCCCGGCGCGCGCGAGGGAAGAGAAAGCTGGCGAAACAGGTCCTCCAGCGGCAGCAGGCGTTGCATGTGGACCAGCTTCAGCAAACCGAGTTCAAGATGGAAACGCTGCTCCTGGCGGTAGCCGAGATCGTCGAAGGTGCGCAGCATGGAATTGAGAAAGCGCGTCAGGTCCTCTTCGGAGAAGGCGGCAGCGATGCGTCCGGCGCGCGCGCTCTCTTCGTCGGAAACCTGGAGCAGTTCAGAGCCGGTTCCAGCGAGCCGGGCCATCAGGCAGTTGCGCAAAAAGCGGACCATCTGGCGAGCGATCTGTTGTGGGTTGTTTCCAGCGTCGAGCAATTGCGCGGCCTGCTCCAACATGGAGGCGGCGTTCGATTCCCTGACTGCTTCCATCATGTT
This sequence comes from Acidobacteriota bacterium, assembly GCA_021802085.1. Taxonomy (GTDB): domain Bacteria; phylum Acidobacteriota; class Terriglobia; order Terriglobales; family Acidobacteriaceae; genus JAKAAZ01. Next base: position 2,574 of record JAKAAZ010000002.1, read on the forward strand.
CTCAAAAACCTGATTGGAAACCGTGCCCATCAGGGAGCGAATCTGCGCGGCTTCCAGCGTATGCGCGCCATTGACCAGCGGAGCGCTGGCAATCGCCTGGTCCATGATGGATAAGGCGTCGCGCATGGAGCCATCGCCGGCCTCGGCGAGCAGCGAGTACGCCGCTTCATCGACGGCAACGGATTCTTGTTCCGCGATGCCGCGCAACTGGGCGACGATCTCTTGAAAGCGCACCGCATGGAAGCTGAAATGCTGGCTGCGCGAGCGGATAGTTTGCGGAATGTCTTCCGGCTGCGTGGTCGCCATCATGAAAATGACGTGCGCCGGGGGTTCTTCCAGCGTTTTCAGCAGCGCATTGAAGGCGGCATCGGTGATCTGGTGGGCTTCGTCGAGGATGTAGATCTTGTAGCGATCGCGGGCGGGGCTGTAGCGGGCCCCTTCCCGCAGTTCGCGAATTTCATCGATGCCGCGATTGGTGGCGGCGTCGATCTCGATGACATCCATCGCATTGCCGGCGCGAATCTCGGTGCATGCGTCGCAAATTCCGCATGGCTCCGGCGTGGGGCGTTGGGGCGTGCCCTGCGGTGTGCGGCATTGCAGCGCCATGGCTAGAATCCGCGCGATGGTCGTCTTCCCGATGCCGCGATGCCCGCTGAAGATGTAGCCGTGCGCAATCCTGTCCTGCGCCAGCGCGTTCAGCAGCGTCTGCGTGACGTGGTCTTGTCCGATCACGTCCGCGAAGCGCTGAGGGCGATATTTGCGCGCTAAAACCTGATAAGCCATAGGGTCGTATGAAGGAACGTTGGTTATGCGTGGGGTCCGTGACCAGCCCTTTGATTGTATCGCTTGCACGGCTGTGCAGGGTTCGTGTCGGTGCGGTCCGCGAGGGGGCTTTCTTCGCTGTCATCGCGCTGGAATAGCGGTCGTTTCCGGTCATCGATCGCGGCTGATATCAGTGGGCTTTTTGAGATTTCTTTACTTTGCCGTGGGACTCTCCGTGCCCGCTGACACGCAAAGTCCGTTTCTTGTTACTTTCCTTACCTGCGGTTTTCGCGGTCTTTGTTGCATCCGGCGGTGTGCGTTTGGGTGACGCCGGCTTCTTTTTCGCTGCGGGTTTCTCTGTCCTGGTTTTTACCGGCGGGTGTCGGCGCAGTTCTTTTTCCGCCAGCCGTTTTCGGCGTCGCAGCTCTTCGCGGGAATACATTGAGCCGCGGCATTTCTTCGCTCCACAATTGCACGGAGCCTCTTCGTCTCCGCCGTCGTAGAGGCAGTAATCGTAGCAAAGCTCCTCGCCCGCGGCGATGTCGCGGATGGCCATGATCCACACGCGGCCGTCGATCTCCTCCGTCTCGCAATTCGCGTCGCAGGAATGGTTGATGAACATCGCCGTCCCGTGACCGTCGATGACCCTGGAACCGTCGCCGATGCCGAATAGATAGGTAACCGGTTTATTCTCATAGCGAAGATCGGCTTCTTCCTTGTCGATCAGGGGGCCGGTGTATTCGACGACGCGCGTACCTTTAGCAATGGGCGTGGTGGTATAGCAACCGGCGGCGTGAATGGCGGAGGAGCGAATGATGAGACCCATGGGATATTGGAAGCAGAACAATGGAGTATAGCAGTCGGGGAACCGAGAAAATTGTCCCGGCATGGCAATGAATTCGTCTACCCAAATGGACGGAAAACCGTCCAGAATAGTAGGTATGGTGTTTTCTAGAAGGACCGCCCGCATTTTGTACGTGTTGGTTGGACCGCTCCTGCTTTTGGGCGCCGCGTGCATGCTGGGCCAGCAAAGCAACCAGAATGCTCCGTCCAACGCGGCGACTGCCAACGGACAGAGCAAGACCGGCCAGCAATCATCTAGCCAGGCGCAAGGTCCCGGCAGCAAAGGGTCGACTCCTGCGCCAGCACAGAACGACCAGTCCACGGGCAATTCGTTTCCCATGGCACAGTCGGAGGCAGCGGCGAAGGCGAATGCGCAAAAGAACGCGCAGCCGACACCGAGCGATTCTTCCGCTGCTTCCTCAGGCTCGAACTCCGATACGTCGAAGGCTGCGAGCGGCGATGGAAAATCGAGCCAGAAACATGATAGCCCGGCGGCGCAGGCCAATCCTTTTCCTGAAGCACAATCAAAGGCGGCCGCGAAGGGCGACCAGGGGGGTGCAACGGGTGGCTCGGGAAATTCGCAAGCAGGTTCGTCTTCTCCCTCCGGCGGATACAGTTCCAGCGACGCGCATCTGCCAGCGCCCGATGTGGGCCAGGGAAATCTTGGCACCCATGAAAAGTTGGATTCCTTTACCCGGGATCAGACGCAGGATGGACGCGTCCTGGACGACCTGAATGTCGCCGATCTTTACATGAAAAACGGGAATTATCGCGGCGGGTATATGCGCTACGAGGACGCGCTCCAGTACGATCCGCAAAACGATACAGCGCTCTACGGCATTGCGGAGGCGCTGTGCAAGGAGAATGTAACCAGCGAAGCCATGGCCCACTTCAAGAGTTATGCGACGAACAATCCGCAGGGAAAATACGCCAGAGATGCCGAAAAGATGCTGGCGCACCCGGAAAAATGCGAGCACAACCGCTGAGTCAGCGATAGAACGACAGATACCATGCGATCGCCGGCTTGCCGGCGAAGATGGCCAGGATGCCTGCGCCGGCAAGAAAGCTGCCAAAGGGAATGCGATCGGAGCCGCGGGCTTTGTGCCGCGCCAGCAACACGACGGCGAACAGCGCGGCTGACAATACTCCCACAAAGTAGGCGAACAGGGCGAGCGGCAATCCCATGAATGCCGCCATCATCGCCAGCAGCTTGACATCGCCCAGGCCGAGGCCCTCCCTGCGGCGCACGATGCGGTAAAGCGCCCAGACAAGCAGCAGCATGGCTGCCGCAATGGCGGCGTCTTCCAGCGTTCGGATGGCAACGCGCGCATGGAATCGAATTCCCGGAGCAAAAACTTTCAGCAGGAAAGCGACTGCGATGCCGGTTACGGTGAACGTGTCCGGCAGCAGCATCGTCTGCCAATCCATGACAGCCAGCCCAAGCAAGAGAAAGCAGGCGACGGCATCGACCAGCGTTTGCCACACTGGACCAGTATGCAGGACGCAGGCCATGAACAAGGCAGCCGTGGCCAGCTCCACCAGCGGATATTGAATGGAAATCCGCGCATGGCAAGCGCGGCAACGGCCATGCAGCCATAGCCAACTGAGGACCGGAATATTGTCGCGCGCACGGATGGGCGCGCCACAGCGTGGGCAATGGGAGCTCGGCGTAACAATCGACTGATGCGCAGGCAGACGGGCAATGCAGACATTGAGAAAACTGCCGAACATCAGACCCCCCAGCAGAGCGGCGGTCACGACGACCCAGACGGGAATGAAAGCGACAAAAGGCACGCAGCCGCAGTATACGCAGGGGACGAGTAATCTACAGCATCCGATGGGCCGGTCTAATCGTAAGATGTGGAGCATGACGCAAACTTCGCATCGATCCAACAGACGGTCAATACCTCCGTCCTCGCAGACCGAACAAGACTCGCTACAGCAGGCGTTCACGCGCGCGATAGAGATCATGGCTCGCTTGCGCGGACCAGGCGGGTGCCCGTGGGACCGCGAGCAGACATTCGATTCCATCCGCAGATATACCCTCGAAGAGACCTATGAGGTTCTCGATGCCATCGAACATAAGGACTGGCCGGGACTGAAGGATGAACTTGGCGACTTGTTCCTGCAGGTGCTGTTCTACGCGGAAATGGCGCGGGAAGCAGGGTATTTCACGCTGCAGGATGTGATGGACAGCCTCAGCGAAAAACTGATTCGCAGACATCCGCACGTATTCGCCAACAGAGAGGGAGTGGAGACCTCCGCGCAGGTGGTTGCAAATTGGGAAGAGATCAAGAAATCGGAGCGCGCGGAATCAGTCAACCCGAAAGAGACATCATTGCTCGACGCTGTGCCGCGCGCGCTGCCGGCGTTGATGGAGGCCGGCAAACTGGGGAGCAAGGCGGCAACGATTGGCTTCGATTGGGAAAGCGCCGAGCCAGTTTTTGACAAGCTTCAGGAGGAGTTGAACGAATTGCGGGAGGCGATGGCGAAGGGGCACCGCGACCAGCAGGAGGAGGAACTGGGAGACGTTCTGTTTACGGTCGTCAACCTGGCCCGCAAGCTGGGAGTGCAATCCGAATTTGCGCTGCGTGGATCGAATGCGAAATTTCGGCGCAGGTTCGCGGCCATGGAGCGATCCGACACAATGGCCGCGCCGCTGGCCCAACTCGCTCCCGAGGCATTGGAGGAACTCTGGAATGGCGTCAAAGCTCGTGAAGGAAAGGACCCAGCCGGTGAGCAACCCCGTTGACAAGATGATCGAAATCAGAAAAATGATTTCCATTCCAGATTTGGAAGCCTGTGTTGCTCTGCAACAGTCGGTATGGCAATTCGCCGATCTCGATGTGATCCCACGCAGAATCTTCGTAGTGGCGGGCGCCATTGGCGGTCAGGTATTCGGTGCATGGGACGGAACGAGACTTGTGGGTTATGTTGTGGCCGTACCAGGTGTGCGCGATGGATTCTCGTACCTGCATTCGCACATGCTGGCCGTGTCGCCGGAATATCGAAATCATGGCATCGGCAAAATGTTAAAAATTGCGCAAAGGGACGATGCGATGGCGAGGGGAATCAATTTGATCGAGTGGACATTCGATCCGATGGAAACAAAAAATGCATATTTCAATATTGAACGGCTGGGCGCGGTGGTTCGACGATATACGCCTGATTTTTATGGCCTCTCCACCTCTCCATTGCATGGCGCACTCCCCACCGATCGACTGCACGCGGAATGGTGGTTGAAATCAGAGCGAGTGGTGGCATTGATGACTGGGCAGGATATGCCGGAATGCAGCATAGAGGAAACTATTACTGTTACATATGAGACTGAGCAGACGAGTGATACACTCCAGCCTCCCTCCGTATTGGCGTTAGAATTGCTGTTGAAAGTACGGCGGCAATTTCTTGCAGCCTTTTCTGGTGGTTTTACTGTTTTACGGTTTCAAAGATTGTCCGGCGACTCCGCTTGCTATCGGCTTGGGCGCTGGGATGAATCCAGCGCGATCGTTCGCGGCTAGCCGGATGCCGGATCGTATCGAAGTTTGCGACCGCTGCGATTGGATTCAGCTTTCGGGAGAGTGTTTGTGAAGATAGACAGCGTGGTTCTGCGGGAAATTCGCATGCCTCTGGTGCAGCCGTTTGAAACCAGTTTTGGGCGCACCACCGAGAGACGCATTCTACTGGTGGAGGTGCAGAGCGATGGCGTCACCGGCTGGGGGGAATGCACGGCGGGGGAGCATCCCAGCTTCAGCGGGGAGTGCACAGATACAGCCTGGCTGATGCTTGCCGATGAACTGATCCCGGCATTGCTCCACGCGGAGATTGACTCCTCTGGCATGTGTCCGAAGGCGTTGAGCCATGTGCGCGGGAACCGGATGGCGAAGGCCGCGCTGGAAAATGCTGTCTGGGATGCGGAAAGCCAGCAACTCGGAATTCCACTGTGGGAACTGCTGGGCGGGTTGCGAAAAAAGATCCCTTGCGGGGTTTCCTTAGGCATTCAACCATCGATCGAAAAGCTTTTGGAACTGGTCGAAAGGGAACTGGCCTCGGGTTACCAACGTATCAAGCTGAAATGTAAACCCGGCATCGATGTTCAGTTGTTTGAAGCTGTGCGCAAGCGCTGGCCGAACATTTCGTTGAGTTGCGACGCGAATGGCTCGTACAGGTTGAAAGATCAGGAACTCCTGCGTTCCTTCGACGCGTTCGGCATGCTGATGATCGAGCAGCCGCTATGGCACAACGACTTTTATTTTCATGCCCTGCTGCAGCGCCAATTGGAGACTCCCATTTGCCTCGATGAGTCCATTCGCAATCGGCGCGATGCGCTGGCGGCGATTGAAATGGAGTCTTGTCGAATCGTGAATATCAAGCTGGGCCGCGTGGGCGGATTCAGCGAAGCGATCCGCGTACACAATGTGACGGCAGAACGCGGCGTGCCTGCATGGTGCGGGGGAATGCTGGAGACAGGTATTGGCCGAGCGCATAACATTGCGCTCTCGTCGCTGGAGAACTTTACCTTGCCGGGCGATGTTTCAGCCTCCGCGCGCTACTGGGAGGAAGACATTATCGAGCCTGCGGTGGAGGTTTCGCGGAATGGCGAAATCGAGGTCCCGCAAATTGCAGGTCGAGGATTTGAAGTGAAGCGGGATCGCGTCGAGCGACTGACCGTTCGCCGCGAACGTTTTCATGCAAGGAACAAGGCCCATGGCGAGGCAACTGGGTCGATCAAGGCCCGCGCATAATCCGAAATTCGTCTGGATCGTGGATGGCCGGTTACGGGTGCGGCAATTCTATTTGTGCCGTAGGCGTCGTGGCGGGCATTTGTAAGAGCCAGTCGACCGCATCGGTAAATTTCCAGTTCTTAGGCACGGAGTGGTAGTCGGTAGCGGTTTCATCCACTACGATGTTCAATGGCTTCAGTATGAGCGCTCTGCCCACCAGGTTCAAATTGAGATGCGCTAACTGCCAGCCGCACTCTGGCGTCCGTGTCTGCTCGATGCTGATTGTTCCTCCTGGGTAGAGAGTTCCCAGGATTCCCCAGCCATAATCCACAGTCCGGAAAAGGCGGCCTTCGATCTGAACCACGCGCAAATCCGTGGGATCGATCCATATTTCCCCTCGAATTCCGGTCAAAATGCGAGATTCCAAAGTAGGCGGGGAAAAGTGAGGATTTGGGGTAAAGGTCAGCCGTATTGCAGGGCCGTTCGGCGTTTCGACCGATCCCGCAAACTGGTTGAGAAACGCGTCTGGAAGAACACGCATGATGCCGGCGAGTTGAGCCGCATCTTTCCGTTCGCTTCGGTTGCGGTGCTGCTGCGCCGCCGGATCGGAAGCGAGTTCGCGCAATCGTTCTATCTCCGCTTGTGTCTGCGCGGCGGACAAGGGCTGGTTGCGGATGGCGACCAGGCGAGCCACCCCCCCGTCGCTGGTTTCCACGATTTCTTTGGTCGTGTCGAGATTCCTGGTTTTCTTTCGGAACAGGTATCGGACTGGCGGGCGATGGCCGTAGGAATTGTTGAATTCATTTTCCACCGCTGCCCGCACCAGCGCGTGCGGATCGGATTGCGCCAGACTCCACGCGGAAGTGGGCGTGGCCTTCGCCGAGGAATCGGATGAGGCCCTTGCAGATGGAAGGAAAGACAGCGCCAACACGAAGAAAAGCGCCCAGGGGAGACGGCGCGAGGGCAGAGGGGGCAGGATGTGCTGGAATCCGCAGCCGCGCAGCTTGAGACGAAGGAACCGCAGCCTGGCAACGGGTATTGGGCCGGCTTTACTGCAATCGCCAATCCTCAAGCGCAAATGTCACCTCAGTTTCCTGACAGTTTACGATATACATTGGAAGCACACGGACCGTGAACTCTTGCATCCATCGCGATTCAAGATCGGCATATCGCGTATCCCGGATGTTGAGATGCAAACGGATTGCGATTGCGGATGTGAAATGGAGATGACGTCAAGATGAGCCCATTGTTTCAACGCGACGCCGGGCATAAAGAGCAACGCAATCACGCCCGCAAGCCTGCGGCTGGTCGCGTCCCTCGGCACTCCAGCGGTTGGATGAAGATCCTGGGCCGCCTGAAGGCGGAGCAAGGCCTGCGTGTACTGGACATCGGACCTACCTCTCCCACCAACATCAATTTTTTGACCGGGCTGGGTCACAGCGTTTACATGGCGGATCTGGTGGAAGAAGCCATCAAGCCGGAATGGTTGTTGCCAGTGGAGGAGAATGAAGCACAGAGGTACGACGTAGACGGGTTTCTTGCGCAGCACATGGATTTTGGCGGCCGCAAATTTGACGTTGTTCTTCTTTGGGATGCTCTGGACTATATGCCGAGTCCACTGGCAGATGCAGTCCTGAGGAAATTGAAAGCTGTAATGAACGAGAGTGGGCAAGTCCTGGCGTTTTTTCATTCCCGTATGACCGGGCCCGAGACAATTTTTTACCGTTACCACGTGGTGGACGGCGATATGGTTGAGACGCAGGAAGGTCCCGTCCATCCCATCCTAAGGAACTATCAAAACCGCCAGATTGAGATCCTGTTGCAAGACCTGGGATCGTGCCGGTTTTTGCTGGCGAAAGATAACACCCGCGAGGTCATCGTCACCCGTTGACGACGCGTGGAGGGGCTTTTAAGCCATTCGTGAAGCAGGACTTCGAGCCAATACAATGAGGATATGAACAGTTCGCTTGTGGTCGATGTGGCCATTGCCGGCGGAGGCATTATTGGATTGTCGCTGGCGTTGGAATTGCGGCAGCGTGGACTCTCGGTCGCGGTGATGGAGCGGGGGCACGCCATGAGCTCGGCTTCGTGGGCCGCGGGCGGAATGCTGGCGGTGAACGATCCGCAGAATCCTCTGAAACTATTGCCGCTCTGCATTCGCAGCTGGGCACTGTACCCGTCCTATTTGGCCCGCATTGAGGCGCTCTCTGGGCGGCCCGTCCCGCTGCGTACACAGCGGGCGCTGCAGGAGCAAAAGCCCGAGGGCGGGCTTGGGGGAACAGCGACAGCCGCGGAAATCGCAGAGCTTGCGCCTGGGCTGGATCCGGGCGGTCACAGCTTCGCATGGCTGGACGAAGGCAGCATCGATCCAAACGATCTCCGCGAGGCGCTGCCAGCGGCCGTCCGAGCGGCTGGCGGAACGTTGCTGGAAGAAACAGAAGTGCTGAGTGTCGAGACCACGGGCCGCGGAATCGTGGTGGAAACGCTGCGGGAGCGCATCTCCGCGGGAATGCTGGTGAATTGTTGCGGGGCCTGGGCGGGCGGGCGGCGGCTGGGTGGTGTACCGGTTGAGCCGGTCAAGGGCCAGATGGCCAATCTGCGGTGCGCGCCGGAACTGTTGCGTTGCGTGGTACGCACGGCGGGAGTGTATCTGGTGCCCCGCGGCGATGGCCGCGTGACCATTGGCGCCACGTTGGAACACGCCGGTTTTGATGAGACGGTCGAATCCTCGCTTATCCGCCCGGTGATCGATGCGGCGCTTCGTCTGCTGCCGGAAGCCAGTCTTCCCTCGCCGCTGGACGCATGGGCCGGACTGCGTCCGGGCACGCCAGACGATTTACCCATCCTGGGCGCGGCGAAATTGGAGAACTGCTGGCACGCCACTGGACATTACCGGGACGGGATTCTGCTGGCCCCCGTGACCGCGCGCGTGATGGCGCAGGCGATGCTGGGAGAGACCCCCGACGTGTCGCTGGATGCCTTCAGTCCGGCGCGGTTTGGGTCAGACTGAGCAGTTTTCCGGTTCAGGTGAAATATCCCGCGGCGATCCATCACCTTCTTTTGGTCGAGACAACGACGCCATCGCGAGGCCGTAGAGAAATTTGGGCGCTCAATGGAAGTTCCTTCGGAGCCGAACCGGGAAACCCCAGCCGCCAATTGCGGACCACACTGGCAAGCACCAGCACGGCCTCCATCCAGGCAAAGTTTTCTCCAATGCAAATTCGCGAACCGGCGCCGAAAGGGAAGTAGGCGTTGCGAGGGCGTTCCGTGACAGCTCTGGGTAGAAAACGATCGGGGTCGAAGCGCATGGGTTCCGGAAACCAGCGGGAGTCGCGGTGAATGGCAATTTGCGGGACCAGCAGCAAGGATCCAGCAGGAATCGCCAGGCCACGATAGGTATAGGAAACGGCCGCAGAGCGTGCTGTGACCCATACCGGCGGATAGATCCGCAGGGCCTCCGCGACGACCCGCTGGGCGTATGGAAGACGTTCATAAATTTCCGCAGCGCTTTGTTGCCGGCGCGATGCAGTGCCTCGGAGGACCTCAGACACTTCGGCAAAGACACGCTCCTGCGCATCCGCATGTTGAGCCATGAGATAGAAAATAAAGCTCAACCCATTCGCCGTCGTTTCATGCCCTGCCAGCAGCAGTGTAAGGCACTCGTCTCGTATCTGCCGGTCAGTCATCCCGCCGGTTCCACCTTCCGCATCCTGGCTGGACAGAAACATGGATAGCAGATCGCCATGGTCACGTCCGGATCTTCTGCGATCGGCGATCATCGCATAGATAAGAGCATCCAGTTTCTTCTGGGATTTCTGGATACGACCTAGAAAGCCGAAGGGAATTTTCAGCAGCAGGTGAGGAAATGGCAAGAATGCCAGCGGAAGAAATCCCATAAAGGCAGTTACGGAGTCGGAGATGGTTTTGACTTCCGATTCCACATCGCTATCGAACAGACATTTTCCCGTAATGCGCAAGGTCAGCTCAAGCATGGAGCGATGGATATCGAAGGTGGCCTCGCTCGGCCATCGTGTTGTCATCTCGTCGGCAAACTGCAGCATAGTTTCTGCATAAGCCGCGATTCTCTGGCGATGAAATGCATGCTGGACCAATCTTCGCTGGCGCATATGGGCGGGTTCTTCGCTGGTCAGCAGCCCTTCTCCCAGCACAAATTTCGCGCGCTGCATCACGATGCCGCGGTGCTGCATGGCAGCGTCGCGGACCAAGACTTCCTGCACCATGTCGGGACGATTGAACTGAAAGACATGGCGTCCGAAAGCTTTGTAGTGGACGAGGTCTCCATAGACTTGGGCATTTCTCTGGAGAAACTCATGCGTGCTCAGGCGCAGCAATCCAGGGTTGCGCATTCGGTTCCAGGTACTGGGGCCGGGAGGGTAACGGGTGCTGGCAGTCACGGTCAAAGGAAGAAGTTCGCCTTTCGAGCGGAATTTTGACATGCAGCCTTGCACTGAACGCTGCATCCGATTAGAAAGAAGTTTGTTTCAAATTCAAACTGTTAAGGAGAACAAAGCCATGCCGCATTTTCATGGGATGACATTGCAGTGGTTAGGTCATGCCACCTTCTTTCTTGAAACTGCTCAAGGCACATCGATCTTGATCGATCCTTGGATCGAGTCGAATCCTTCGTGTCCCAAGGGATGGAAAGCTCCCGGGAAAATAGATCTTGTACTTTGCACCCATGGCCATGGCGACCATATTGGAGACGCGTTGTCCATGGATCAACGGTATCACCCGACCTTCGTTGGAATCTATGAACTGACAGGCTGGCTGGCATCGCAAGGGGTGAAGAAGACCGTAGGGATGAATCTTGGAGGCTCATACCGTTTTCACGACGTCAACATCTGCATGGTGGAGGCCAAACACTCATCGAGCATAGAGGGCAAAGGAGCCGTGATTTATGCCGGAGTTGCCGCAGGGTATGTATTGCAAATCGAGGGTGAACCCGTGCTCTATCACTCCGGAGATACTGCGCTGTTCAGCGACATGAAACTTTTGCGGGAGCTATATGCGCCCGAGGTGGCCTGTCTGCCCATTGGCGACCACTTTACGATGGGGCCCAGGGCAGCCGCGCTTGCAGCGGAGTATGTGGGTGCGAGAGAAGTAATTCCCATGCATTATGGAACATTTCCGCAACTGACTGGAAGGCCGGAGGAATTGCGGCATCACCTGCAGGGAAAGGAAATCGAAGTAGTCGATTTGCAGCCAGGCGGAATTTTGCGGTAGGACTAGCGCTAAGCGGCGACGCGATAAGATTACAACACAAATACTCGCAAGGCGGCTCGTTGCGCCGCCTTGGTTTCTCGAGCATTCATTGTGACTTATTTCGTTCCTTGCTGCTTCCTGCGCTCTGCCCAGCGTTTCCGCATCGCATCGGCAATTCGTTTGCGTCCCTCAGGAGATAGGCGGCGCTTCCGTTTTGCGGATTTCTTGGGTGCAGCCACGGCAGCCACGTGAGTTACCGTTGCAGCCTTGGGACGCCCCGGGCCTCGCGTCGTTGGTTTTCCTGTCAATAGCGCACGAGCTTGTTGCAGTCGTGAAATCTCTGAATCAATTTCATGTACGAGTCTATTAAAATCCACAATCCCTCCAATGTTCGATCCAATCTTGATCAATGTTACTCCTGCGAATCCGCCATCTAGTTCGCGGAAGTAAATTACACTATAACATTCTCCAAATACGGGGACGCTAAGAAAAGTGGTATTTCGTGAAAGAATAGTCTACAGGTTAGTTTCCTGGGTAGAGGCATCAGCGACTCTTGTCTGGCGAGTCGGTCTTTTCCTGAGATCCAGTTGTACCAACGTGGGTATCTATGGCGGGTATCAGGATCGGCGCGTGGTCTTGTTCCCCTGGAACAATCTGACTGTACTGCGACTGACTGCCGTCTCCCAGGGATCGGTGCAAACCCTGGATTATTTCCTGCTGGTTTAATTTGTACTCCATGGCGAGACGGCCGAGCGCATACGTGACAATGTCACTGTGATGCAATTCGTGCATGGAAGCGTCACCGCGAAACTTCAGCCATAACTGATGGACTAACTCTACGTCCTGCGGTTGCAGGGCGGGCGCATGAGGTCCTATATGGAAAAACTTCGCTGAACCATCCGGCATAATTACATAGAAAGTGAATTGCCGCTTGGGTTCCGGCAGGGCTTCCCATGCTTTGCCGGAATAGAAGGCCTGTTCTTCGGCCGTCATGCGGGTTGAAAGGCCGGCGACAACTGTTGCCGCTTCCAGGGAATTTGCCGTTTGCGCGATCGCCGCAAAAGGGTCGCCGGCGGGAACTACCAGCAATGAGATATGGCGTCCGAAGCTTTCCGCAACCGCGACTGCCTGGGTAAAGATCATCTGCTCATGTTCAGTAAAGGCCAACTGCGAAGCGTCAATATATTCCGGACCGCCGGCTCCCATCAAACGGACCGTGAGTAAAACTACGTCCTGGCTCTCTTCGGAGCTGTGCGCAAGGGCCCAGCGGAGCGCTTTTGCGGCTCGGATATCCCTCATTGTGACAACAATGCAGCCGGGGCGGATTCGCAGATTCTCGCGGCTGACGGTGTCGTCATTTTCCAGTTGAAAGTGTTCTTTCATCTCCCGCGCGGTAGCGGCGTGCCGGCGGGCATTGTCCTTCTCGGAGAGGGTAAAGATGATATAGAAAGTGGCGGCAAAGGCAATGCCGCTGACGGTCGCCACCTCCTTGGTAAGCAGGTTGACGATTGCGGTGCTGAAAAGGACCAGAAAGACGGAGAATAAGCCGATGGGCAGTTCAGTGTTTCCAATCCGCAGATTGATAGGTACTTTCCAGCCTCGCACGCCGCGGTAGCGATAGCGCAGTACGAGCATTGCCAACCCATTGAACGTAAAACTCCAGATAACGCCGAATGCATAGGCTTCACCAATCACAATGATGTTGCCGCGGCTCAGTATGATCGTCGCAAGTTGCAGCACGGTCACAAGATTGACGATGCGGGTAGGAGTGCCGAATTTCCGTTGTGGCTTGCGGAACCAGTCATGCAGCACGCCATCTTCGGCCACCCGCATCAGCACACCGGTCGAGCCGATGATGGACGTATTGATGGCGCCCGCGAGGATAAGAAAACCCACAACCACGACGAAGATACGGAAGGCAACGCGAAGCGCGAGTGGTCCCACCATGTACATCGCAATCCCAGCGATCACATTGTCGCCGTAGATAGGCACACGGACGCGATCGGGAATCAACATGACGGCAAGCAGAGAGGCTCCGCCGGTGAAGATCAGGCTATAGATGGCAATGACGATGGCGGCGCGCTTCAGGTTCTTGAGCTTGGGATGCTGGATCTCGCGGTTGACCTGGGCAAGAGTTTCCTCGCCGCTCATGGCCAGCACGGTATGGCCAAAGGCCATCAGAACGCCGAATAGTCCAAATGTCTTCGCCAGGCTGGTGTGTTCCAGGAAGCCAAATGAGCTGGGCGTAAAGTTGAAATTCGAAGGTATGGGCAGGGGCGGGAGATGTGCTCCCTTATAGAGGATCGAGAAGATGCCCCACACCATCATGATGAGTACCATCACGGTGGTGACTTTCATGACGTCGACGGCGCGCTTGCTCGACGCTTCAATTCCTTTGACGTTCAGCCACCAGTAGTAGACAGTGACGATGACAGCGAGAAAGGCAGCGGTGGAATTGACTGGCAACTGCACGGCCACGCCGGGACTAGATAGAAGCGAACCTCCAAGAAGCTGATGCTCGGCGCAGAGACGCAAGAGTTCGTTGAGCAGGCCGACGATGTATTGACCGGCTGACACTCCCGAGACTGGGCCTGTCAGGATGTAGTCGAACATCAGCGCGGATACGCTGACCTTGGCGAAGGTGCCGCCGAGACCCTCTTTCACGATCCGGTAGACGCCGCCGCGGGTGAACATCGAACAGCTTTCCACGTAAACGGCGCGCACCGCGAACGAAAACAGCATGACGCCAAGTACGATCCAAGGCGCCGATTTGCCAAAATCCTGTTCAGCGATCCCGACAGCATAAAACGCGGAAGACGCCAGGTCATTCAGAACAATTGCTGCCGCGCTCCAAAAGGAAATGAACGTCAGCATCACGGTGGACGCGACGACAATGCGTACCCGGTTCGGTGTGGGCGCGGAAACGGTCTGCTCTGGCATGGCCTCGTTACATCACAAAACAGCTGCAAAATGGGTGGATACTTCGCCAGCTTTCATCAAGACATACACACCAATCATGCGTCGAGATACAAGGCCAGCGTCCCATCAAACGCGGAATTCCGTGGTCTTACAAAATGGATATGAGCCAATGAAACTTAATCGTTCCTGCTAAGGAGCTCATGCATGTCTTCCACGAAGCTGATGACAATCACAAAGGCTGAGCCGACGCCGCCGATCAGGAACATTCCGACCAGAACGTGATCCAGGGCCTTAAGAAAAATCTGCATTGCAAGAGTGTACTGCCGACTGCGTCGCGCGCGCACAATTTACGGCTATAAATAATTTGTATGCGCCGGATAAATGGTAGACTGCACCCGATGCGCGCTGGATCGAAACTGGGCTGGGTGCTTGCGGCAGAAAGCGGTGTGCTGCTGGTACTGCCATTTCCGGTGGCGGGCCCGCTTCCTCACTGGCGCGCCGCGCTGGCCTGGATAGCATTCATTCCGCTATTGATCGCGCTTCTGGTCCCGAGGGATGGCTTTGGATGGCCGCGGGTGGCGCGCAATACGCTGCTCGGGTACTTCTGCGGAATTCTCTGGTACGGCGGCACCTGTTACTGGATTGAGTCGACGATGCGGCTGTACGGGAACCTTTCTCCCTTCATGGCCAGCATCGTGCTTCTGCTGTTCTGTCTATATCTTGGCCTCTACTTCGCGTTGTTTGCATTGCTCGTCACCCTCGCCCAGCGAGCCACTGGGAGTACGATCTGGACGCTGGTGCTGACGCCTCTGCTGTGGATAGCAGTGGAGCTAGCTCGCGCGCGGATCACCAGTTTCCCATGGAATCAACTGGGGGATTCCCAGGTGGACAACCTGCTGCTGACGCGGCTAGCGCCCTGGGCCGGTACCTATGGAATCTCTTTCGTGCTGGTGGCTGGGAACTGCGCCATGGCCAGCTTGCTTCTTTTTCGAGGGTGGCGGGCGCGCCTTATTCCATTGATTCTTGCGATTGGTTTGGCGGCTGGGTTGTCGAAAGGATATAACCTGCAGGTTGCCCACGAGTCCACCCACGCAACCGCGATGCTGCTGCAGCCGAACCTAAGCGTGAGTGGAGGGAACAACTGGATGGGCGATGTGTTCGATCTCCACATGCAGCACCTCACAACACTCAGCGAGAACGCATGCGGCGCATATTTTCAAGGCCTTCCCATCCGTGGCGATGCGAGGATTCAGCCGACTTGCAATCCGCGATACATCGAGAAGCCTGAGATCAATGTAATTGTCTGGCCGGAATCTCCGGCCCCATTGGAAGACTCCGACCCGCGCTTTCGCCACTGGGTCTCGGCGCTGGCCGAAGATGCACATGCGCCCATGATTGTTGGCGATATCGCAGTTGAGCCCGAGCCTGGTCAGACAGGGGCTGCCCTGTACAACTCAGCCGCGTTTGTGGCTTCAGATGGAACGTTTGCAGGCCGCTACGACAAGATGCATCTGGTGCCGTTTGGCGAATACACGCCGTTCCCGGAACTATTGTCCTTTGCCGGATCGCTGACGGATCAGGTGGGCCATATGACCCCTGGAAGGCGTCGCGTGGTATTTGCGGCGGACGGGCATCGCTACGGCGTTTTCATTTGCTACGAGTCGATTTTTGGCGATGAAGTACGCCAGTTTGTGAAGCTGGGCGCGGATGTGCTGGTCAATATTTCCGATGATGGCTGGTATGGCGATACCAGCGCGCCATGGCAGCACTTGAACATGACCCGAATGCGCGCGATTGAAAACGATCGCTGGGTATTGATCGATACCAATAGCGGTGTTACATCTGTCATCGATCCGCGCGGACGGGTGGCGCAAAGCGCGCCGCGCCATGCGGAGATTTCGTTGTTGGCGCGCTTCAATTATGGTTCGCGGCAGACTTTTTATACGCGCCACGGCGACCTGTTCGCCTGGCTCTGTGCCATAATCGCAATAGTTCTCGCTGTCGATGGAGCGGTCCAGAACAACTATCGGCAAGCCTGAAAATCCATTTCTGAAGACTGGTCCGACCATGCTCAATGACTTAGAGTTTGCCTACAATCCCATCGAGCAGAAAGTCCGCGATCTGCAGGAGTATCTTTGACGCGGAACGCCTGCGCAAAGAACTTGTCTCCATTGAAGAAAAGGTAGCCGATCCGGCCATCTGGGCCAATCCATCCGCCTCGCAACCGTTGATGCGGGAGCGCAAGCGGCTGGAATCCCTGCTGGCGGACGACACGGAACTGCGCCGGCGCAGAGAAGACATCGCGGCATATTTTGAACTGGCGCGCGAAGGCGAACAGGTTGAACCTGACCTGCTGCGGGAGATTGAAGGCCTGCGCGCATTTTCAGAGGCGCTGGAATCCCGCACCATGCTTTCGGAAGAAACCGATCCGCTGAATGCGATCGTGACGGTCCATCCGGGCGCGGGCGGCACCGAATCTCAGGACTGGGCCGAGATGCTGATGCGCATGTACCTGCGGTGGGCGGAACGCCAGGGTTTCAAGACGGAGATCAACGATTACCAGGCGGGCGAGGAAGCGGGCATAAAGTCCGCGACGTTTACCGTCACTGGCGACTACGCCTATGGGTTGCTTTCCGGCGAGACCGGCGTGCATCGGCTGGTGCGAATTTCTCCATTTGATTCCGCCAAGCGCCGCCACACTTCCTTTGCCAGCGTTTTTGTTTCGCCGGAGATTGACGACTCGATTGAAATCGACATCAGGCCGGAAGATTTGCGCATCGATACCTATCGTTCTGGCGGCAAGGGCGGACAGCATGTGAACACGACGGACTCGGCGGTGCGCATGACGCATCTGTCGACCGGGATCGTTGTCTCCTGCCAGAATGAACGCTCACAGCACAAGAACCGCGAGAAGGCGATGAAGATGTTGCGCTCTCGATTGTATGAATATGAATTGGAGAAGCAGCGGGCGGTGTCGCGGAAAATCGAAGACGCAAAGCTGGAAATCAATTTCGGCTCCCAGATACGGTCGTATGTCATGCAGCCCTATCGCATGGTGAAGGACCTGCGCACCCGCGTGGAAACGGGAGATGTCGATCGCGTGCTGAACGGCGATCTGGACATGTTTATTCAGGGATTCTTGCGTCTGCGGCGGGAAGGGAATTATCCTGCGAGCCCGGTGGCAGACTTGGATTAAGACCATACCCTGGCAACCGAATCGAATCTTTGGAGCCGCGATGAACGAGCCGGAAGCGATCGATGAGATTTTGGAGAAAACGAAAATCATCGCCGTTGTTGGGATTTCGAATAAGCCAGAACGACCCAGCCATGGCGTCTCCACGCAGATGCAGCGGCGAGGCTATCGCATCGTCCCCGTCAACCCTGTGCTGAAGGAAGTGCTGGGAGAAGTTTGCTATTCATCGCTGCTGGAAATTCCGTTTCCGGTGGATTTGGTGAATGTATTTCGCGCTGCGGAATTTGTGCCGAAGATTGTGGAGGACACCATCGCCATCGGCGCAAAGTATCTATGGCTGCAGGAAGGGATTGTGCATCCGGCAGCGATTGCCCATGCCGAGGCCAATGGGATCAAAGTGGTGGCGGACCGATGCATGTACAAAGAGCATTTACGATGGACGGCGGACAAGAGGTCGCTTTGAGGCCGCGTAGCGGATCGAGGCCCGGGAAAATATCCGTCAGGGGGGAATGCAATGGATCCGCGTCGTAAATCGCGATTCCTTCTGGCGGTGCTTGCTTGTTTTCTCCTGCTTTGCGGCCACGGTTTTGCACAGGCGGTACGAACGCAGCACCTGACGGTTGAATTGGTGACGGAAACCGGCACCATCGCTCCCAATCGAGATTTTCTTGCCGGGCTGCATTTCGTATTGGACAAGGGCTGGCACATTTATTGGATCAATGCGGGCGATGCAGGAGAGCCGCCTCGCGTCGACTGGCAGCTTCCGGCTGGAATCACCGCGGGCGATTTGCAGTTTCCCGCTCCCGAGCGGCTGCCGCTGGGACCGCTGATGGATTTCGGCTATCAGAGCGAGGTATTGCTACCCGTTCCCATGCGTGCCGACGGCAGCGTCCATTCTCGATCGAAAGAAATCTTGCGCGGCCACCTGCATTTTCTGGTGTGCAGCAATGTTTGCATCCCTGGTAAGGCGGAACTGGAGCACTCGGTTTCCGTGGCCAGCCAACCGGGTGCGCCCGATGCAAAAATGGAGCCATTGTTTCTCGCCGCCGAGCGAGCGTTGCCGCGCACGCTGCCGTTGGGCGTGTCTGTGCAGGTGCAGCAAACGAAGACGGCATTTGTCATCCGGCTCACAGGCAAGAGCGCGGCCAGTGCGGAGTTCTACCCCTTTGACCAGAACTTGATCGCCAATGCATCGCCGCAAACGGTCCAAAGGCTGGCGGACGGCGTACGCATAACGGTGGAAAAGGCGCAGGGGTTGCAGCAGGTCCCCGCACAACTGCATGGACTGCTGAAGTTTCCCGATGGCACGGCCTATCAATTCACGTCGCCGGTCACCACCGGATATGCCGTACAGCGCGTGACGGTTACGGCACCTGGCGGAGGGCTTCTGCGCGTGCTGGGGCTGGCCTTTCTGGGCGGACTGATCTTGAACCTGATGCCGTGCGTCTTTCCAGTGCTGTTCATTAAAGGGCTGTCGCTGGTGCAATCTTCGGGTCATGAGCGCAAGCGATTGCGGACGCACGGGGCCATGTACGCACTGGGAATTCTGGTGTCTTTCTGGGCCATTGTCGCGCTGCTGCTGCTGTTGCGAGCTGGCGGCCATCATCTCGGCTGGGGATTTCAATTTCAATCTCCCTATTTTGTGGCCTGCATGGCGCTGCTGTTCTTCTTTCTCGGACTCAGCTTGGCAGGGCAGTTTGAGATTGGTCTGTCCGTTACCAGCGTGGGCGGCGAGCTCGCGCAGCGCAGTGGTTATACTGGCAGCTTCTTCACGGGCGTTCTCGCGACGGTCGTCGCCACGCCATGCACAGCGCCATTCATGGGGGCTGCGATCGGCTTCGCGCTGAGCCAAAGCGCTGTCATTACCTTCGCTGTGTTTACGCTGCTGGCGCTGGGTCTGGCAGCACCCTACGTTCTGCTTACATTGCAGCCCGCTTGGATACGCCTGCTGCCGAAACCCGGCGCGTGGATGGAGTATCTGAAGCAGGCGGTATCGATTCCGATCTTTGTCGCGGTGATCTGGATGGTCTGGGTGTTCGTGCAGGTGGCTGGCAGCAACGGTGTGGCCGCGTTGCTTGCAGGTCTGTTGCTTACAGCCATCGCCGGATGGGTGCTGGGACATTGGCCGGCGAAATGGATGTCCGCAGCGGTGGCGCTGCTTCTATTGCTTGCGGCTGTCGCGTTACCCAGTATTGCCGCAAAGGAACTTCCGACACCAAGTGCTGTTACCCAGACATCTGCGCGAGCCGCAACGTGGCAGACCTTCAGTCCGCAGCGGCTGGCTGCGGAGCGCGCCCAGGGGAAAGCTGTCTTTGTGGATTTTTCGGCGGCGTGGTGTCTGAGTTGTCAAGTGAATGAGCGCGTCGTGCTCGACCGGCCCGATGTAGAAGAGGAGTTCCGCAAAAGCGGGGTGGTGATGATGCGCGCGGACTGGACCAATCACGATGACACGATCGCCGCGGCGCTGGCGCAGCTGGGCCGCAGTGGTGTGCCTACCTATGCGTTGTATTCCGGGGGACCGCAAACCGCGCCGAAGGTGTTGCCGGAGGTTTTGACATCCGGGATTGTGTTCGATGCGCTGAAGGGCCTGCGTGCCGAATAGATCGTTCTTCATTTCGGAGGCACAGCTATTGGATCGGCCCTAAATTGGCGGGTTGCTGTGTCCGGAGCGCGCGATATTTTGCGATCCAGCCGATTGTTGCAACTGCGGCTGCTTTCGTCTCCTCTGGCGAACTAAGTCAGTTCGCGGGGTTGCGAACTGCTACTATGTCTCCGTGCCAGGCACGGTCTTGGAGGACCAACAAAAATGGATGATCCAAGAAATAGTAAGTCCATAGACGGACCGCTTCACAAACCCGAAACAGTTTCCGATGTTGGCGTGCCTCAGAGGGTTCTTGACGATTTGGCGCTGAAGGCTCTCCATTTGTTCGGTCCACTCTCGCTTCTTGAGCTGTCCATGCACATGCGGCTAAGCCTGAGCATTGTCGAGGAACTGTTTGTCCGAATGAGGGCCCAACATCTCTGCGAAGTTACCGGCATGTCCCATAATGTTTCGGATATAGCGATCACGTCCCAGGGCAGATCCCGGGCATTGGAGTTGTTGTCCCAATGCCAATATGCGGGCGCTACGCCGGTGTCTCTCGAAAGCTATGTGAAGCAGGTCCATCTGCAGAGCGCTCGCGACATCGAAGTGCATCAGCCCGATGTCGAACGAGCCTTTGCTCATCTTGTGCTGGACAGCAGAATACTGTCGCAGCTCGGAACAGGACTGAATTCGGGCACCTCAATTTTCCTCTACGGACCGACTGGAGTCGGAAAGACCGTGATCGCGGAAACTTTGTCGCGCGTGGTTGCCGAGGACAAGGTGTGGATACCGTATGCGGTGGAAGTCGATGGCCAAGTCATCACCGTCTACGATCCCGTGGTCCACAAGGCCGTCGCTGAACCTGTGACTTGGGAGAGCGACTGGCGCTGGGTGCTTTGCGACCGTCCCGCGGTCCTCGTCGGCGGCGAGCTGACGGGCGAGATGCTGAACCTGCAATTCAATCCGATCACGAAATTCTATGTCGGCCCGGTACAAATGAAAGCCAACAATGGGGTCCTAATCATTGACGATTTCGGACGGCAGCGGCTGCAACCGGAAGCGCTCCTGAACCGCTGGATCGTTCCACTTGATCGCAGGACCGACTTTCTCAACCTGGCAGGTGGGAAAACAATTGAAATCCCATTTGAGATATTGGTGGTGTTTGCAACCAACTTGGACCCTTCTCAGTTACTGGATGAGGCCTTCTTGCGGAGAATCCACACGAAGATCAAAATCGGCGAGGTTTCCGACGGCCAGTTTCAGGAGATTTTTCGCCGGGTCGCCAGCGAGCATGCACTTGAATACGATGTGGAGGTCCTCCAAGGCTTGGTCGATGTGATCCGCAGCCACTCAGACTTGTTGCGGCCATGTTATGCGAGAGACCTGGTGAATCAGATCCGTTGGGTCGCCAGATACGAAGGCAGAAAACCGTATATCAACCGCGCGGCTGTAATGCGCGCGGCTGAAGCTTATTTTCTGCCCGCTTCCTGAAGATAGCTGCATAACGGCTATTTGCGATTTCGCTTGCGAATGCTTGCAATCTCTTCCATGCGCTGTTGCAGCATTTTTTCGCGGCCGCGATCGGTCGGCTGATAATATTTGCGCCCAATCAATCCTGGCGGAAGGCAATCCATGTCGGAGACCGCGTCCGCCTCATCGTGGGCGTAGCGATAGCCTTTGCCATAGTCGAGCGACTCCATCAGCCGCGTGGGCGCGTTGCGCAAATGCAACGGCACCGGCTCGGCTCGCGTCTGTTCCACGTCGCGCGTGACTGCACCGTAGGCCGTGTAGAGTGCATTGGACTTGGGCGCAAGCGCGAGATAGACAGCCGCCTGGGCCAGAGCCAGATCGCCTTCCGGGCTGCCGAGAAAATCCATCGAATCGCGCGCGGACAACGCCAGGTTGAGTGCTTCCGGCGCGGCGAGGCCAATGTCCTCCGAGGCCATGCGCACCAACCGGCGCGCCAGATACATGGGGTCTTCGCCAGAGCGCAACATGCGCGCCAGCCAATAGAGTGCCGCATCCGGGTCGCTGTTGCGGATGGACTTATGCAGCGCGGAGATGAGGTTATAGTGTTCCTCGCCGCTCTTGTCGTAAAGCAGGGTTTTCTGCTGCACCGCGTCGGCAATCAGTGGACCGTCGAGCGAGGCTTGGCCCGCGCTCGCAGCCAGTCGGGTCGCGGCTTCCAGCACGTTGTAGGCCCGGCGCACATCGCCGTTCGAATATCCAGCGATTACGTTCAGCGCATCCTCTGGAGCGGTGATGCCGAAGCCGCCCAGCCCGCGTTCCGTGTCCGCAAGGGCACGATGCAGCAGTGCAACAATTTGCTCATCACTCAGCGCCTCCAGCACGTAGACGCGGCAGCGAGAGAGTAGCGCGGCATTCAGCTCGAAGGAAGGATTCTCGGTCGTGGCTCCGATCAGCCGGATGGCCCCGCGCTCGACGTAGGGGAGAAAGGCATCCTGCTGGCTGCGGTTGAAGCGGTGAATCTCGTCGATAAATAAAATTGTTCGCATCCCGGCGGAAGCGGCCTGATCGGCTTCCGCCATCACCTGTTTGATCTCTTTGATCCCGCTGACGACGGCGGAAAACTCGATGAATGTGGCCTGGGTGGTGTGGGCGACGATTTTCGCCAGAGTCGTTTTCCCCACGCCGGGCGGACCCCACAGGATCATCGACGTGGTGTCGTCTGTTTCCAACTGCAAACGCAGGGCTTTGCCGGGCGCGAGCAGATGCTCCTGGCCGACGAACTCGTCGAGTGTGCGGGGACGCATCCGCTCGGCCAGCGGGCGTTGTCGCAGATCGGCTGGTGTGTCTTTCGAATAAGCGGGATCACCCGGCAAAGCGTCAAAGAGGCTCATGGCTTGCCCTGGAAGGATTCCTGGCTACGCTGGCGCGATGCCTCGCAAAGCAAGATCGACGCGGCGATGGCGGCATTCAGAGATTCCACGTTTCCCGGACATGGAATGTGGACAGTTTCTTGGCAGAAGGACAGTATCTCTTCGAAAATTCCGGCGCCTTCATTGCCGATGACGAAGGCCGTCGGTCCCCGGAGATCTGCTTCGAAGATGGAAGTTCCAGCGTCGGCAACGCAGGCGTACAGGGGAATCTGTTTCTCTGACAGACGCCGCAGCAGCGCGGAGTCGTCCAAGGAAACGACGGGCAGACGAAAGCTGGAACCGGCAGACGCGCGCAGAGCTTTCTGGTTCCATGGACTGACGCTCCCCGGCGTTAGCAGCACTCCAGTCGCGGCGAATGCCTCCGCCGAGCGGATGATGGCGCCAACATTGCCCGGATCTTGCAGCCCTGCCAGAATGACGAGCCGGGGACGGTTTGCTTCCAGCAGCGATTCCAGAGTCCACCGCGGTAGCTCGACCAGAGCGGCGGCGCCTTGCGGAGACTCGGTAGCGCAGGCATGATCGAAGGCGCCGGCAGCTACGGGAAAAATCTGGGCACGTTCGAAGGAACGCCAGATGTTTTCAGCGACGCGGTCCTCACGCAGGAACAAAGTGACGAATCGAAGTCCGCTGCGCTGGGCTTCCTCGACCAGATGATCCCCTTCAATGGCGATCCATCGATCCGGGCCTAGAGACGGCCGCTGAAGACGCTGGCGCAGGTCCTTCAGCCTGGCATTCTGACGGCTGCGGATGATTTCAGGGGAAGCGGAGGCCACGAAATCCGGCATACCTGGCGATTTTACGCCCGGACTGACGCAACCCTTTCGTCGGCGATACGATTCCAGCCTTGCAGGCTTCGTCGAACAGGTATCATGGGTGCAAGCTTGAAAATACGTCGAAGCCAAAACTTTCGACCCAGAACTCGCTGCTTCGGAGAGACCAGTTTGTCAGCGGAAATACTGCGCGTACATCCGGATGAGCCCGAACCGGAAAAGATCGAATATATAGTTCGCTGCCTGCAAAAGGGTAGTGTGGTCGGGATGCCGACGGACACGTTTTACGGACTGGCCGTGGATCCGGTCAATCTGCACGCCGTCGAACTGATCTATGAAATCAAGATGCGGCTGCGGCACAAGCCGCTTTCTTTGTTGCTGGCCGATGTTGCACAGGCGTATGAGATCGCGCGGAGCCTGGATTCGCAATTCGACCGTCTGGCGGAACGCTTCTGGCCCGGACCGCTCACCGTGATCGTGCGGGCGGGGACCCGGTTGCCCTTGCGAGTTACGGCCAACACGGGAAATGTTGCCCTGCGTGTGCCCGATGCGGCCATCCCGCGCGCGGTAGTGCGGATGTTGGGGCTCCCGGTGACGGCCACCTCCGCGAATGCATTCGGCGCACCGGAGTGCACACACGCACTAGGAGTTCGAGATCAACTCGGCGATCGCCTCCCCCTGATCGTCGACGGCGGCCCGACGGCGCGAAGTCTTCCGACAACCATCGTCGATCTGTCCTCAGGACCGGGAACCTGGCAAATACTGCGTGAGGGTGCGATTCCGACGCACGAGATCGCTCTCGCGTTGCAATAGAGCGAATTTCCTCTGGTGTGATCTGTCGAAGCGGAACGTGGTGCGGTTCTCTTTAGCGAGCCGCGCGAAGGTTGCCGACTTCGATACCGCCTATAAAATTTCGACTCCAGCGGGGCAAAGATGCGCGACATGCGAACCGGAAAACAATCCGGGACGGAAACGGATGGCCGAGGCAGAACGCGCGAAATTGTGCGCCGGATTCTGCGCGGCATGGTCGCGGTTGCGCTACTGGTTGGCTGTGCCTGGTTCTGGTGGCTGTTTCTCCAGATTCGCCGGACTTCTTATCAAGACCAGTCTGCCCACGCCGATGCGATTGCGGTCTTCGGCGCCGCGGAATACAATGGGCGCGCTTCGCCAGTGCTGACCGCGCGACTGGAGCACGCACTGGATCTCTATCGGCGAGGACTGGCGCCGCTGCTCATTTCCCTGGGAGGCGGCGTTGACCCGCTATATAGCGAGGGTGCGGTGGGGCGGGATTTTTTTCTGATCCACGGTGTGCCGGATCGCAGCATCATTGCGGAAACCAGCAGCAGCGATACGGAAGAATCCGTGAACCGGCTGGCGGCGATTGCCCGGGAGAACCATCTGCGGACGATTTTGGTAGTGAGCGATGGGACACATCTGTTTCGGATCCAGCAGTTGTGCCAGGCCCAGGGCCTGCATGTTCTGCTTTCTCCGCGAGAGACAGGCAAATCGGTCAGCGGGCTGGAGATGGCCGAACGCTATGCGCACGAGATGGCCGGCTATACCTTGTGGCGTCTGCATCTGCATTGATAGTCGAGCGTTTGAGCCGCATTGCCGGTGTCCATGGCGCCAGCTTCGGTCGCGCCCACAGGAAATCCGCACTGCGTCCGCGAGAACAGCGGCGCTGATTTACAATCAGTGACAGCTTCAGTTGACTGCTGGGAACTACGGGGTATTCAAGAGTGTTGTCAGTTTTTGGGCGTAGAAGCCCTTGGGGACTAGTGGCATCGGGTCTTCTATTTGCCTCCATCCTTGGCTGCGGAGATCTTTTCCGTCCTATCGTGACGAGCGTGCCTCCGGTAGAGCCCTCGGCCCAGCCGATCAAGTATGCGGTCGTCACAACATGTGGCAATAACACCAATGCGTCCGCGATTACCATCGATCAGGTCTGCGCCAACAGCACCGTGCCGGGACTGGCTTCCGTAGTGGACTTTGCCGGTGACACGCTGACGGTGCGGTTAAATCTAGGCAACGGACCGCGTTGGGCCGTAATCGCGCCCAACAGCTTCGGCAATGCAGGCTATGTCTACACTACCAACGCGGATGGAACCATCAGCTCGTTTTATATAACGACGCAGGTCGAGACCAACAACGTATTTACCAGCACATTGTTGAAAGATGCGGCCCCAAACACGATGTTGTCGACCACCAAATATCTGTATGTCTCGCAGCCGGGGCGGGATTCAATCGGCGTGATGCAATCATCCAATGGCCTGCAGGCGCCTGGAGTATTTCTCGAAATTCCCCTCATAGACCCAAGAAATCCGGCTGCGGCGCAACATCCGGTCAATCTGGTAGGCAACCCGAACACACAGCGTATCTATGCCATCAGCTATGCCGCCAGCCAGAGAAACAGCGATGGAAGCTGTTCGGCATCCGGCCCCGGCGGCACTGCGACCGGCATTGAAACAGAGACTAACACTCCTTCATCCGCTCTGCCCCTGGGACTCTGTCCGATCTACGGCGTGATGAGTCTGGATGACCGGCGGACGTTCATCCTGAATCAAGGCAGCGGGACGGTCAGCGTGATCGACAGCGAGCAGAACCAAATCGATACGAACTCGAATCTGGCAAACGGGCAAACGGGTATACCCGCGGGTCAGATTCCAGTGGGACAGGACCCCGTCTGGGCTGATATCTATAACAATGGTGCCATCCTGGCCGTTGTCAATGAGCAGCCAAATGCGGCGACAGGTACGCTCACGCTGATCAATATCAGCGTGGATTCGTTTGGCAACGACAGCCCCAACTTCGGGAAGATCATTGCCACTGTACCCGTGGGCAACGATCCGGACTCGGTCTCGATCCTGCAGGACGGTACACGGGCGTATGTTGCCAACCATGGGGATGGCACTGTCAGCGTGGTCAGCTTGACCAGCAACACGGTGACCAAGACCGTCTCCTTGCCGCAGGAGCCATGCACGGCGAGCAACCCGAATGTTCTTTGCACGATTCATCCGATTTCCATCGCCGCAACCACCGGAACGCCGACAGGCAAGGTATACGTGGTCTCCCCGGACACCGATATTCTGACCATTATCGACACGGTTGACGATACGATCGGCGCCAATTTACAGCTTACGGGAAATGGCATTCAGGTGCGCCTAACATCTCCTTAACTCCTGAAATGCTGCAAGCTTGCGACAACCATCAACAGTCGGCTTGACCAAGGGTCCGTTCGCACGCGAAATGTGATCAGACTCTGGAACGGGGCATGGATGAAGCTTCGCCTGGACAAGCTACTGGTGAGCCGGGGGGTTGCGCCGACTCGCACGCGCGCACAGGAGCGCATCGCTACCGGCCAGATCGCGGTGGATGGCGCCATCGTCACCAAGGCCGGATTTCTCGTCGATCCTCACCAGGCAATTCAATCGCTCGGAGAAGATTTTGGGTATGTAAGCCGCGGAGGGATCAAGCTGGCTGCCGCACTGGATGCCTGGGGGATTGAGGTCGCCGGAAGTATTTGCATGGATGTCGGCATTTCCACGGGAGGATTCAGCGACTGCATGCTGCAGCGGGGAGCGGCGTACATCGTCGGCATCGACAGCGGCCACGGCCAGTTGGCGGAGAAACTTCGCTCGGACCCGCGCCTGCTGTTGCTGGAGGGCACCAATGCGCGCCATCTCACCACGGAGATGCTGCCGAGGGGGATTCGCTTTTTCGCCGTCGACGTTTCTTTTATTGCCGCTTCGCTGGTGCTGCCGGCGGTGATTGCCGCAGCTTTTCCTGCGCGGGAGACAACATCGGACGGTTCCAGACGCGAAGCGGTGGTTTTGGCCAAGCCGCAGTTTGAAGCAGGCAGGGAATTCGCCGGCAAACATGGGATTGTGCGCAGCACCGCTGCGCATCAGCGCGCCATCGACAGAGTGCAGCAGACACTGGACGCTCAGGGTGCGGTGGAGACCAAAGTGATGGACTCGCCCATACCCGGCGGGGATGGAAACCGTGAGTTTTTGGTATACGCTCGGTTTTGAGGAGAACCCATGCGATCGATCGCAATCATTTCCAAACCGCAAAAACCGGAGTTGGCAACGATTCTGCCGGAACTAGCGGTCTGGTTGAAACAGCATGGCTATATACCCATTCTGGACCCAATCAGCGCTGGATACACGGGGTCCGCGGAGGTGTTGCCGCGACACTTGATGCATGAGCGCGAGCCGGAACTGGTGATCGTATTGGGAGGGGATGGCACCTTGCTGGCGGCGGCAAGGGCATTCGCGCGCACCGGGACGCCCATTCTCAGCGTCAATCTTGGCTCGCTAGGATTTCTGGCCGAAGTGCCCCTGTCCGAGCTCTTCACAACATTGGAATCCTGGCGCGAGAATGGTTGCGCCATCGATGAACGCGCCATGCTGCATGCCGAGGTCCGGCGCGGAGGCCTTGTCCACCACGAATTCGAAGCCTTGAACGACGTTGTCATCACCAAAGGAACCATCGCACGCATGGTCAGCATCCTGGTGAAGGCTGGCGAGCAGACGGTCGCCCAGTTCAGCGCGGACGGCGTGATTGTGGCAACGCCAACCGGTTCGACGGCGTACAACCTGGCCGCCAACGGTCCCATTCTTGCGCCCGATATCGACGGGATGATCATTACCGCTGTATGCCCGCACCATCTGACGGTGCGGCCGCTGGTGGTGCGCGGGGATGCGAAGCTCACGCTGAGTATCGAAGGAATTCCGGAGCAGATTTATCTGACCGTCGACGGTCAGGAGGCAATCGAATTGAAGCTGGGCGACGAACTGCATTGTTGCCGGTCTCGCTATACCCTTCGCCTGATCCGCAGGAGCGGAAACAGCTTTTTCGACGTGCTGCGCGCCAAGCTGAAGTGGGGCGAGCGATAACGAATCTGTGGCGCACTGGATAGGTTTCTACCAGGTCATTTGGACAACTCGTCGAGCAGGATTCTCGCCTTATTCGCCAGCGTCTGAGCTCCGACCAAGTCATTCATATTCAAGGCTTGCTTGGCTTGCGCCAGAAACGAGCCAACCTGCGAGACGGTGTCCTTATGCGCGGCCTGCTGTTGAGGCGAAAGATCTTTCAGAAGGCGTTCCGTGGATTCGATGAGGCGTTGAGTCTGCACAGTTTGGTCGGGATTGGTTGTCGAGTCATCCGCCGATAGCTTGCCCACAAGGGTACTACTGCCAGACTCAGCCGGTGGCGCGCTAGCTTCCGTTCCAGGAGAAGAGGGCCGCGATTCAGTTGCCGCAGGCTCACCTTCCGGTTTATGCATGGCGGTGCGCCGACGGCGCGCCCGGGCTTTCTTTTTGGGCGCTTCGGCGGGAGCGAGCGGCGGCAGGGAAGGCTGCTGCGGCTCGCTCGTGGCCAGTTGCACCGTCTGCAGATCCAAGGGGGGGATGGGTGGCAGAGTACTGATAATGGGAGCCTGGGCTTGCGGAGGCGGCAATACTGGCTCAGGCCTGCGATGGCAGCCGGAGATCGTGAACGCTAGCAGAAAAAAGACAAAAGATAGGCGCCAGTACCGCATTCTTCCCCTGCATTCCTTTGACGCGTATAGCCCGGTCCGTACTTGTACCGGCTGAGGAACATCCAGCGAATTTAGCCAGCGCTTGTGCTTGCAATCGGTTTCGGCTCTGGCATCGAAGCCACAGGAAGCCTGAGCGTAAACTGCGTACCCACGTCCACCTCAGATTCTACTTGAACAGAGCCGTTATGGAGTTGGAGTATACGATATGTCATCGCCAGGCCAATCCCTGTTCCATCCCGTTTCGTTGTGAAATAAAGATTGAAGATGCGACTGAGAATTTCTCGCGGAATGCCACAACCCTGATCGCGGATGCGCAAGCTTGCTTCGTGGCTGTGCTGCCGAAGTTCCACGTGCAGTTCACCCCCGCCGGTCATGGATTGCGCGCCGTTTAGCAGCACATTCAGCAAAGCCTGCTGGATCATGTCCGCATCTACCCGAACATACACAGGGGCACTCGGCATCAAGCTAACCACATGGACGGCGCGTTGCTCCAGCTCTGGCTCCGCCAGGGTCAGTACGGAGGTAACGATGGAGCGCAAGTCGTGCAAACCCAGATCCAGTTCCACGGGCCGCGAAAAGTCGATCAGGGTCTGGACCACGCGGTCGAGACGCCGAATCTCATTCTGGATGACATTGATATGACGCTCAGCGGTGCTATCCTGCCGCGCGAGTTTTTCGCGCAGCAGTTCCAGGTGTACCACAATCGCATTGATCGGGTTTTTTACCTCGTGACCCACGCCGGAGGTCAGCCGGCCAAGGTCTGCCAGGCGCCGCGAAACTTCCAGTTCATTCTCAATTTGCCGCATGGATTCGCTATCGTGCAAGGTCAGCAGAGCGCCCAGCGTATCGGAGGGGGTGGTCTGATCTTCACTATGAATGAAGTCCAGAGAAACCTGAATGCGGCGCCCAGTCTCGGTAACGACCTCTTCCTGCATCAGCATGACCTTGGCATTGAAAGCACGGCGAACGACCTGGCCGAGAGTCGATTGGCGATCGAAGATGTCATGCAGTTCGACACCGAGCATCTGTTGCCGGGTGAGCCCGAGAAAATGCTCTACGGAATTGCTGACCATGACGACGCGGGCATCCTGGGTGAACAGCATGACGCCATCCTGCAGGTTCTCGAGCACCTGGTCAAGATTTTCTTTGAGCGCCGTAAATACTTCCTCGACACTGCGCATGCGCTGGCCGATGCGTTCAATTTTGCTGGACACGCGGGAGATTTCGTCTGTTTTGGACAATGGAGGTGCGGGCTCAGATGCCGATTGCGGCTCCGCCAGCATGAATTGATCGAGCCGATCGCTGATGACCTGCAGTGGATGCAGGGCCATATTGGAGAGAAATGCCGCCAGCAGAATGCTGAGCAGCACGGACAGGATGGCAATGATGAATTCGGCGCGCAGCCAGGGCGCCAATTGACTGCGGAGAAATGTCGTTCGAACTCCCACGCGAATGGTGAGAAACGGAGCGCCGTTGCGGTCCAGTCCGGCATCGACCGCATAGACAGCGGGAGGACCGAACACGATGCGAAATTTTTGCCATGCGTTTTGTTGCTGCAATGAAATGAAACTTGGTTCGCGAGGCAGAGTGTTTCCTTGATACAGGGGGTCCGTGCTGAGCAGAATCTTGCCGCGACTGTCCGCGATATTGATGTCGTATATCGTGGGCTCGTAGCGGATAAAGGAAGTCAATATCAGATGAAGTGCGGCATCCTGCTGCACGGCGCTGGTCACGGCTTCGTCGAGCGCATTGGGATCGTTCGGAGGCAATGGAACCTGGGGGATGCCATGTTCGATGGCGCCCCGCACCGCCAGCATGACCTGGTTGGCGGCAATCTCGGTATGCAGGTAACTCTGCTGGATGCGCTCTGACAGCAGCTGCGACAAATAAAGCGCGGACAAGAACAGCACACTGGCAAAAACCATGCCCGTGATTGCCAGTACGAGTTTGACTCGGATTCTCATCGCAGATGTTGGATCGCGGGATCGCTCTCGGGCGTGGGTTGGCAGTGTTCGATGCGGACCCTAAATCTGACGCAGAGCTTCTCTACGTCCGAACCGCAGGGTTGGTCGAGTCCGCCCGACGCTCAGTCACTCGGCGCTACCGAACTTCCATATTCCTTGAGTTTATTGTGCAGCGTTTTCAGGCTGATACCAAGAATTTCCGCGGCGCGAGTCTTGTTATTTCCCGTGGATTCCAGGGTGCGCAGGATCAGCCGCCTCTCCGCCTCATCGACCGTTGTTCCGACAGGCATCTGAACCTGATTGGAATCGCTGACGCTGGCAATGTGGGCCAGGCCGAAGCCGGGAGGTAAATGCTGCCGGCCCAGAATCCCGCTGCCGCACAGTACTACGGCTCTTTCCAACACGTTGCGGAGCTCGCGGACATTTCCCGGCCAATCGTAGGAAAGGAATTCCCGCAACAGGTCAGGTTCAATGCCGGTCACTTGGCACCCGTGGCGTTCATTCATAGCGCGGATCAGTGCGTCGGCAATCAACGGAATATCTTCGCGATGCCTACGCAGCGGGGGCATTTCAATATTGAATACGTTCAGGCGGTAGTACAGGTCGTTGCGCAGATGGCCGTCGGCGATGGCGGTTGCAGGATCTTTGTTGGTTGCCGCCAGCACCCGCACATTGATCTGGGTTTCAATCTTGCTGCCCAGTCGCCGCAGGGTACGATCTTCCAGCACTCGCAGCAGCTTGGCCTGGGTTGCGATGGGCATCTCGCCAATCTCATCGAGCAGTAACGTGCCCTCCTCCGCCAGTTCGAAGCAGCCAGCCCGGCGTTCGACCGCGCCTGTGAAAGCGCCTCGTTCGTGGCCGAAAATTTCGCTTTCGATCAAGGTTTCCGGAATGGCCGCGCAGTTGACGGCAATGAAGGGCTTGGAGCTACGCCCACTGAGTTCGTGGAGGGTCCGGGCCACTACCTCTTTGCCCGTCCCACTCTCTCCAGTAATCAACACGGATACATTGTTGGGTGCGATGCGCTCAATCAGGCGAAAAATCTCCTGCATGGGCGCCGATTTTCCAACCAGGGAACCGAGTACTCCGGTTTCCTGCACCTTGCGGCGCACAATTTCAATCTCGCGCTCTGCTTGCTGCTGCGAACTGGCGCTGGCCAGCAGCCTCTTCAGGCGGATGGGATCGACTGGCTTCTGAAGGTAATCGAATGCACCCAGCTTCATGGACTCAACCGCGCTCTCAATGCTGCCCTGGGCGGTCAACATGATCACGGCAAGCTTTTCCTCCATCCTGACCAACTGAGACAGCAGAGTCAGGCCATCCATGCGCGGCATCTTCAAGTCGGAGATCAGTATCGAAGGATGCCAGTCCTGAATACGTTCCATCGCTTCCACGCCATCCTCGGCCATGGCTGTTGAGTAGCCCCAGCCCGAGATCAACTCCGCCAGGCCCATGCGGGCGTTGGCTTCATCTTCGACAATAAGGACTTTTTGATTCATATAGGGAAGTGGCTTCGTTGCGGCTGTCCCAGAGTGTGGCCGTGCCACTTGCAGCGCGCTGGATGCCGATCCTCCAAGGGTGCCTAGTCTACCCTGTTTGTACCATGGAGGGCGGTTTGACGCTTCCACGCCTGCGCAGAACATAGCGGACCCCGTGGTCTTCCACCTCG
>JAKAAZ010000003.1 GCA_021802085.1 Acidobacteriota bacterium
CATGTGTCCCCGAGCGGCTGATTCATTGGGGAACCGCTTGAAAAAGGCGTAAGCACTGATCGTCGATCTGCTCATGTGCTCATTCTAGATAGGTTAGCTCAGGGAGTAAAGTATATAATTCCCAAAACTTAGGGTTGGGTGTTGCTTATGACGTGCGGTTGACATGGAACGCTCACCCTTGCAATGAGGAAGGTGAAGAGGTTTCCGCACTAGATCTCATTTCTGTACTTACACCTCAAGACAGCGTTTCCGTGATGGTAGGAAGGCCGCATCAACTTTTTCAGAAATATCCAACGATGCGCTTTGAAGGAATGGTCGAGTTCAGAGATGCGACTAAGAAAAGCATGCGCTATGCCTTCATCTGCAGTGCCGATGAGCATCGTAAACGCCTTGTGCATGATGATGAACTGCCTAGAACTCTCTATGAACTTCAACAGATTCCCAATAAACTGAGCGAAATTGGCAGCGCAATACGAGACATACAGAAATAAGAACAAGTTCTTCCGCAGGTAGAGCGGGGGGGAAATATATTGAACGCTAAGAAAAGCCCGCGGGGGTAGAGGAGACTGCGCGGGCTTCTGTCTTGTCGTTCGCAGTTCGCCAGAGCTCAATGAAGCCGATGATGCGCGCGACCTGAAAGAAATCGGACGCCGCAAGATAGGCCACCGTCACCATCGCCCACCAAACATAGAGCGAAGTCCCATTGATCTCCTCTTTGAATGGGACCGGAGTGGCGCAGGAGACCATGGCCAGCACCACCAGGGCAGCCTTGACGATGCCAAGCACCAGATTGATCTCCACCAGCTTGGAACGTAGGCCGCGCAACGATCCGTGGCCGAAGCGGAGCGAGTTGCGCAGGCTCGCGACGATGCCGGTGTGCTCCAGCAAAGCGAGCAGCGGCGCGATGCTGAATATCCAACTGACGACCGCCCAGAAAAAAAAGATGGCGAAGGAGAGGACGATGGCTTTGATGAAATACACCACCAGGTCCGGCGAGGGACCGCTGAGCGAAGACCATGCCGCCCAATGCAGGCAAACGAACCAGAGGGCCACGCTGGCGCCAAGCACCACGATGCGGAGCAGTTGCAGAACCACCATCATCCAGGGAGCGGAGCGCAAAGTCGGGTCGTATTTTCGCAGCACCAGGGAACGCCCAAATCCAGAGGCCAGCGCCCAGGCCAAAGCCAGCAGAGGGAGCAGCCAGCGGGCAACTTCGCGCACCGGGGGAAGGAGAACATCGAGGGCAGCGGAAATGATCTGGGCCGCAGTCACCGAATCTATCAGGGAAAAATGACCGATGCCGGTTCCCGCCAGGGAGACGGAGGAGAGAATTCTGTACGCTTCCCAACTGAGAAGCGCCAGGACTGGAATGCCAAATCCCCAGCGCCACAACAACTCCAGACCCAGCAGAGAAGGCCTTTTCCAACACTCCGCAAGGGTGTCTAAGAAGGATTGCGTGCCGCGAATCGACGCGGGGTGCTCCGCGAGCTGTGGTGTGGACTGCAACCCGATTTGTCCAGTCTCGGTTGGCTGAATCATGCCCATCTGAAAAATGCCTGCCTTCACTGAGCGAAGCGAAGAACACATCCTTCGGTTCGAACGCTGCCATCACCCTCTGGATTCTTCGGTCGCCGCTACGACCTCAGAATGACTTCTTTTGTTTTTTCCATCCACTCCATCGTTCGAAGTACCTACTAGCGGACGACAAAATTCACCAGCTTGCCTGGCAACAGAACAACCTTCACGATTTCTTTGCCGGCTAGCGCAGCCTGAATTTTCGGGTCCTCCAATGCAGTCGCGCGCAGATGTTCGTCGTCGCTTTCAGCCTGTACAGAGACCACTGACCGCAACTTGCCGTTGATCTGCACTGGCACTTGCAAAATATTTTCCGCCGCAAGCGTTTCGTCATACGCGGGCCAGGGTGCGCGCAGCAGCGGAGTGTCCTCCGCCATCTGCGACCATAGCTCAGCCGCCAGATAGGGAGCGAAGGCTTGCAGCATCAAGACAAGATTGCGCGTAATGGTATAGAGCACCGAGTCTGCGACAGCGCCCGACAGCAACGCGCTTTCTTGCGCCGTCAGATCGTTCACCAGTTCCATAATGGCGGAAATGCAAGTGTTGAAATGCCAGCGGCCATCAAACTCCTGCGTGAGGCGGCGAAGGGTCTGGTGCAGCTTACGCATCAATTGCCGCTCCAGTGGGTCATATGTGGATGGCAGCGGCTGCGAGCGGCCAGCAATCACGCGCGGCATGGCCTGCGCGGCAAAGCGGTAGACGCGCGACAGGAACCGGCTGATGCCCGCGACACCATCTTCCTGCCAATCGAGATCGCGGTCCGGCGGCGCGGCAAACAATGCGTACATGCGCGTGGCATCGGCGCCATAACGCGCGATCATGTCATCGGGAGAGACCACGTTTCCCTTGGACTTCGACATCTTCGCGCCGTTCCTGATGACCATTCCCTGGGTAAACAGTCGCTCGACGGGCTCATCGTTTTTCACCAGACCCAGGTCCCGCATCGTCTTGGTCCAGAAGCGCGAATAGATCAGGTGGAGAATGGCGTGCTCGACGCCGCCGATGTATTGGTCGATGGGAAACCAATAGGCAACAGTATCTGTGTCAAATGGCGCCTTCGCATTTTTCGGATCGGTGTAGCGATAGAAATACCACGACGAATCGACGAAGGTGTCCATGGTGTCGAATTCGCGGCGCGCCACTCCGCCGCACTTCGGACAAACTACGCGAGCGAACTCCGGCACGCGGGACAGCGGCGATCCGCCCTCCTGCGTTATTTCAATTTTGTCCGGCAACAAGACGGGGAGTTGATCCTCCGGCACCGGTACCAGGCCATCCTTGTCACAATAGATCATCGGAATCGGCGTGCCCCAGTAACGCTGGCGGCTGATGCCCCAGTCCTTCAGGCGAAACGTCGTCGACGGCCCGCCAAACGCATGTTTCTGCGCGTAGGCCGCCATGACCCGCTGCGCTTCCTGACAGCCCAGGCCAGTGAATTCTCCGGAGTTTATCAACAGGCTGTCTTCGCCGGTGAAGGGCAACAACGGCTCAGATTTCCCGCCATCATGCTCCTGACGCGGCAATACGACAATCTTCAATTCCAAGCTGTATTTTTTCGCGAACTCGTAGTCGCGCTCATCGTGCGCTGGCACGGACATGACCGCGCCTGTCCCATAGTCCATCAACACGTAATTGGCGACCCAGATGGGAATGGTTTCCTGCGTAAACGGATTGGTGGCGGAGCGACCGGTGGCGATACCCTGCTTTTCCAGCGCTTCCATGTCGCCTTTCTCTCGCGCCGTTTTCTGATCTTGCAATAACTCGCGCACTTTCTTTGCGAGCTCCGGACTTTGAGCGGCAAATTCCGCCACCAACGGATGTTCCGGCGCCAGCACCAGCGAGGTCGCGCCATAAATCGTGTCGATACGGGTGGTGAAGACGGTGATGATGACCCCATGCGGTGCAGCCTCCGACATGGTTTCAGCCAAGTTAAGCTGGATCGGGTCCAAGCGTGCCTCTCTGCGATCTTCTTCCTTGGGCACAACCGTAAAGTCGACGCGTGCGCCCTCGCTGCGACCGATCCAGTTGCGCTGCATGGTGCGAACTTTCTCCGGCCAGCCCTCCAGCTTGTCCAAATCGCGCAACAGTTCATCCGCATAGTTGGTAATTCTCAAAAACCATTGTTCCAACTCGATCTGCTCGACGATGGTTTCTTCGTGCCGCCAGCAACAGCCGTTCACCACCTGCTCATTTGCCAGCACGGTGGCGCATTCCGGGCACCAGTTCACTTTGCTTTTTTTGCGGTACGCCAGGCCGCGCTCATACAGCTTGAGGAAGAACCACTGATTCCAGCGGTAGTAGTCGGGGAGGCACGTGGTCACTTCGCGCTGCCAGTCATAGCTGAGCCCCAGCCGGTTCATCTGGCCGCGCATGGCGGCGATGTTGGCCACTGTCCAGTCGCGCGGCGGCGTGTTGTTTTTCAGCGCCGCGTTTTCGGCGGGCAGTCCGAACGCGTCCCATCCCATCGGATGCAGCACGTTGTAGCCGCGCATCCACATGTGCCTGGCCAGCGCATCGCCAATGGCATAGTTGCGCACGTGGCCCATGTGCAGTTGGCCGGAAGGATATGGCAACATCTCGAGCACGTAATATTTTGGCTTGCCGCTGGTGGGCGGCTCGGCTGCGTACAGGTTCGGCTGCGCATCCCACTGCGCCTGCCAGCGCGGCTCAATCTCAGCGGGGCTATAACGAGGTGTTCGATCCGTCGCTGCGGGGACAGTCGGCTGACTCGGTTCTTTTTTTGACATGCTGATTTGATTCTAGGCGAAAAGGACACCCTGTTAGGTCGCGGCGGCGAGAACCCGGGGCACTTAAGCGTATTCCTATTCCGACAACCTGAGCCGAACGAAGATAAAGGCAAGAAAACTAAAGTTTTGCCGGCGCTGCCGATATCAGTGACAGCCGGCCAACCTTCTGGCAAGATGAAGCATCGGGCAACGCTCGCCATTCACGCGGGAGATCTCGGCGGTTTGCGCAAGGAGATGAAATGCTCACCGGACATTACAATAGCGTCCTTGTTCTATTTTCTGTTTTGGTAGCAATTCTCGCATCCTACACCGCGCTGGCCATGGCGGCGCGCATTACCGCAACTCAAGGCCGATCGGCGCGCTGGTGGCTGGCCGGAGGCGCATTTGCCATGGGGACTGGCATCTGGTCCATGCATTTCATTGGAATGCTGGCCCTCAGCTTACCCATGCCCATGGGCTATGACCCTTGGATCACTTTGCTCTCTCTTGTGATTGCCCTGGCCTCCTCGGCCTTTGCTTTGTGGCTGGTGTGCCGGGAAGAACTGCCATGGCCGCGACTGAGCGGCGGCGCGCTGCTGATGGGCGCGGGCGTGGCCGGCATGCATTACACGGGCATGGCCGCGATGCGCATGACGCCGGGAATCCAGTACACGCCACCTTTAGTAATTCTGTCGCTGCTGATCGCTGTGGGCGCCTCGGGTGCGGCGCTATGGATGGCTTTCCGGCTGCGCAAGGATTCGACCCGGATCAAGCTTTTTCGGGCCGGCGCGGCGGTGGTAATGGGCTTCGCGATTGCCGGAATGCATTACACCGAGATGGCGGCAGAGTATTACCAGCCTGGGAGCCATTGCGGTGTAATCGATACGGGTATCGATAATGACTGGCTGGCCCTACTGATCATCATCACTACCCTGGCGGGGCTGTCGATCGCGTTGATCGTTTCCGTGCTGGATGCGAGGCTGGCGTCGCGCACTGCCGCCCTGGCGGCGTCACTCGCTGAGGCCAACCACGAGTTAACCCACCTGGCTATGCATGACAGTCTTACAAAATTGCCCAACCGCATTTTGCTGGAAGATCGACTCCACCAGGCAACCGAAAACGCCAAACGCTACCATGGCCTATTTTCCCTGCTGTTCCTTGACCTGGACGGCTTTAAGGCTGTCAACGACTCTTTTGGCCACTCTGTCGGGGACCGGTTGCTGGTTGAAGTCGCACAGCGCATCCGCGCCTGCATCCGGGCCCGTGACACGATTGCGCGCATCGGGGGCGATGAATTTGTGATCCTGCTGGACGCCGAGGAACCTGCGAGTGCAGCCGTCGTCGCGGACAAGCTGGTAACGACGATTCGGCAACCCTTCATGATTGGAGAACTTGAGTTGCGGGTGTCGGCCAGCATCGGCATTGCCATTTACCCTGGCGCCGATGGACGCCGCGACCTTCTGAAGGATGCTGACGCCGCGATGTATCACGCCAAGGAGATGGGACGCAATTGCTACTGTTTCTTTGAAACCAGCATGAACGCCGATGCCCAGGAGCAACTGCAGTTGCTGCACGACCTGCATCTGGCGCTGGAGCGGCATGAACTGGTCCTCCATTACCAGCCGAAGTTCGATGCGGCCAGTAGAAAGCTGATGGGCGCGGAGGCCCTGGTGCGCTGGCAGCATTCCACGCGCGGACTGATTCCTCCGAATGACTTTATCCCTATGGCGGAAAAAAGTGGCCTGATCGTGCCTATCGGAGAATGGGTGCTGGATGAAGCCTGTCGCCAGATGAGTGAGTGGCGAAGGTTCGGCAGTAACAATTGGACCATCGCGGTCAACTTGTCACCGCTGCAGTTCGGTCATCCAGGATTGATTCCAATGGTGCTCGACACGCTGCAACGCCATGCAATGGAGCCGCGCTGCCTGACGCTGGAAGTGACGGAATCGACCGCCATGCGAGACGTCGACGCGAGCATGGCGGTCCTGCAGCAAATCTACAGCATGGGGGTCAATATCTCCATCGACGATTTCGGGACAGGCTATTCCAGCCTGCTCCATTTGAAACGTCTGCCGGCCAGCGAACTGAAAATCGATCGTGCGTTCGTCCACGGCGTGGCGAAGGATGGCGAGGATGCGGCCATCGTCTCCGCAATTGTTGCGCTCGGCAAAACGTTGAACTTGAAGGTGGTCGCTGAGGGCGTCGAGACAACCTGGCAGCAGGAGTTTCTCACCCGCCTGGGATGCGATTCTCTGCAAGGGTTTCTGCTGGGTCGCCCCATGCCGGCAGAGCAGTTCATTGAAGCATTGTCGCAGCAAGACATTCCCACCATCGACGACGGTCAGGGCCTTGCCCCTTCATGGAAGCTCGTCGCGCAAACGAGCTGATTTGCTTCCACGCCCTTGCAAGGGAGAAACAAGATTTCTATCCCAGCAAATTTTTCAGCGCGAGAACATTGCGTTCTTCATCGCCGGGGGCGTCGACAGGGGTTTCCGCGATGAAGGCCGCGTGGGCAAATGCCGACTCGTGGAGAAGACGTCGGAATGGCTCCAGGCCGATCTTCCCTTCTCCGATGTGCTCATGGCGGTCGAGTTTCGATCCGCGCGCGGCTTTGGCGTCGTTGCAGTGCCAGACGCGGACATTCTCGCAGCCGATGGTGCGCTCGACCTGCGCCAATGTTTCGGCCCATCCAGCGTCGCTGACGATGTCATAACCGGAGACGTGGGTGTGACAGGTATCGAGGCACGCCGCCACGGGAGCGTGCGGACGAAGGTGCTCGATCAGCTCCGCGACCTGCTCAAATGAGCCGCCGAGGGAATGCTCCGAGCCCGCGGTATTTTCAATGAGAATGTGAAAAGGCGTTTGCTGCCAGGGCAGCCCGGCAATCGCCCTCTCGATGGACTGGGCTGCCAGCCGCAGACCCTGGGGGCGCGTCATGCCGCGATACGAGCCGGGATGGACGACGAGGTATTCCGCGCCCAAGGCAAGGGCGCGTTCAATTTCACCGCGAAATGCCTGAACGGATTTCTCGCAGATTTCCTGGGATTGGCTGCACAGATTCACCAGATAGCTGGTGTGGATCACCAGCGGTCCAACGCTCAACTCGGCGCGGGCTGCCCGCGTCGATTCCGCCTGCTCGGCGGTGATTTTCGACGCGCGCCACATGCGCGGGCTGGAGGAGAATATCTGGAGCGTATTTGCGCCCAGCGTCGGCGCGCGCCGGACAGCATTCGCAACGCCGCCGGTGGTGGAAAGATGAACGCCAATCAATTTGCTGGGCTGGTTGGCTGGCTTCGCGTCGCTCGGTTGTGGATTCGGTTTGCTCGGATTCCCTGCAGTCCTTGACATAGCCATGAGGATAAATGAGCGCGCTATTTAATTCTTCGGCTTGGCGGGTACAGGATTTGCGGTCAGAAACTCCTCGATGCGCGCGATTTCTTCGGGCTGCAAGCGGAAGGTGGCCGCACCGATAATGCCATCCACCTGACTTGGATTGCGCGCTCCCACGATGGCTGCGGTCACCGCGGGTTGACGGAGTGTCCACGCAATGGCGACTTCGCCGGGAGAGCGGCCATGGGCGCTGCCGATCTCGCGCAGCAACTCGACCAGCTTGAGGTTGCGGCTGAGTTGCGGCTCCTGGAAACGGTGGTTGTTGCGACGCC
Source organism: Acidobacteriota bacterium (assembly GCA_021802085.1). GTDB lineage: Bacteria > Acidobacteriota > Terriglobia > Terriglobales > Acidobacteriaceae > JAKAAZ01. Next base: position 7,964 of record JAKAAZ010000003.1, read on the forward strand.
AATCGTCCCTGGGCATCTGGGCGATGCGCTCCTTCGTCATGGCACCGGTCAGCAGGCCCGACACCATGGGGGAGTAGTTGATGACTCCAATTTCGTGCTTCTGGCAATAGGGAAGGATCTCTTTTTCGATGCCCCGGTTCAGCATGGAATATGGCGGCTGCAAGGAAGTGATGGGAGCGATTTTGGCGATCCGCTCGAGCTGCGGAATGGAGAAATTGGAAACCCCGATGTAGCGGACCTTGCCTTCTTCCTTCAGTTTCACCAGTGTTTGCCAGCCTTCTTCCACATCGTTCTCCGGATCGGGCCAGTGGATCTGGTACAGATCGATGGCGTCCATTTGCAGGCGGCGCAGGCTCGCCTCCAGTTCCTTGCGGATGGAATCCCGCTTCAAACTGCGGCTGATCTTCTGACCGGGGCGAAGGAACTTCCCGCTCCACACCATCGAACATTTCGTAAACACGAATGGTTTGTTTCGCCGGCCCTGGAGCGCGCGGCCCACAACTTCTTCCGAATGGCCGAGACCGTAGATGGCGGCTGTGTCGATCCAGTTGATGCCGAGGTCGAGCGCGCGCTGGATCGCAGCGACGGAGTCGTTGTCGTCCTGCGGCCCCCAAGCATACTCCCAGTCGCCGCCGCCAATGGCCCATGCGCCAAAGCCGATGGCAGTGAGCCGCATGTTGGAGTTGCCAAGCTGTCGTGTTGGCATCGAGAGTGCGTCGGTGCTTTGCATACTTTTCCGGATGCTCCAAGAAACGGTGCGGCGATTGTGGCGCCCTAAAAAAACACCGGGCCCACAGATGAAGCAGGCCCGATGCGATTTCGATGGATCGTTGCGGCCTGAGAAACTATCCAGCCTTCTCCAGCAAGGTGACCGACAGGTCGCGTTTCTGGACCATGTCCGCGGTGATCTCGATTTCCCGCACCTTCTTGTTGTTGGGCAGGTGATACATCAGATCGAGCATCAATTCCTCCAGGATCATGCGCAAGCCGCGCGCTCCCACCTTGCGATGCAATGCCTCGCGGGCAATGGCTCCGACAGCTTCTGAGGTGAAAGTGAGACGCACATTCTCATACTCAAACATGCGCTGATACTGTTTCATGATGGCATTCCGCGGCTTCACCAGAATTTCCACCAGCGCGGCTTCATCCAGTTCATCGAGAATTCCAATGACGGGCAGGCGGCCGACAAACTCTGGAATCAGGCCGAACTTAATCAGGTCCTGCGGCTCGGTCTGGCGCAACAATTCCGTGTCGCGCAAGGAAGGGACCATGTTGGCAGGCTGGCCGTCGCGGTCGGAAATAGCCTTGAAGCCGAGCGCCTTCTTGCCGGCGCGACGACCAATCACGCGTTCCAGGCCGACAAAGGCCCCGCCACAGATAAATAAAATGTTCGTCGTATCTACGGGAGTAAATTCCTGATGTGGATGCTTGCGTCCGCCCTGCGGAGGAACGTTGGCAACCGTGCCTTCGAGGATCTTGAGCAACGCCTGCTGCACGCCTTCACCGGAGACATCGCGGGTGATGGAAGGATTTTCGTCCTTGCGCCCGATCTTGTCGATTTCGTCGATGTAGATGATGCCGGTCTGAGCGCGGGCAACATCCCCGTCCGCCGCCTGCAATAACTTGAGGATAATATTTTCGACATCCTCACCGACATACCCGGCTTCCGTGAGCGTGGTCGCGTCGACAATGGCAAACGGAACGTCCAAGGTGCGGGCGAGGGTCTGCGCCATCAGCGTCTTGCCGCTCCCCGTGGGGCCGATCAACAGGATGTTGGACTTGGTCAGCTCCACATCGTTGGTGCGGGTCCGGTTCATCTGGATGCGCTTGTAATGGTTGTAGACGGCGACGGCCAGCTTCTTCTTGGTGGTCTCCTGCCCGATGACATACTCATCCATGAAAGCTTTCACCTCCTGCGGCTTGGGCAAGTGGGCGGGAGCGGTGGTGGGGCGCGCTTCGTTCTTGTCGTCTTCCAGAATGGAGTTGCATACGGCAACGCATTCATCGCAGATATAAGCCCGCGGATAATCGCTGGGGGAGGAAATCAGCTTGGCTACGGCGTCCTGCGATTTATGGCAGAACGAACAACGGAGTACATCGTCGGAACTCGAGCGTGTTTTCATTGTTTGCGTCTCCTACTGCCACCCGTTCCGCGCCCAGCGTCGGGCTCGATGCGAGCTTACGTCCTTGGCCTGTCAATAATCTCGTCGATGATGCCGTATTCTTTCGATTGTGGGGCGTTCATAATAAAATCCCTCTCCACATCGCGTTCTATCCGCTCGATGGGCTGACCGGTGTGCTTCGACATCAAACGATTGGTAATTTCACGGATGCGAAGGATCTCGCGGGCGTGAATGTCAATGTCCGTGGCCTGGCCCGACAGACCGCCCATGGACGGCTGGTGGATCAGGATGCGGGAGTTGGGCAGCGCAAAGCGCTTTCCCTTGGTGCCGGACATCAGTAGAAACGCTCCCATGCTGGCCGCCTGCCCAATGCAATAGGTCACCACATCATTCTTGATGAACTGCATCGTATCGTAAATCGCGAGACCGGCAGAGATGGAACCGCCGGGAGAATTGATGTAGAGCTGCAAGTCCTTGTCCGGGTCCTCGCCGGAAAGAAACAGCATTTGCGCGATGATCAGGTTCGCGACCTGGTCGTCGATCGGCGTACCCAGAAAAATAATGTTATCGCGTAGCAGGCGAGAATAAATATCGTAGGCGCGTTCGCCTCGGCTCGTCTGCTCAACCACCATTGGAACTAAACCCATACCGGTTTCCTATTGCCTCTCTCGTGGTTGTAGGCCTTCCGTATAGAATAGAACATCGGCCAGAAACGAAAATTACGTTAGGCGGCCAACCTGTCGAAGAGCTGGTCCACTGTTTTCTCTCTGCGTAGTTGTTCTCGGATTCTAGTCAGCCCGCCGTCCTCCGTCAAACGCTTCCGCAGTATCTCCAGCGGTTCCCGTGCCTGATACGCTAATAGCAGCAAATGCGCGTCGAACTCCTCGTCGGTAACCTCAATGTTTTCCGTCTGCGCAATGCGGTCGAGAACCAGGGAAGCCCGCACCTCCTGCAATGCGGAGTCACGTTGAGCGGTACGCAGCCGGGTGAAGTCGAGGTTGCGCATCTGTTCCGTGGACATACCTTGCGCCGCAAGCGCGCGAAGGCCACGCTCCAGACGCGCATCGATCTGCTGCTGCAATAAAGATTCCGGCACCGGAAACTGGAAGCGCTCGATGAAGGCGCCCACCAGCTTGTCTTTCGCGTCCGATTCCAGACGCCTGCGCTTGTCGTTGGCCATGTGCTCGCGCAATTTTTCCTTGAACAGGTCGATGGTCTCGTAATCGCCCATCTGCTTGGCAAAGGCATCGTCGAGTTCAGGCAGAATCTTCTTGCGGATTCCCTTCACTTCCACGTCATACGCGACGGTCTTGCCTGCCAGGCGTTTCTCGGTGAAGTCGGCTGGATACAAAACCTCAAACTGCATTTGCTGGCCGACTTTGGCCCCGCGCAGGGCGCTGGTAAAGGCCTCGACTGTGTTGGCGCCGCCAATTTCCACGTTGGCATCGTCGCCCTCAATGGGTCTGGATGCCTCCGGCTCGCCTTCCGCATCGGTTTCCGCGCCATGGACCAATCCAGTGAAACGAATCTGCGCGAAGTCTCCATCGGTCAGTGGACGATCTTCTTCCACCGGTTCCATGATGGCGTGGGATTCGCGCACCTGGTTGAGCTCGGCTTCGAACTCCGCGTCATCGAGGGAAATCTGCGGCCGATCGACCTTGATCTGGTCGTATCCCGTGATGTCAATCGTGGGAAGAACCTCAAAGGCCGCCTGAAAGCGCATGGGCTCGCCATCCGCGAGGTGAAGGCTGGTCACCTGCGGCTGCGAAACCGGCTGCACGCCCTGCTTTTCAATGGCTGCGCGAAACTGTGCTGGAAGAATTTCCTCCAACACGTCCTGGCGGATCGCGTCCGCAAATTTTCTGCGAATGACAGATTCCGGAACCTTGCCCGCGCGAAAACCGGGAATCCTGGCCGCTCGGCGATACCGCTTGACCACTGCGGCAAACGCGCGGCTTACCTCATCCGCAGGCACGTCGACATCGACCTGACGGGTACATTCGGGATTGAGGGTTGGAGCAGGTTCGTGGTCGTGATGGTCATGGTCGTGACTGTGCTCATGGCTCGCAGCATTCTCGGGTCCGGCGTTCGGGTCCTGTTCCACCCCATGGTTATGTTCCTGTGGGGCAAGTTCCTGGGCATGTTCGTGCGCAACCGACTCGTCGGATTGCTGAGCATCTGCGCCAAGCTGCGGGGTGGTGGTGGATTCAATGGGACTCAAGGGGTTTGCCTTCCAAAGGTAAGCTTTGTCATACGTGGATAACGATGTTTCTACCTTCCATGGTAGGGCGTAACGAAGGGCGGGTCAAACGAACAACAGGCGATTTCGTCCACATTTCCACCACTTCAACGTGCGACCGGAACGTCGAGAGATGGGCGCGTCTCACCGCGCCGCGGATCTACTGGAAGCTGGGATGGGGGCATGGCCAACCATATCATTGGCGGGCTGGAACAATTGCAATTGGACCTTCCAAGTGACGGATTCTCCAGGCGCCAGCGTCACCATGCCGGTATCGGCGCCGTGCCACTCACCGCCAAACGGATCGTTGTAGTTGAACTGGGGCTCGAGAGCGATAAAGGACTTGTCTACCGGAGAATAGACCTGAATCGCGCGGATGTGGGGCGACATCGCGGTGATGCGCATGCCGTAGTTCGCTCCCAGGTCGCGGATCTCCGACACGACTTGGCCTTGGGCATCGCGCTTCAAATCTACAAACGAATCGTCCACGAGTTTGTCCGGCAGCGGCGCGCCTTCCAGCCCAGTGTAGTCGTATTGCGTTCCCAGTACCGGCAGCAGCGTGCCTGTGGGGAATACGTCGTCATAATTATTGACGTCGGCGCGCATATCCGCGGGAACATGCAATCGCGCATTGGCGCGGCTTCCGCTGGGCAGTTGAAAATACGGATGCCAACCGACGCCGACGGGTTCGGGCTGATTCCCGGTATTCGTGGCGGTCAGGGTTGCCGTCACTGTGCCCTGGTCGAGTGCAATCGTCACCTTGACTTCATTGTCGGAAAACCAGTGGCCATTCGCCGGGAGACGATAGACGGCTGTAGCCTCCGCAGTGTCAGGATCGGACTGAATGGAAACATTGTCCGCCTTGGCTGCCACCATCTGGCCATGCATGGCGCACCATTGGGCGCCAGGGTTTTTGCCGCGCCAATTGGCGATCAGCGGCACTTTGCGTCCATGCCAGACGGCGGTCACGATATGCTCCCCGTTTTTTTTGTCGAGCGTCACCGGGCCGAGGATACGGTTGGCAAATGGGAACAGGAGAGCCCCTCCCATGGAAAAACTTTTGTTCCCGTCCGGATCGTCCGTGCCGTCGTTCAGGATTTTCGTCGCGGCATCGAGCGACGGCGATGTCAGCAACGAGACTTCGCCTCTTCCCGGAAGATACGCCGTAATCTGAAAGACATTCATGCCCCGTCCGGGCAACAGAGTGACGCTTAAGAACTCTGGCGCCGCTCCGACGCCGCTCTGCAGGCGACGCAATTCGATTGCTTTCTGTCCGCCGACCTCGGGCAGGTTCGCCGAGGCGGTCGCCGTCGGAGACGGCGGAGGCGCGGGAGGGCGAGATTCGCAGCCAAGGTTCCATCCAGCCACAGCCATGGACAGCAGGCTGATCCATGCTATCCGTTGCAGCACATTCGTTCGAGCATCCATCTTTTGCAAATCTTCGAACCTCTTTCGCGCGCGATTGCAATCGGCGATCTCGCCGATAACAGGGTATCGTATTCCCGCCGGGATGGAAGTCTTGATGCGTCCCAGAAGCGATGCCACGGTGTCGCAATCGACGATCGTCCAACCTGAGACACCGCGCTTCTGTAATTGGGATGCGAACCGTACAATTTCCGATGTGACTCGAATCGGTTCGCCGGCAGGCGGCAGGAAAAATACGGATCGGCTTCCAGAACGTGGTGCGTCTGGCCCGACGAAGGCCGAGTCCGCCTTTGAAGAGCTTGCCGGCCGCATCGCTGCCTGCGAGCTATGTCCGCGGCTGCGGACCTACTGCGCCGAGATCGCGCGGGTCCGGCGGCGAGCCTATGCCGACCACACCTATTGGGGAAAACCTGTTCCTTCGTTCGGCGACGCGAACGCGCGCGTATTGGCGCTGGGCCTGGCTCCAGGCGCGCACGGCTCCAATCGCACGGGTCGTCCCTTCACCGGAGATGGATCGGGAAATTTTCTCTATCCGGTGTTGCATGCTACAGGCTTCGCGTCGCAACCCCTGGCGCATTCTTTGCAGGATGGAATGCGTCTGGACGGACTCCGCATCACGTCCGTCATTCGCTGCGCTCCACCGGGGAACAAACCGTTGCCCGGCGAAATAAAAAACTGCGCCGCATTTCTGGATGAAGAAATTTCTCTTTTGACGGATTTGCGCGTGGTGGTGTGCCTGGGAAAGATTGCGTTCGATGGATACCTTGCTCATTTGCTGCGGTTGGGAAAAATCTCCAGCCGCAAGGGACTCGTCTTCCGTCACGGAGCGGAGTATGCATCTCCGGACGGGCAACATATTCTCGCCACATATCATCCGTCGCTGCAGAACACGAACACCGGCCTGCTGACGAGTGCAATGCTGCAACGAGTGTTTGAACGGGCGCGAATTCTTGCCATTTGACCCTGCAAATAATCAGCGCGAGCCATGCGTGTCCCCATAGAAACTGACCGTAAATATGGGGGTAAGCTGACGAGGATAATTGGACCGCGCCGCAGTGAAAGTAGTCCCAGCGGCCCAGGTGATGGGATATTTTCCATGATTTGGCCATGTGACTTCCAGCTCCGGGCTCAAATCGAAATAAGCAAATGCCGGCGCATTTGCTTGTCCAAAGAACAGGCTTCGCCCGAATTGGCGTTCTTGGTTGTACTCGACGAGATACCCAAACCCCTCTTTCGGCAGCAGAACATGTTCGAGGGCACCAGCGGTCTCGAACACGTCACCATCCACCATGCGCAAACGCTGCCCTGCAGGGAGAGAATCGATACCGTTGTTGAACTGGTACGGGCCGGTGACATTGGAGGGATTTTGTATCAGTTCGGTTTGCTGCAAGTACAATTCGAAGGGCTTGAATTGCTTGCGCAACAGAAGATTCACTTGTTCATTCCAAGTCCCATTGCTGGTCTGAGAAGCTCCTGAAAGGTTCGGGTTCAGGCGCTTGTACTTTCCCGTTGGAACGTTCAGATCGACGGCCAGATCCATTGAAGGCAACGTCCAGAAGTTATAGCGGTCTTTCTCCTTCGCAAATTGCCATTTCACCTGAAACAAGGTGTCGCCATAGCCTATCGAGGAGCTACTCTGGCCTTGCGGAGCCTGGGGATAGCTGATGCGGTTGTAATCGAACGGAGCGTATACATCCATTTCGAACCCTCGGCCCAAGCCATAGGCGAATTTGGTAGGGACATAGATATTGTTCTGCCCATTCGATCGATAGTTGAAGAGATAGGGTTCAATGTAGTATGAACCGCCAGGGTCGACATCCGCAGTGCCGGTATAAAAGGGGCCGCTGGTATTGTCCACCCAACGCACTTCATTTGGCGAAGATGCTGTAGTTGGCCCAACCTCGGGAGCTGTCTGCGCATGGCCGAGTGTAGCGTAAATCGACAAGGCTATAAAAACAATGCCGCAATAAAGATATCTTGAAAATCGAAGCAAAGTATTCATTCAATTCTTCTCCAGATAAGCCTGCAAGCTTCCGTCAAAACGGTTTGAGCCCGTCGACATGTGATGTGCCGATGAAGCTAAGCTCAATCCACACCATCAACGATGCGAATCGAAAGAAACGGTCTGACAATGCTATTTTTCTGGAGGGGCGCGGTCCGAATGAAGAGCAATGGGCAGTATTGCCACGTCGGGCAGAAGGTGGAAGGGGCTGACAACCCCAATGCAGACGCGGGGATCCTCAAGATAGACAAGGCCCGCGGAAAACGCTGGGTGAATTTGCGTGTGGTCTTGCAGGTGTTGGTTTTGGATCGCGCTACATCTGCGATCTGTACGCTCACTGTCCGCCATGGCCGTCATGGCGTGCAGGTCGTCTGTCATTGAGATGACAGGTAGAAGCAAAAACGACAGGACAATCACCGTGAGATACCGGCGGCGTCTGTCAGCCGCCCCCGAAAAACCCAGGGAACGGCTTTGCTTCGTCCGCAGACTCGCCAGAAGTGTCAGGGACAACAACAACCATGCGAGATTGAGAAGAAGCTCCACTCCAATAATTTACCTCAATTGTAGAAAATCTCTAACCGCAAAGGACTCATCTTCAGTCATGGAGCGGAATACACCCTACCCGGGGCACCTTATATCCTGGCCGCGTATCGCCCCTCGTTGCAAAACACGAATACAGGGCTGCTAACGAAGGACATGCTGCAGCGCGTATTTGAACGTGCGCGGACACTCGCCGGACTGCCGGCGCGGAGCGGCGGAACGAAGCAAGCATAAGCTTGAGCGAACTGTTGGCGAGGAATTTTTCCGCGTACTAAAGGTACCGCGTGATCCGCTCCCGCGCCCAGCCAGGGTAAAGTATCCTCCGGCCGGAGGATACATGGTTGCTGGCCCATCAAAGGGGCCACGACACTGGCCGTTGTCAGCTTACGCACCGCATCACTGCTTCCCCGGTGTCGACACCCCAGGGTGCTCGGGCGCCGGAGCAGTCGGCAACGCAGGAAGTTGGGCGGAAGGCGGCGGATAGCGGCGCAGATAGGTCCCGATATCCGGCACCGACTCCAGAATATCCACCTTCGGCTGATAGACGCAGTCTCCTGGCCATGCCGACATAGACGGTGGATTCTCCGGCACGGGATTGATGATCAGCGGCGTGTTCGGCGGCCCGTCGAAGTCGAAGGCATCGAACATGGGGTCGGCCTTGCCGTCCCGCGCTGTCAGGTGGCTCAGGCCGAAGCGCTCCTCGATGAACTTGAGCATCGACGTGAAATCGTAGGTCTTGTGCGAAATGTAGTCGTGTTTCGCGAAGGGCGAAATCACCATCGTGGGCACGCGCGGTCCGTAACCGTAGGCGTCTACCAGCGGCGGCGGCACGTGGTCGTAGAAGCCGCCGTAATCGTCCCAGGTCAGGAATACGACGCTGTCTTTCCAGTACGGACTTTGCATCAATGCGTTGAGCAGGCGCGTCACATACCACATCCCCGTCACCGGATATGCCGGCGGGTGCTCGCTGTCGATCCCCATCGGAACAATCCAGGAAACTGCGGGCAGCGTTCGGTTCTTCAGGTCGTCGAAGTATTCGTTGAGCGAAACCAGGTGCGACATGTCCGCCGGATTATCGCGGACGGCTTTGAAGCCCGGCAGCGGGTTCCACAGCGAGTAGTGCTTGGGGTCGGGATCGGCAAGATAGTTGCGCTTGCCGGGCGGAGGGGAATTGATGCGCTGGGTTTCCACGTAGTACTTCCACGGAATATTCGCCTTGTTGAACAGCTTCACCATGGTGGCGAAGCTGTAACCGCCAGGCGAATCCAGATCGTTCTCAATCTGCTTCAATGAGAACTCGTTGTTGATCACCCCGCCCGACTGTGCCGCCACCGTAAAAAGATGGTTCGGCAGACTGGCGCCCATCAGCGACGAAAAGAACCTGTCCGCCAGAACGTAATGCCGCGCGTAAGCCCAGTAATTCGGGATGTCGCGCTGGTCGTAATAACCCATCGTGTAGGCGCTGCCCTCGGCCCACACGAACCCGTCCATCAAACCGTGATCGTAATCGGCATGTGCAATCACCCAGCGATGAGCCAGGTCGCATGGAGGCATCTTCGGCTGCATGTGGAACGGAGCCACGCACTTCGACGACCCCGGCAACTCCGGAGCACAGGCATCGGGCGGAGGGCCGTCGGCGCCGGGATAGGTGCCAAAGTAGTTATCGAACGAGCGGTTCTCTTGAATAATCCAGATGATGTGCTGGACTTTCTGGATTCCGGCGGGTGCCCCCTGCTGCGGAGCGGGCAGCGTCGCCCCTGCCGCCCCAGACGCCGCGCAGAACAAGAACGCCGCGCAAGTCACTGCTGCTGCATAACTGGATCGAGGGATGAATCGCATCACAAACTCCTTCTTTGGGAGCTACTGCGAGCTACAGCGCACTCATTCTCGCCGTCGCCTACTTTGCATACATCTTGACGCGGGGAGAAGCAAGCCGGAATTTCCGTTTTGCCTTTCGGCTAACCAATATACCCCCTTATCTCGCTCTCGCGATTTTTTTTATAGGTACCAAGGCCAAAGACCCAGGTCATGCCCATCTGGGCCGCTTCCGGGGCCAAAGAACCATCCTTTGCCCCATTTCGAAGCGATTTCTCGGACACTTCTTCGTCAACCCCAACCACTCGCCGGCCTTCCGCCGTTACCACGGACATGGTAGAAACCCGCGGACTTAGCCGAGCGCCTTCTCTACCGCGTCGGCGAGGTACTTGAGACCTGCTTTCACATCCTTGCCGAGATGGGCGCGCAGGGCGCGACGTCCCCGCTGCTGCAACACGCTCAAATCCCCTGCGGCCTGCGCGTCGATGACTACACCGAAGGTATATTTCTGTTCTGGGATGGCCAGGTCCCGCGCATGGTCGGCTGTCACCTGAAGAAATACTCCGGTGTTGGGGCCGCCTTTGTAATCCTGTCCGGTGGAGTGCAGGAAGCGCGGACCGAAGCCGAGACAGGTCGCCACCCGCTTCTTGTCCCGAACCGCATGGCGCAACTGTTGCAGAGTTTTTTCGTGCTCGCGGTCGCGCTGTATGAATCCCAGTACGGCGAAATAATCTCCTGCCTTGATTTGCGCCAGATGCGCGCGCAAATATCCGATCAGGTCCGGCTGCCCGACGTCTTGCGCGCCATGGAGAACCGCCGCATAGCTGGAATCGGCAAATAATTTGACGCGGCCATCGTCGAAGATCGGCGTCTCGATCGGCACCTTGCCGGTCTTTTCGTATTCGTCGGTCAGGCGCCTCGTTTCAATCTTCGCGGCCTCGACGTCGGGCTGATTGAACGCGTCGATGCCGATGACTGACCCGGCGACGGCAGTCGCGATCTCCCAGGTAAAAAATTGCCCGGCGGCATCGTAGACATCGCGCATCGCCAGGCGAACGACCGGCTGCCCGGCCTTCTCCAGCTTCTCCACGCCCGCATCGAGGCGGGCATTGTCCGCGCCCTCCAGCCGGACGTAGGCAAAAATTCGATCCTCGCCATAGCGATCGGGGGCGGCGATTTCTTCCAGATCCACCGGCGTAATGCCCTTGCCCTGTTTGCCGGTCGACTCGGCAATCAGTTGCTCAAACCACGCTCCCATGTCGTAGATGGCGGGCGACGTGAAGAACGTAATCTTGTCGCGCCCGGCGTTGGCGGCGACGCCCAAAATCAACCCAAGCTGTGCTCCTGGATTTTTCTTTACATCTGTCGCATGGCAGGCATCGACGGCGGACTTCGCTTTGGGCAGGAACTTCTCCACATCCAGGCCCATCACAGCGGCGGGAACGATACCGAAATTGGAGAGCGCGGAATAGCGCCCGCCTATCTGAGGATCGCCAAAAAAAATGTGGCGGAATCCATCCGCCTTCGCGACCTGCTCCATGTGCGAGCCGGGATCGGTGACGGCGATGAAGTGCTTGCCCGCCTCCACGCCGACAGCTTCCTTCATGCGCGCCATGAAGTATTGCTTGAGGACATTCGGCTCCAGAGTTGAGCCGGATTTGCTGGACACAATGACGACGGTCTTTTTCAGGTCGACACTTTGCTCGGCGGCACGCACCTGGGCCGGATCGGTGGAATCGACAATGGACAGACGCGGAAATCCATCCTGCCGGCCGAACGTCTCCGCCAGCACCTCGGGACAGAGACTGGAACCGCCCATGCCGAGGAGCAGGGCATACTGGAAGCCGGCTGTCTGAATGTCACGAGCCAGAGCGCGAAATTCGACCAGGCATTTTTGCTGACGCTCCACAATATCCAGCCAGCCCAGCCACTTCGATTCATCCTGGTTCGTCCACAGGGCCGCATCGCGCGCCCACAGGCGACTGATTTTTCCATTCTGCCAATCAGCGACGGCGGCGGAAAAATCCTGCTCAAGTTTTGCCGGAAGCGTATAGCGAAATTCCATAGTGTCGCGCTCTCTTCGGTTCTTTAGGATTCTGTTGCGTACATCTCGATCGTTTCGTCTTTAATGATAGATGCGCTGGGCGGAGGATAGGAAGCGGCGCACCTAAGATCGGCGGCGAAGCAGTCCGGATTTAGAATGAGAAAAGAAGCAGTTGACTCGAGGATTGTTGTCGGGCACGATGCCGTGCGCCCAGAGCACGGGCGTTTGTCACTCACCGCGATCGCTGCCACCCAAGCGTACGAAGGAGCAATTTTACAATGGACATCGAAACAATCGACCAGCAATATAGCCAGCTGCAGAACTCGTCGCAGCAGGTGTTTCAGGAGATGAAGGACCTGGCGACGAAGCTGCAGGCTGAGTCGGGGAACGGAAATCAGCAAGCTCGCGAATGGGTCCTGGACTTGAAGGAAATCGCGCTGGCGATTCAGTCGCAACAGCAGCAGACGATGAACCTGCTGCAGGCCATCCACGGCTTCGTCGCCAACCAGAACCAGGACTACAACGCCGGCGACCCGCAGCCGATGCAAAGCGGCTATGCGCAGCAAGGATTTGTTCCAGGCGCGCCCATGCAGGGGCAACAGCGCGGCGGACTCGGAGGATTTTTGCAGTCCGGATTTGGACGCGCCATGGAGATGGGCCTTGGGTTCGGCTTGGGCGACGACTTGATCAACAAATTATTTTAGAGCTGGCGTCGAACACCATAAATTCTTCCATCACCCTCTGGATTCTTCGCTGCGCTCAGAATGACTCATCTCATTTTTGAGCGCAGTTTTCGTAAATCCCCATGGAGATCGGTCGCATTCAAACCATGGCGATCGATGCAGGGCATTTGACAGGACGGCGCTTTGGTTCCGGAGGCGCACCACCGCAGGCCGCAGGCAGAGTAGCCTGCGGGGATCGCCCACAAGTTTCTGGGGGGAACACCACGGGGAATGGATTTTGTTATGCTCGCCGAACCAGTTGCCGCACGCGGCCGCCTTGTTCGGTGATGCCGTCCAGGACACCTTCCAGGCGGCCCAGCAGTTCATGGCCGTCCTGCAGAAAGCCGGGAACATGCTTCCAAAGTTCCTTCATCGCTTCAGGATCCTCGGATAGAATGACCGCTGCTCCCAAACCTGAAGCTGTCAATGCAGCCTTCTTGCGTCCGGTAAGCAACAATGCAGCTCCGGCAACCAGAGAGCCTGCCGCCAGTGCCCGCAACCAAGTCATTTCCTGTTCCATAGTCGGATTACTCCTTTCGCAAAACTCTATCAGATAAGAGATGCGTTCGGCTGTCATTTCAGTTGCGGAAAACTGGTACGAAATCTGCATTCCGGTACGAAACCCAATTCAGGAATTTACTTTTGCGCGGATTGGCTTGTGCGCAGAAAACTGCATACCGTTGCAAGTTCCATGATTCAGGGCATTTGGATGCGCAGGAAACGATCGCGGCGTCTTTTCCGAACCGCATGCCAGGCACGCCACGCATAGATTGTAAGGTTGGCGACGCACACGGCCACGCCACAGATTGTCAGGAGCAGCACGGAGACGTTGGGATAGACGATCAAGCCGACGTAGTGCAACAGAAAACTGCCGCGATACGGCGCCAGGCCGGCACGGCGCTGGAAAAAATCCTCCGCCATCGTCAATGGACAAGGCCAGGGACCAATCTCCACGGCGATTCCCCATACGAGCGAGGCGAGATGGAACGCGGTCAGCCAGCAGCGGCCAGATGTCCAGAATGCGCCAAAGATCACCCACAAGATCCAGCTGAGATGCAGGCACAGCACCAGAACCACGAGGGTGTCGTCGAATTGCGCCGACCTCATAGCATCATTTTTTCATGCTTCGAGACTGCGCTCAATCAATGCCCAATGCCATCGGCGAAAAACGCGCCGGGGAGTTTTTTGCCGCGCAGCCGCGGCTCCTGCTACGCTCAGACGTTGGAAAGTTTCGCACAAGGAGAGTCTCGTATGAAAATGAAGAATCTTGCCGTACTCTCAGTTCTCCTCGTTGGCATCGCGCTGTTGGGGACGCCCCGCTTGCATGCGCAAGCGACCATGGCCGGGGACCAAGCAGCTCCCACAGATACACCAGCCGGCGCAATCGACCAATTGTTAGGCAAAGTCGAGGGGGAGATGGTTCCGCTGGTCGAAGCCATGCCCGCGGATAAATTCAACTTTGCTCCCACCAATGGAAATTTTACGGGCGTGCGTACATTCGAGGAGCAAGTCAAGCATGTCACAGGCGCCAATTACATGATGTTCGGCGCTGCCGCTTCGATCAAGCCGACCGATATGCCGGATATGAAAACTTTGAAGACGAAAGAGCAGATGGTGCAGGCGCTGAAAGATTCGTTCGCGTTTGCGCACAAGGCCATCGCGACGCTGGACGCGGACAATGCCATGGAAGTCGTGAAGCCGGTCGATGGGGTCGACACCCGGGCGGGAATCATGTTGTTCGCCATCATTCACATGAACGACCACTTTGGCCAGATGGTGGAATATCTACGCATGAACGGCATTGTCCCGCCATCGAGCCTTCCCAAGAGCAAGTAAGCCCGCAGAGAAGGCCGCGTGGCCGCATCCATCCCTTCAACTCCAGGCGAGGACACGCATCGTCCAGCAAGTCCTCGCCTGCGTCCCTGTTTTGGCGACGCGAACATCCGCGACGCACGAGCAGGAGAGAACGCGAATTCCTGTCTACCTTCCTGTTCCTTTTTCATGGCGCACGCGAACCGCGCGCCGGAATCGGCCCCATTCCACGGCCACGCCGATCAGTCAACCTAAACCCAGGCCCCAACGTCTAAACCTGTAGGAAAGATTTTCAGGCAACTATCCGCACGCTGCTTGTTCTTGCCACGGCGAATTCCCACGGACGTTCCCACTCGAAGGAGTTGTTGAATCATGGTCAGTCACTGTGCAAACCCCCAATGCCTGAAGCCGCTCCATTATCTGCGCGAAGGAAAAGTTTTTTTATTCACCGGAAGAAATACCTCAAAAGGGAAATCGACGCTTCCTCGTCTCGAACATTACTGGCTTTGCGGGGCCTGTGCGAAGGAATGGACGTTGATGATCGACGAAGAGAACGGCGTGCAGTTGCTGGAAAGGAAGCGTCGGCGCGCTCGAACTGCCCTCGTCGCGCCATCGGCGGTACCCGCGCTGTAGCTCCGTTTCGCTGAACCTTGAGACGTTTGGATGGACCGTGGTTCTTCAGCGAAGGGGCCAGCGCGAAATGCTCGTTCAGGGAACGCAACTGCTATCGGAAACTGTCTATGCCTTGGCCACCGGTGCGGCGCTCTTTTTGTGACAGGCCCCGCACTGACTCAGGCCGGCATCCTGATATGGGTCGGCCCGATAGCATCCGGCCAGTGAGTAGACGCGGACTTTCAATAAATCTTCCAGCATCTTCAATCCATCTTTCAGATAGCTGATCCGGGATCGCTCGTCATGTCCCCAGGTGACGGGCACTTCGTCGATGCGCATTCCCAACCGCAAGGCGATATAGAGGATCTCAGGATCGAATCCCCAGCGTTCGATTCGTTGGCGGGCGAAAATCGTTCGCGCCGCCTCCCTGCGAAATGCCTTGAATCCGCATTGGGTGTCGGCCAGCGGCAGATGCATGATCAGTCGCGTGAGCCAGTTGAAACAGCGCCCGAAGAACCGGCGATAGATGGGCTGGCGCAATGTCTGGCGCGAGCGATCGAGCCAGCGGGAACCGATGGCGACATCGGCGCCGTCCGCGATGGCGGCAAA
This sequence comes from Acidobacteriota bacterium, assembly GCA_021802085.1. Taxonomy (GTDB): domain Bacteria; phylum Acidobacteriota; class Terriglobia; order Terriglobales; family Acidobacteriaceae; genus JAKAAZ01. Next base: position 23,907 of record JAKAAZ010000003.1, read on the forward strand.
CAGCAGTTCCGCCTCTTCAATGGGCGCCGATAGATCGGCATCGGTAAACATTACAACAGCGCCTCGCGCCTGCAGCATTCCGCTGCGCACGGAATAGCCTTTGCCGCGATTGCCAGGGTTTTCGATGAGGCGGAGATTGGGATATTGGCGAGCGGCCGCGGACACGATGGCCGCGGTCCGATCTCGGGAACCATCGTTGACCACCAGTACTTCGGCTACCCAATGGCGCGCCTTGACACAGTCCATCACCCGATCCAGCGTCGCGCCGATGCGCGCCTGCTCGTCAAAAGCAGGAATTACGATGCTGTATTGCGGCTCATCCATGAGTCCTTCAGTCAGCTAAGGGTTCGGCAAATCCTACAATCGGGGACGGATGGCGGACATCTCCCCAATTATGGTGGAACATTCCCCTTTCTGCAATCTTCTTGCGTCGCCAGGCCGCCTGCCGCTGGCTCCGCCGGGCATGCCGACCTGGGCTTGCGGATGGGCGAATTCAACGCAACGGCCTTTGGATGCTACACTCGCCGATATGGACGAACGAAACGGGGCGACACGCGGGCATTCCTTCTGGTTTTGGCTGAGCCTGGTGGGTGGACTGTTCCTGCTGTTTGTTGCGCTGTTGTGGACAGCGGCGTGGTTTACGCTGCGCTCGTCCGGCACATCCACGGCGGGCTTCAGCGGTTTCGGTTCCGGTCAAATCGCAGTGGTGGATCTGAAGGGCGTGATTCTTTCAGCGGACGACACGGACGAACAGTTGGAGAAATTCAACCACGACGATTCCGTGAAGGCCATCATTCTGCATATTGACTCTCCCGGCGGCGGCGCGGCCGCCTCGCAGGAGATTTATCACGAAGTCTTGCGGATCCGCAGCCAACACAAGAAGCGGATTGTGGCATCCATTGAGAGCGTCGGCGCAAGCGGCGCGTACTACATCGCAACCGCGACAGACCGCATCTATGCCAACCAGGCGAGCATTGTCGGCAGTGTCGGCGTCATCATGCAGTGGATCAATTACGGCGGCCTGCTGAAGTGGGCCAAGCTGAAAGATGTGACCCTGAAGGCGGGCGCGCTCAAAGATGCAGGCTCTCCCACGCGCGACCTGACGCCGGCGGAGCAGGCCTATTTTCAAGGCCTAATCGACAACATGCACATGCAGTTCATTCAGGATGTGGCGGCTGGACGGCGGTTGCCGGTGAAAGACATCCAAGGCTTGGCAACCGGCCAGGTGTGGACCGGGGAGCAGGCGCTGGGATTGCACTTGATCGACCAGACCGGCGGATTTCGCGTGGCCTTGCTCGGCACCGCCCGCGCTGTGGGCATCAAGGGCGAGCCTCAAATTGTCCGTCCTCGCGAGCCTCATCCCGGGTTGATCGACCTGGTGTTGGGAACGAACTCGAACCTCCAGTTTCCCAATCCGGGAGAATTGCAATCGCTGCTGGAAAAGAGCCCCGGATTCTATTTTTTGTGGCAATAGGTTATTGCGATACCGATGCGCAATCCCCAGGTTGCATCCTATACTTTGAAAATGAAAGGGTCTGTTTATGACAAAAGCCGATCTTGTAGTGGACGTGATGCGACTGGGGGACCTGACGCGTACCGATGCGGAAACGATCATCGAAACCATCTTTGATTCCGTCGTGGCGGCGCTGCGCTCCGGCGATAAGATCGAGATTCGCGGCTTCGGCAGCTTCCGGACGCGGCAGCGCAATCCTCGCATCGGCCGCAATCCCAAGACGGGGGCGCGCGTCGAGGTACCCTCCAAACGCGTCCCGTATTTCAAGCCCAGCAAGGATTTGCGCGATCTGGTGAACCACCAGGCGGCGGGCGAAGGCGACAGCGTTCCTGCGCCTGACGAGCCGGCCGCCGATAATCCCACTGCGTGAGCGGCCTCACGGAAGAAGAAAAAGAATCTTTGAAATTCCGCCTGCTTCCGCCAACGCCTGGGCCAGCTCGTACAGCCGTTTCGGGTTCGGCTGCGACCAGACCTGCTGAACGCGAAGGCCTTTTCCCTCCTCCCGGCGGGAACATCACTGAATCCATCCGATAGAAAGCGCGCAGCGAAGAGAGCGAAGAGATTGTTGCTTGCCGTAGGAGCATTCGCCTGGATGGGCAAATCGATGGCAAGAGGCGGAAGATCGTCGCCAATGCGATGAACGCCGTATCATTTTTCATGCACCTCGCAGTCCTGACGATTGAGTTGAAACTGGAATATGCGCGCTCGCTGAAGGACCGACGCCAATGCGTTCGAAGCCTGAAGGATTCCCTGCGCCACGGCTTCAACGTGTCGGTGGCGGAACTGGACGAAGTTGTAGTGTGGCAGCGGGCTACGGTGGGCATTGCCTGCATTTCGCATTCCCGCGATTACCTGCGGGGACAAATGCGGGAGGTCGAGGACGCTTGCATTCGAATTGCCGAAAATCACGGTGCCCATGTCAGCGACAGCTTCGTGGAATTCTTCCCGGAAGAATGAAGGATGGGCGCGATGGTTGGTGAGAGCGGAACGAAGGTCCGGGCCGGTTTCCGCATCGATGGAGGCATGGATTCCTTGAGGAAATATATTGTTGACGACATTTACTTCGACCCACGGCAACAGGATTTCCGCTTGGGTCGTGCAAATATTTGATATTCTCATTCGTTTGCAGGATTCTTGCCGGAACAGTCTTGATCCGGCGGAATCGAGAGAGGTGACACGATGCCAGAACAACGCGGACGCACCTATCACCAGAATCGCGTGGCCGAGACGTTGCGCGAGGAAATCAGCGCCATGCTGGAAGGCCAGTTGAGCGACCCACGCATCAACTTCGGCTACGTCAGTGAAGTTGTGATGGCGCCCGGCGGAAAGTCGGCACGCATCTACGTGGCCGTGGATGGCGATGCCAAGGACGAAGAAGAGATGCTCGAGGGCCTGGAAGCAGCTCGCGGCTACATTCGCCACCAACTGCTGCAACGCATGGGCGTACGCCATATTCCCGAGCTGTTTTTTCAAGTGGACCATTCGGAACCGGTCCGGGCCAGAATTGACGAACTGCTGGGCAGAGTCGAACGGCGCAACCGGCAAAAGGAAAAACTGCAACGAGAGAACGCACAGGTGACCGGGGCATTGGAACCGGAACCGAGCAAACGCGAGAGCGAATGACGGATCGCACATCACAGCGAAGTTCCCCTGGAGAGAGGGGAGCCATCGACACGCAAGGCCGGAAAATGCCGATCGATGGGTTGGCGGCCGTGTTGGACGCGATCCAGCAGCGGGAACGTTTTCTGTTGACGTCGCACTGCCGCCCGGATGGGGATGCGGTCGGTTCCCTGCTGGCCTTGTGGATGATATTGAAAGAGATGGGCAAGCGCGCGGACATGCAGCTCTGCGATCGCGTGCCGCTGATCTATTGCACTCTGCCCTGCGCCGAGCAGATCCGCCACGCAACCACCTTGGCGGAAGGATTGCAGCCCGATGCAGTAATCCTGCTCGAATGCGATAGCGTCGAGCGATCCCGCCTGCAGGGCGTGGAGGACGAATTTCTTATCAACATCGATCACCATACCAGCGGCAACCCATTCGCCCGCGTGAACTGGATCGATACGGACGCCAGCGCTGTCGCGGAGATGGTCTACCGACTGGCCTTGGCCGCCGAGGTACGCGTCACTCCGCCGATGGCAACCTGCCTCTACACTGCCCTGCTGAGCGATACCGGGTCATTTTGTTATGAAGGCACATGCGCCGGCACGTTCGCGCTCGCCAAGGAACTGGTCGAGCTTGGCGCCAACCCGTCCCGCATTGCCGAGGATCTGTATTTCAGCAATCCCCTCTCCAAGATGCAATTGCTGGGCGCTGCGCTGACCACGCTGCGATGCGAAGGACGTGTCGCGTCCCTCTGGGTGGCACAGGATGACATGGCCCGTCTGGGCGCCAGCGAAGAAGATTGCCTGGGCATCGTCAACTACGCCATCGGAATTTCCGGCGTCGAGGTGGCTGTGTTTCTGCGCGAAATGCCGGACGGCCGCGTGCGCGTCAGTTTGCGCAGCAAGAGCAACGTCCGAGTGGCCCAGGTGGCCGAGCAGTTTGGCGGCGGCGGCCACGAGAACGCCAGCGGCTGCACGCTTGATGGACCGCTGGATTCCGCGATGGAACGCGTGCTAGCCGAACTGCGACGTCATCTCGATCCGCACGCCGTTCCCGGCGTAGCGTGAACAGACCCGCCTGATTTGCGCAAGGTAAAATGTTTTCCTCTTCACTGGCCTGCATTGCCAAGGAGTCTATGGACACGAAGAAGTTGGTTGCCGGCGCCGTGCTGCTACTGTGCGGAGTCGCCCTTGGAAATCCCCGCGCTCTTAAGACGGTGCAATCCGCGCCGGGCACAGCCGCCAGTCAAGGCGCAGACCGGAACTGGTCTGTGTACGGAGGATCAGCCGCGGCGGATCATTTTTCCCGTCTAACGCAAATCAACCGAGGAAACGTATCGAAGCTGCACGAAGTGTGGCGCTATGACACCGGCGAAAAGGGCGGATTGGAAACATCTCCCATCATTGTCGACGGGGTCTTGTATGGATACACGCCAAACCAGGAAGTGATTGCGCTGGATGCAGCGAATGGGAAGCTGCTGTGGAAGTTTAATTCGGGCATGGTGGGCACGCAGCCGGATCGCGGGCTGGCGTACTGGGAAAGCGGCCGGGACAAACGGATCCTTGCCGGAGTCTTGAATTTTGTCTATGCGCTGGACGCGACCACCGGCCACGTGATTCCAAGCTTCGGCGACAACGGGCGAATCGATCTGCGGAAAGATCTGGGCCGCGAAGCAAAGCTGCAATCGATCGCGGTGACAAGTCCGGGAGTGATTTACAAAGATTTGATCGTCGTAGGCGACCGTGAACCGGAGACATTGCCCGCTCCGCCGGGCGACATCCGGGCCTATGATGTGCGCACAGGAAAGCTACGCTGGAGCTTTCATACGATTCCGCATCCCGGAGAATTCGGCTATGACACATGGCCGAAGGATGCGTGGAAATCGAGCGGCGGCGCGAACAACTGGGCAGGAATGGCGGTCGATACGGCGCGCGGCATCGTGTATGTTCCCACGGGCTCGGCAGCGTCCGATTTTTATGGCGCAGACCGGGTGGGCGACGATTTGTTCGCGAATTCTCTGATGGCGCTGGACGCGGAAACCGGCAAGCGAATCTGGAGTTTCCAGGGCGTCCGGCACGATATCTGGGACAGAGATTTTCCGGCGGCGCCTGCGCTGCTGACGGTGAAACGCGATGGCCAGGAGATTCCAGCCGTTGCTCAAACGACCAAGCAGGGATATGTGTATCTCTTCAATCGGGTCGACGGCAAGCCGCTGTTTCCGATTGCGTACCGCAAGTATCCGCCGAGCACGGTGCCGGGCGAAGTGGCGGCGAGCGAGCAGCCTCTACCGACCAAGCCGGCCCCGTATGCGCGGCAGATACTGACGGAAGACATGCTGACCCAGCGAACGCCGGCCGCGCATGCATGGGCGGTGGAACGTTTTCGAACGTTCCGCAGCGATGGTCAATTTGTTCCCTTGAGCGTCGGGAAAAATACGGTCGTCTTTCCCGGTTTCGATGGAGGAGCCGAGTGGGGCGGCCCGGCGGTCGATCCACAAACCGGCATCATTTACGTCAATTCGAATGACATTGCGTGGACCGGGTCGCTCGCCAAGCATACGAAAGGTCGAGGCGGACGCACAGTCTACCAGAGCCAATGCAGCGTCTGTCACGGAGAGAATCTGGCCGGTTCGCCGCCGCAATTTCCATCGCTGATCGGCATTGGCGGGCGGCTCACGCGGGCACAGATCGCGGCGAAGATTTATCAGGGCGGGGGCAGAATGCCGGGCTTCCCAAATATCGAAGGCGATTCCCTGGAGAACCTGCTGGCGTACCTTGCAGGCGGGCGAGGCCATGCGATCGCGAATTCCGAAACTGAAACTCCCACGACGCCCTATGGATTCACCGGCTACAACAAGTTTCTGGACCCGCAGGGATATCCAGCGGTGGCGCCCCCCTGGGGCACGCTGAATGCAATCGACCTGAATACCGGAGAGTATGTGTGGAAGATTCCGTTCGGATATTATCCTGTGCTGGCAGCCGAAGGCCTGAAGAACACGGGCACAGAAAACTATGGCGGTCCGGTGGTCACCGCGGGAGGATTGCTCTTCATCGGAGCAACCAATTTCGATAAGCAGTTTCATGCTTATGACAAGGCAACCGGCAAGCTGCTGTGGCAGGCAACTTTGCCGTTTGCCGGCAATGCGACCCCGGCCACGTACGAAGCGCATGGGCGGCAATATGTGGTGATCGCCGCAGGCGGAGGAAGGGACCGCACCAGTCCGTCGGGCGGAGTCTACGTGGCGTTCAGTCTGCCGCAGTAGTTGCCAATGCGGGAAACATGCCAGCTACACGTCACACAGGTTGACCGCCTGCAATAGCCCGGCATAGGGATCCCCGGCGGGAACAAACTCGTGCGCCACGTAGCCTTGAAAATTGGCCGCGAGGATTCCGCGCATCACTCCATCCCACTGCACCTCCTGCTGGTCATTGAGTTCGTGGCGTCCGGGAACGCCGCCGGTATGGAAGTGGCCGAGCCACTGAATGTTCGCCTGGATGGTCCGGATCAGATCGCCTTCCATGATCTGCATATGGTAGATGTCGTAGAGCAGCCTGACGCGGGGTGAATTGACGGCCTGCATCACTTCCACTCCCCAGGCGGTATGGTCGCACATGTAGTCTTTGTGATTGACCTTGCTGTTCAGCAGCTCCATGCAGATGGTGACGCCATGATCCTCGGCAATTTTTTTAACGCGGTTTAAGCCCAGGATGGTATTGCGCGCCCCCTCTTCATCGGAAAGTCCGGCGCGATTGCCGGAGAACGTGATGACATTCGGCACGCCCGCCTTGGCTGCTAAAGGTATATTGCGGCGAAAACCCGCTTCAATCTCGGCATGATTTTCGACCCGGTTCAGTCCATGGGCAATCACGCCGCCGCCGGCCTGACCCATGGTACAGATGAGTCCATAGCGATGCGGCACTTCATACTGCTCAGGCGGCAGCAGATCGACACCTTTGAGGCCAATGTGCGCCGAATATGCGCAGAGGTCGTCCAGGCTGATCTTGCTATAACACCACCGGCAAACCGATTGGTGAATACGGTCGTTCCGTTGCATGGGAGCGGCGCTGTCCGGCCATGCGAACTGCGTGCTGGAGACCAGCGCGGCGCCCGCCAATGCGCCGTGCAACATCCTGCGTCTTGAAATGGGTGTCATCGGCAATGGCCTCCAGTCTAGAAAGAAATTTGAAATCGGTCTATATGCGAAATTCTTCTCCTGCGACAACGATCGATCGGACTGGTCTGATTCCCTTCGTTTTTGTTGACCGGTTTGATAGGCTAAGTAGGGCCTTTGCATGGATTCCGATGCGAAGCCGAGCGCCTGGAAAAAGTGACCGCAAACAGAAGCGACAATTGGAAGCAATATCTGCCGGGTGGAAGCTTCTGGCAGAAGCTCACCGCCGCCGGGGTGGTTGAGTTTGCCGTGTTGATTGGCTTCACGACGTTCTTTCTCGGTTACGGCCTGGTCCCCTACATGGGAGGCTCCGTCCTCGGCCTGGTCGGAACAGACGAACCGCGCTATGCCCAAATCGCCCGGGAAATGCTGGCGCGCCACGACTTTATTACTCCAGTGCTGTACGGCAAACCCTGGCTGGAAAAGCCCGCCCTCTACTATTGGCGAGCGATGTTTTCTTTTAAAGACTTTGGCGTACACGGCTGGTCGGCCCGCCTGCCTTCCGCCGAGTTTGCATTTATTCTGATCATCCTTATCTACCTGCACATGCGCCGTTTTCGGCCGGGCGGTCAGCTCGATGCCGCGCTGATTACAGCATCGTGCGCGGCCATTATTGGATTCGCGCGCGGCGCTTCGACCGACATGCAACTGGCCGCGCCATTCTGCATCGGCATGCTGGGCTGGTACGCCTGGTATGAAACGGACAAGAAGTTCTGGCTCTTCGATCTGTATTTTTTCGGGGGCGCAGCCACGCTCGCCAAGGGCCCTGTCGCGCCCTTCATGACCTTCTGCATCATTTTTTTGTTCGCGGCGTTGCGCAAGGAATGGTCCCTGCTGCGCCGCACCATCTGGTGGCCGGGAATTGTCCTCTATCTCGCCATGGTGCTGCCATGGTTCATTGCGGTCCAGCATCGAAACCCGGAATTTCTGCGGGTATTTTTTCTGCAACATAATCTGGAACGCTTCGCCACCGACCGCTTCCGGCATGAGCAAGCCATCTGGTACTACGTTGTTGTGATGGCGCTGGCGCTGATGCCGTGGCTCGTCCTGGCGGCGAGGGCGCTGTGGGACGCGGTGCAGAATTCCATCGATGAATGGAAGGTCCGCCGCAATCCGGACCGATATGTCGGCAATCCACGGGCGGGCGATGCATTTCCTGAATTTCTTGTCCTGTGGGCCTTGTTTCCTGTCGTCTTTTTCAGTTTTTCGCAGTCGAAGTTGCCTGGATACATTCTTCCCGCGGTTCCTCCCATTACCATTCTGTGCGGCGATTATCTGAATCGAATTCGAAAACGGGAACTGGACGTGCCCATGCTGACGCTGCATGCCATTGTCGTCGGCATTCTAGTGGCTACAGCGTTGATGCTTCCGCTGATTCTGGTCCATCCGCATCAAATGCTCCCGTTGCAGGTGATTGCGGCGGCCATCATGGAGGGCGCGGCCGTTGCCGTTGCCGTGTTGGTGGTGGTGATGCGGTTTGGCATGGCGCGCCTGCGGATTGCGACGCTGGTCCCGGTGGCGCTGATTCTTATCTTTATGCTGGGCACGCGTAACGGCATCCTGCTGGACCAGAGATACTCGGCCCGCACGCTGGCGCACGAACTGGTCGCCATCCCGGACGCGCCTCGCGCGGTTGCCGTGTTCCAGGCCCGCCGCGATGTCCAATATGGCCTGGCATTCTATCTGGACGAGCGTGTTTCCAACTACCAGGAATCCGGGGTGCCGGCGCAGGCGCACTTGCTGGTGGTACAACATTACTCCAATCGGCAGGAAGAGCGGCAATCGCAGGCCGACCTGAAAAAGGTGCTGGCGGGACGGGAGTATGAACCCCTGTTTTTTTACCGGCCTCAGAGTCTGACTATCTATCGCGTTGGTCCTGAGGCGCAGTAATTTCGCAGGATTTCCGTGCCGCCTGAATTTTCCCAGATTGATGCCAATTGATGTACGCTCAGCAGAACACGTTCTATTTCTGAATTTCCAGCTTTTCGATCTTGCCAGCGATGCCGTACACTCGCGCAATACGGTTGCTGCATGCGACCGTTCGCTCGAGGGGGGACCTGCCCCACCAGACTCGCAGTAATCTCGACCATGACTTCGGCGCTTCAACTCGAATTTCTCGATCTGCGTCATTTTTCCGCCCAGCATCTGCATCCGCTGCTGGAGGAGGAAAGTGCGCTGTGGAGCCAGCGTCTGCACTGGGACTATCGCAACTCCGCCAGCCTGGTGCTGCAATACGTTGAATCCCATTTATTAAGCGGTTACGCCGCGCTGGACCAGGGCCGGGTCTGCGGCTACATCTTCTGCATTTACGAAAACAACAAGGCCGTGATTGGAGACGTATTCGCTTCGCGCCGGGGAGTGGACGAATCCGCCGCGGTAGCGATTGAGCTGCAACTGATCGATCGGCTGTTGGAGACCCTGCAGCACACGCCCAATCTAAGCCGCGTCGAATCGCAACTGCTGCTGCATTCGCACGACCTGCATCGCGGGCCCTTCGAACAGGCCGGCTTTCACCTGTATCCGCGGCTTTTTATGGAACTGGATCTGCGCCCGCCAGAACTTCCTCAGACTTCTTCGGCTGCGCGCCCCCTGGCGACGGAAGGGCCGGGCGGCGGGCACTATCGCCCGTGGAGTTCTTCCGACTTCGACCTGTCGCCCCAGGTAATTACCTCCGCATACGCTGGACACATCGACAGCGAAATCAACGATCAATATTTGTCCCAGGGCGGAGCACAGCGTTTTCTGCATAACATTGTGCGTTTCCCAGGGTGCGGAATTTTCGAGGAACAGGCCTCCTGGGTGCTGGCCGCGCCGAACAACGAAACATTGTTTGGCCTGTTGCTCTGCTCCCGAGTCAGCGCGGGTGTCGGTCATGTCACGCAGGTATGCGTTCCACCGGAATTTCAGCGGCGGGGAGTTGGAGAAAACCTGCTGCAGCATTGCGCGGCCTCTCTTCGGGCAGGCGAATGCCACGCGGTCACGCTGACCGTAACGGAGCAAAACGCAAGCGCAGTCAGGCTCTATCGACGGCTTGGGTACCGTGTACAGCACAGCTTCGACGCCATGCTGTGGGAGAAGCGCCCAGGCTGATGGGGCGCGGCGGCGCAGGATTTTCCGATGACGGCGTTGCCATCAGGGATGGCGTTCGCGATGCTTCAGTGTTTGATGAGCCACATGACCCAACTGGCTGCAATCGTTCCCAGCACAAACAGGGAAAAGCAGTACACGCCGTAGCGGACCATGGCGCGCGTCTCCGAGCGTTGCGTAATGCCGAAAACAACGGAGGCGAACAGAGCGAACAGCAGCACCGCGGTGAAGTGCGAGGGAGTGTACATTAGCGTTTCCTCCCCAGGCGAAGGCTGTGCGCATCCACGGCGGAAATGAAGTTGAGCAGTCCGGCCACCACGATGAACTTGGTGCCGTAGTCGGCGGTGACGACCTGCACAACAGTGTGTCCCCAGCCAAATACGGCGGACAGGATATACAGTCCCCCATTGCCTAGGTCGCCGACAAATCCCAGCATATCCAGCACGTCGCCGGTGTTGGGAGCGTAGACCATGCCTTGCATGGCGAGGCCCAAAGCAAACATGCAGGTGATCGAGATAAAGAGCAGAACCGCGCGAATCCAGCGGCCCTGCATCCAGTGGCCGAATCCGGGCACCAGCCACCCGGCCAGCAGGATGACTCCGGCTGAGAACTGTTTCGGGCCGGTCTTGGACTGCGCGGCGCTTTCCTTCATGTTGGCTTTGGTCGTAGACATCTCCAACGAATATACCAGTTTACTGCTGTGCATTTGTCCGTCCGCCGATCGCAATTGGAACAGGCTAG
>JAKAAZ010000180.1 GCA_021802085.1 Acidobacteriota bacterium
TCGCCAGCGATTCTCCACTCATCAACGCAGGAACGCGCAGCACCGCATACCAGCCGCCTTGAACCTCGAGGCGCGAAATGGTGGGCGCGCCGGCAAGCAGCCGATCCAGCGTGGCCAGATTTTCACGCAAGCGCGCGAGGAGTTGCTGTTGAACGTTGCTTCGATTTCGAAGCAGATAGGGCATCGCGTGCTGCACGGGAGCGTTCATCGAGAGAAAGGTGTCCGCGATGACTTCGAGCCGGGCGGTCGCGTCTGCCAGGAGGGAATCTGGACCAAAGGCGGCGATCCAGGCGGCTTTCATCTGCGGCAGGCCGGCGACCTTGCTTAATCCGCTGAGCACATACGTGAGGACAGGATGCGGGCCAGTTGCAAAGCTCGCGTGCGGCGAGTAGAAAGCGTAATCGAGGAAGACTTCATCGACGATGAGTGCCAGGTTGTGTTGCTGACAGATGCGTTCCAGCGCCTGCCGTGCTGCAGGCGGAGTGAAATGGCCGGTCGGGTTGTTGGGATGGACCACGACTACCGCGCGGGTGCGAGGAGTAATGCGGGCTGTGAGGGTGGCCAGATCGAGATGCCAGCCATGATCGTAGAACAAGGGATAGGGGACCAGGTGCACATCGTCGAGGTCGGCGAGAAATTGAAACAACGGATAGCTGGGCTGCGCGATCAGGATCTCCGCGCCGGGATCGCAATGGAGGCGGAAGAGATAGCTGTAGGCTTCGCTTGTGCTGGTGGTGAGAAAAATTTGCCGGGTTGGAACCTGCGCCGAGGCGTCGTCTGCATAATATTCGGCGACTGCGGCGCGCGCCACGGCAAGCCCGCGCGGGTCGGGCTCGTATTCCAGGGATTCCGGGCGGCTGAACGCGCGCAGAATTTCTTCGCGGTCATACTCGAGACCGCAGGCGGTCGGATTCGATGCCGTCAAATCGAAGTAAGGCGCGTCGGTGGCGCGCAGGGCATCGATCGCGGCGGCATAGAGAGTCTTCTGAAGGTTCCAGGCGGTGCGGCTGGAGAATGGCTGTGTCATTGTTTTCGATCTTGCGGTTCGACTGCGCGGACCGGCCACAAATGTAGTCCTGATACAGACTATGCTGAATTTATGGTCGCCTTGCGAGGCGAAATGTTTGTGAGACAATCGAATCATATTCTTGCGCGACCAGCGCTCTAGTCGATGACAACCCCAGGAGGTATTTATGGAACGTCGAGACTTTCTCAAGCAAGGAACATTCGCAGCCATTGCCACCAGCGGCGGTAAGCTTTCCCATGCCTGGGCTGCCACCGATACCCTCAAGAATACGGCTCCCATTGCCAGGCGGCGACTGGGCAAGACGGATGTTCATCTTTCCATCATTGGGATGGGTGGGATTGTGGTGATGAACAGCACCCCGGACGCTTCCAAAAGCATTGTGGCGGAGGCGGTGGATCGCGGCATCAATTACTTCGATGTGGCCCCCAGTTATGGCGATGCGCAGCAGTTGCTGGGCCCGGCGCTGGCGCCGTATCGGCAGAAAAGCTTTCTGGCCTGCAAGACAGGCAAGCGCGATAAGGCGGGTTCGCGCGCGGCACTGGAAGAATCGCTCCAGTTATTGAAGACCGACCACGTCGATCTGTATCAGTTCCACGCGCTGACCAAGATGACCGAGCTGGACCAGATTCTGGGACCGAACGGCGCGATGGAAACATTTGAAGCTGCGCGCAAAGAAGGGAAGGTTCGCTACATTGGATTCTCCGCGCACTCGGTGGAGACGGCGGTGGCGGCGATGGACAGGTATCCGTTCGATACGGTCCTGTTCCCCATCAATTGGGTGCTGGTGTCGCAGGCAAACTTCGGGCCGCAAGTGATTCAGAAGGCAAACGAAAAAGGGGTGGGCATGCTGGCCATCAAGAGCATGGCGAAGACCGTCTGGCCGGCGGATGAAAAGAAGAACCATCCCAATTCCAAATGCTGGTATCAGCCCTCGGAATTTCCCCAGCAGGCCTCGCTGGGCCTGCGTTATACGCTGGGACATTCCATCACTGCCGCCATACCTCCCGGCGAAGAAGCGTATTTCCGTTTGGCCATGGATGTTGCGCAGCGGTACAAGCCGCTCGACCCGGAAGAAGAGCAGGCGCTGTTGAAGCAGGCTGTGGGCGTGGAGCCGTTCTTCCATCGTGGAAACGATGTGTAGTCTCTGACAGGCGACGGACGCATCTCACGATCCACGAGATTTTTTCAAAACGACGATAGCTCTGGAGATGGCGATATGAAGCGTCGTGAATTCATCAAAACCGCCGCGGCAACGGCTGCGGCATCGGCCATCGCGTCAAAAACCGGATTTGCGGAAAGCAAAGATGGCATTGCGTATCGTGTGCTGGGACACACGGGCGAACGGCTCTCGATGGTCGGCATCGGAGGCTATCACCTCGCGCGCCCTGACGTGTCGGAGGCGACGGGAATTCTGATCGTCCGAACGGCGCTCGACAATGGAATCAATTTTCTCGACAACGCCTGGGACTACAACGGCGGCGACAGCGAAGTTCGCATGGGCAAGGCCTTGCGCGATGGCTACCGGCAAAAGGCGTTCTTGATGACCAAGCTGGACGGGCGCACGAAAGAGGCGGCCGCGCAGCAGATCGACGAGTCGCTGCATCGGTTGCAGACGGACCATATCGATCTGATGCAGATTCACGAAATCATTCGAATGAACGATCCGGAGCGCGTCTTCGCTCCGGGGGGATGCATGGAAGCGTTGCTGGCCGCCAAGAAGGCCGGCAAGATTCGCTACATAGGATTCACCGGGCACAAGAGTCCCGAGATGCATCTGCACATGCTGAATGTCGCGTTCCAGCACAACTTTACGTTCGATTCCGTGCAGATGCCGCTGAACGTGATGGATGCCCACTTTGACAGTTTCCAGAAGCTGGTGCTGCCGGTGCTGGAAAAACACAACATCGGCGCGCTGGGGATGAAGCCGATGGGAGATAAAATCATTTTGCAAAGCAATACGGCAACTCCGGTCGAATGCTTGCTGTACGCGATGAATTTGCCCGTCACGACCGTGATTACGGGTTGCGATTCAATGAAGGTTCTGGATCAGGCGCTGAACACGGCGCGCAATTTCAAACCTTTAAGCCAGACAGAGGTTGCCGCCATTCTGGCGAAGACCGCGGTGGTCGCGCGCAATGGCGAGTTTGAACAATATAAGACGACGCACAATTTTGACGGGACGTACCACAATCCCAGTTGGCTGGGATAGGTTGCAGAAGGGGTTTGCGGGAGTGATGGAACTGGAGCAGAAACGGGCGCATCTGGAAAGTCGATTACGCGAGCTGGGCGGCGTCCTTGTTGCCTATTCCGGCGGAGTCGATTCAGCGTATCTCGCCTATGCGGCCCATCGGATGTTGGGCGACCAAATGCTCGCGGTGATCGCCGACTCTGCCAGCCTTGCACGATCGCATTTTGACGATGCGTTGAGTTTTGCCAGGGAACATTCCATTCCGCTGCGGGTGCTGACGACTTCTGAACTGGATCATCCGGACTACGTGAAGAACGATGCTACGCGCTGCTTTCACTGTAAGGACGAGCTGTTCACGGTGATGGAGCAGGAGCGCCAGCGTTCCGGATTTCAGCACTTGGCATATGGGATGAACGTGGATGATCGCGGCGAGTTTCGTCCGGGACAGCAGGCGGCAAAGTTGCATAGCGTGCTGGCGCCGCTGGCGGAGGCTGGATTGACGAAGCAGGACATCCGCACGCTGGCGCAGCAGGCGGAATTGCGCATCTGGGACAAACCGGCTTCGGCATGTCTGGCGTCGCGGGTTGAGTATGGCCGTCCGGTGACGAAAGAAGTCCTGGAGCAAGTGGAGCGAGGGGAAGCCTTGCTGCAACGCATGGGATTTCGGCAGTTCCGGGTGCGCTATCACGGGGAGATGGCCCGCGTTGAAATCGCCCGCGACGAGATGCCGCGAGCACTGTCGATGGAAACGATGGACCGCATGGCCAAAGGCTTTCGCGCGTTGGGATTCAAGTTTGTGTCGCTCGATTGCGAAGGCTATCGTTCGGGATCGATGAATGACATTCTTCCCGTGGAAACAATTCAGCCGGCAAACTTTCTGTAAGTTGGGACGAATATGCACCTAATTAATCTATCGGGAAGGTGGATGATGGGGGGTATGGCTTATCCCCATTTCAGGAATTAGCTGGAGTTATACAGCCACATTTAAGAGAAAGTAGGCATATCGTGCTGTTTCGTTTTTACTGTGACGAAAGCCACGATTCCACAAACGAAAAGAAAGTTGCGGGTAGTCCTACCTTTGAACCAAAAAGTTATGTGGTAGGGGGATTTTTTGGCAATCAGAAGACCTGGGAAAAGGTCGAACTCCGCTGGAGGAGAAAGAATAGTTTAGAAGGTGTTGAACGATTTCATGCAGCCCATCTGAATGCGGGCACATGGGAATATGATGATTGGACAAAAGCCCGACGCATCCGATACAGCAAGGAAATGCTGCGAATACTGAAAGACCAGAGAAATAATTTGCACGGGGTAAGTTGTGGACTATATGTGGATGCGTATCGCCGGATCATAAGCCCTGAGGGCCAGGTAAAGATGGGGCATCCATATTTGGTTTGCTTCAAGGCTGTAGTCGCTATGATCGCCAAACAAATGGACGACGGTGGCTTCTCTGCTGAAGATACGTTCGCGGTGATAATAGATCGTGGAGAATTCGCAGCAGATGCAGTCAAGGTCTTCTATGGAATGAAGAATGATCCAAAATTTCGCTATCGTCACCGTCTGGAAATCTGTTCTCCCGAAGATTCCAAGTGCATAATCGGGTTGCAACCCGCAGATTTTGTCGCGTACGAAACTTTTAAGCTGATACATGGAAAGAGAAATGGAACCATACAAATCAGAAAAGCTCTGGCAACAATGTTCGGCACAACGGGGTTCATGGGATGCTTATTTGATGATGACACATTGAATCGTCTAAAACGTGGTATAGATGATGCCACATGTATACCAGACGGAATGGTTGTTATCCCTGACATGGTTCCGCAATAAGGTGAAGAA
Source organism: Acidobacteriota bacterium (assembly GCA_021802085.1). Classification (GTDB taxonomy): domain Bacteria; phylum Acidobacteriota; class Terriglobia; order Terriglobales; family Acidobacteriaceae; genus JAKAAZ01. The sequence goes on from JAKAAZ010000180.1 coordinate 5,049, forward strand.
CCGGAATTTAACTCAATTCTCTAAGTATACAGCTGCTTGGATTTGCCTTCAGTAAATTTGTCGCATCTGTTATGAATCTTGCTTCTTAGAAGTACCAGTCTTGAGCCTAAACCTTTATGCGAATTGCGTATCTTGAATGCTTTGCCGGAATCAGCGGCGATATGTTCCTCGGCGCGCTGGTGGATGCCGGGGTCGATCCAAAACTTCTGGAAGAGACGGTTCAATCGTTGCAGCTGGGCGCGACGCTGAAAATCGAAACAGTCGATCGCAGCGGAATCTCCGCGGCTCAGGCGCATGTGCTGGTGGATGGTGCGAGCGCGGAGGCGATACATGCTTCGACGCATTCGCACGAGCACGACCATCCGCACAATCATGACCACGATGCGCATTCCCATTCACACTCTCATCTCGAAGCGCCGGTCCATTCTCATGGACGCTCGTTGAGCGTCATTCGCAAGCTGATTGAAACCGCGCCTGTGGCTGCCGCAGCCAAAGAGATTGCCATCCGCGCGTTCGAGTTGCTGGGCCAATCGGAGGCGAAGATTCATAACGTACCGATTGAGACGATCCATTTTCACGAGGTTGGGGCCGTCGATTCCATTGTGGACATTGTTGCGGGCGCGGTGGGCGCACACGCGCTGAACGCAAGCGCCTGGATCTGCTCACCGTTGAACGTTGGCGGAGGTATGGTGGAATGCGCTCATGGCACATTTCCGGTTCCCGCGCCTGCAACCATGGATTTGCTGCAGGGAGCACCGACGTACTCCTCTGGGATACAGATGGAATTGGTCACGCCGACGGGGGCGGCGCTGGTGCGCGCGCTGAATTGCAGCTTCGGTCCGGCACCGGCGATGCGCGTGGACAAGATTGGATACGGCGCGGGCAGCCGCAATCCCAAGCGCTTTCCCAATGTGCTGCGGCTCAGCCTGGGAGAGACGGGCGAAGCGGATGCGATTGCTGGTGACGTCGTGGTTGTGATGGAAACCGCGGTGGATGATTTGAATCCGCAGATTCTGGGAGATTTCACGGAGCGGGCGTTGCAGGCGGGCGCTCTCGATGTGATGTGTTCTTCCGTGCATATGAAGAAAAACAGGCTGGCAACGCTGATCACGGTTTTGTGCGATCGGGGCCATGCGCAGCAATTGCAACAGTTACTGTTTCGAGAGACCAGTACGCTGGGCGTGCGCATCCGCGAAGAACGCCGGGCATGTCTGGAGCGCAAGTTCGTGCCGGTGAAAACGGCGTGGGGCGAAATCAGGATCAAACTGGGCCTGTTGAACGGGACGGAAGTGAATACCGCGCCAGAGTATGAAGATTGTCGCCGATGCGCGGAGACACATTCCGTCCCGCTCAAGCTGGTCATGCAAGCCGCGCTGGCTGCGTATCAATCGGCGCCACGGAACTGAACCGGGGAGAGTGAAGCAAGAATGGACAAAGACACGCTGCTCCGGCTGCTCGAAGATGTCCGAAATGGTCTGATCTCGTCGGAGACCGCTTCGGCGAATCTTGCGCAACTACCGTTTGAAGATATCGGCTTTGCGAAACTGGACCACCACCGGCCGCTGCGGACAGGGTTGCCGGAGGTCATTCTTGCCGCTGGAAAAACCGCCGACCAGGTGGCGGAGATTTTCGAGCGCATGGCGGAAAGCGGAGTGAATGTGCTGGCCACGCGGGCCGATGCGCCGACCTTTACCGCCGTGCAGGGGAGAGTCCCAGCGGCGCAGTACTTTCCCGTGGCTCGCGTGATTACTCTTCGTCAGACGGAAAAGCAGGTTGCTGCGGATGCATCGCGGATCGCGGTCGTCTGTGCCGGGACCAGCGATATTCCCGTTGCTGAAGAGGCGGCCATGACCATCGATATATTCGGTGGGGAAGTGGACAGAATCTACGATGTGGGTGTCGCGGGACTGCATCGCTTGCTGGGCCAGCGCGAGGTGCTGCAGCGGGCGCGCGTGGTGATCGTCTGCGCGGGAATGGAGGGAGCGCTGCCAAGCGTGCTGGGAGGGCTGGTCAGCGTTCCCGTTATTGCCGTGCCAACCAGCGTTGGCTATGGCGCTTCGTTTCACGGTGTAGCCGCGCTGCTGGGGATGCTGAATTCGTGCTCGCCGAACGTGACTGTGGTGAATATCGATAACGGTTTTGGCGCCGCGTATGTAGCCACGATGATCTGCCGCGGCCCGATGCGATAGGCTGCGCATCGCAGAAGAGTTTCCCCGCAGGGGCTGAACAGGCTGCGGAAAAACTCCGAATGTATGGCGAAAAGACGAAATTTGCGGGATGGAAAACAATCAGTCAAGCCTCACGGATCCTTCCTAGTACCATGACCGCATGTAAAGGTAACCAATGTAGGTACTTGTTGTGTGCCATGTTTGGCCGTATAGCTGAGGTATGGGCAACGGCAGACGGCTTCAGATCGAACTCAAGCA
>JAKAAZ010000181.1 GCA_021802085.1 Acidobacteriota bacterium
GAAATAAAAGAGTCTGGTTGACCGTGTCAGAAATGAAGTTCTGGCCCATGAATTAAAACTAAAACAAAACGCCCCACCCCTGCTGTAGACTCCGTCACCAATCTATGCCCGACACACTCCTAGATTCCCTTTTAGAGAGGGAGGAATCGGCGTACACAACCTTTCTATTTCTAAGGGATACGTTTTGCGCGGGCAAGGTCAAAACGTCTTATGCACTGCTCAGTCCACGTCGGCAGGCCCAAGTCAGCGGCAAAGGGGAGGCGAAGAGATCGGGAACCTCTATCGCAAGGAAGGGCTTACCAAGTCAGAGATCGCTAGATAGCAGTACTTCACTCGGCATACCTACACCTGCACGAGCTTTTCACTTTCTCCTTTAGAAATAATCGTTTTATCTTCCAAAACGTCTCGGACACGATCATTTTTCCATCGGAATCCACTACCAAGTTTCCTACAATTCTCATTGCATGCAAACATGCTCGGCAACAGGAGAAGCAAGCACGCTAACTATTGTCCCGACGTGGACACATACAGAGTCCCAAGGATTCAACGGATGGATTTCACGCTGTACTATTTGGGACTGTTTCCAATGAAAGGAAAACCTCATGAAGAGATCTGCTATTAACAGGTGCATTGCTGAAGCCAGTGCGTTCTTTGCGGAGAACCGTTTTCTCTTGCCGCCGTATGCTGATTGGACACCGGAAGAATGGCAACAACACGGCAGTGAAGCGGATGAGATTCGCACGAACCGATTGGGGTGGGATGTTACCGATTTCAATTCAGGACGGTTTGAGTCCATAGGACTCACGCTGTTTACGCTTCGCAATGGATCGTTGGCCGACGGCAAAGCCTCCAAAATCTATGCTGAAAAAATCATGTTCGTCCGGCAGGATCAGGTCACACCTTTTCACTACCATGTCCGCAAAACCGAGGACATCATTAACCGGGGTGGCAGAGGAACAGGCCGCTTAGTAGTGCAACTCTACAATTCAGCCGGAGATGGAGAATTTGCGCAAAGCCCCATTTCCGTGACTTGCGATGGAATTCGACGTCAGGTCGAACCCGGAGGCACTGTGGTTCTGGGGCCGGGCGAGTCCATCACGTTGACTCCATATCTTTATCACGCGTTTTATGCGATTGATGGCCATGGGCTTATTGGCGAAGTCTCTTCCGTCAACGACGACGCTACGGACAACTATTTCAAAGAACCACTCCCCAGATATCCAGAGATTGTGGAAGATGAGCCGCCGTTTCGCGTGCTTTGCAATGAATATCGGATGACATAAGCATGCGCCGCAACGGGGGAGAGTAGTGGCAGTAGCCGTCGCGCCTGTTGAAATGCCGAGTACAACCGCCAATACGCTCAGCCCCGGTGAGATCGGGGAGCATCTGCGGTCTTTCATCGATCCGGCGCGCATTCTTACACGGCCGATCGACAGGGTTGCCTTTGCCTCCGATGCCAGCCTATATCGTCTGGTACCCCGGGCTGTGGTTCAACCCATCAGCACAGAGGAGGTTCGTCAAATCTTCCAGTACAGTCGCGAGAAGCGGGTTCCACTCACCTTTCGCTGTGGTGGAACCAGCCTCTCCGCTCACCCCACGCCAGAGGATCGTTGTGCGCCGTGAAATGCAGCGCCTGAAAGATGCCGGTGCGGACCACGCCGTATACGATGCGCTTAGCCGCGATTTTCCATACATGGTCCTGGACACCTGCGCCGTGGACGGCCTTTGCGCCACAGCCTGCCCGGTCACCATTGACACGGGTACGCTCACCAAACGCTTTCGGCAGTTGCGCCATACCGAGCTGGCCAACCGCATCGCCGTGGCTGTGGCAAAGAGCATGTCGCTGACGGAGATGGTCGCCCGTTTCGCCTTGCGTATGGGCCATACTGTGCAGAAGGTGCTCGGCCCCCAATTCATGTGCGACGTCACGAAAATTCTGGACAAGGCCTCCCGTTCGGTTATGGACGAGGCCTTCTGGCAATGGTCTGCGGAGATGCCGCGCTCACGCAAGGGCGCGCTCCCCGTGCGCCCGCAGGCGAATGCGGAAGCGATCTATTTTCCCGCGTGTATCTCCCGCATCATGGGCGCGCTTCCCGGCGAAGCGCAGGAGATCAGCGTGATGCAGGCATTTTTGAACATCGCTGAACGGGCGGGCGTCCAGCTTTATGTGCCAGGGGACATCGAGGGCAATTGTTGCGGGGTTCCATTCTCTTCCAAGGGATTTGAGGCGGCGCACCGCGTTGCGGTCAACCGCACGATCGAGAATTTCTCCCGCTGGTCCAATGGCGGCAAGCTGCCAATCGTGGTCGAGACTAGCCCCTGCACCTACGGACTCAGGACGGCCCATGCTTATCTCAGGCCGGAAAACAGGCAGAAGTTTGAGAGGCTCACCATCCTGGATTCGGTGGAGTTTGCGCACGACCGTCTGCTGCCCAGTCTGCCGGTCCATCGCAATGTCCGCTCTGTCGCGCTGCATCCGGTCTGCTCAGCCACCAAAATGGCGATTGTGCCCAAACTTATCCGCATCGCCGAGGCCTGTAGTGAAATTGTGCTGGTCCCGCGGGACGCAGGATGCTGCGCCTTCGCAGGGGACCGTGGGTTTCTTTTCCCGGAGTTGACGGCATCCGCCAGTAGCATCGAAGCCGCTCAGGCTACGGCGGAAGATCACGACGGGTACTTTTCCAGCAGCCGGACCTGCGAAATCGGCATGACGCGCGCGACCGGCAAGGTCTACCGCTCCTATCTGCACCTGCTGGACTATGCTTCACGGCCGTGAAATGGAGGAGACTTTGCGTAAATTAAAAGCAACTGATGGAGAACCGGATTGTACTATTCTGAGAGCGTTATCTGCCCTTCCGGCCACAGTGGCGGGCTTGGTCTTGGGCAACCGCTCAAGAGAAGCACAGTGTGCGGGGTTCAGCACTAAAAAGGAGATTCCTGAGTAGATCTTGCCGCGTCGGCTGCAAGCCAACGATCTAAAATACACCTTCACAGAAATGAGCTATTGCCATTGAGGAAACCACATGAAAAGTGAACTTTACGCAAGCGTCCAAGAATTCCTTGCCAAGCCGCTGCCTCATCACATCGGCGGCCAGACACACATGAGCGCAACCGAACAAGTCATCAATCCATCGGATGGGTCGGTCCTCGCCGACGTTGCGATGGGCGGCGCGGAGGAAATCGACCTCGCAGTCACAGCGGCAGAAGAAGCGTTTCCCGCCTGGTCGGCCTTGCACCTCAACGACCGAGCGCTGTTGCTGCATCGCTTTGCCGATGCGCTGGAGAAGCACTCCGCTGAGCTGGCACAACTGGAGTCGCTCGATGTTGGCAAGGCCATCACCGCTGCCGAAGGTTTTGACGTCCCCTTTGGCATTGAATGCTTTCGCTACTATGCTGGCCTCATTCCGCGCGCGCAGTACAGCATCCCGCTCGATATCCAAGGCTTCGATGCCCGCATCTGGCGCGCTCCCTACGGAGTCTGCGGCTTCATCTTCCCCTGGAACTTTCCATTCACGCTGCTCAGCTGGGGCATTGCTCCGGCGCTCGCCGCAGGCAACACCGTGGTTGTCAAACCTTCTGAAGTGACTCCGCTTACGACGTTGTACGTGGCTCAACTTGCATCGGAAGCCGGTCTGCCTCCCGGCGTGTTGAATGTCGTTACAGGCAATGGTTCCAAGGCCGGCGCCGCGCTCGCATCGCATCCGCGCATCAAGCACATGTCGTTCACCGGATCGCCGGCAGTGGGCAAGAGGATCGGCGAAGCTTGCGGAGGCAACCTCGTCCCCTGCAAACTCGAACTCGGCGGGAAGGGCGCAGCGGTGGTCTTCGAGGACGCAGACGTGGATTCCACTGCGGCGCAGCTTGCCGGGGCCATCACTATGAACACCGGGCAGGTGTGTTGCACGGCAACGCGCTGGATGGTCCACGAAAAAATCTATGACCGCTTTGTCGACAAGGTGATTGCAGCGTTGCGGCAAACGAAGATTGGCCCCGGCTTGGATCGCGAAACGCAGATGGGCCCGCTCGTCAGTGAGATCCAGCGGCAGCGCGTGCTTGGGTATCTCGATCGCGGCAAGCAGAGTGGAGCAAGGGCTGTCCTCGATGGTGGCGTGACTGCACCAGCAGGGGTGGAAAAAGGTTTCTATGTCGCACCTGCTCTGCTGGAAGGGACAGATGACAATGTCTGCTGCCGCGAGGAGATATTCGGGCCTTGCGCGTATCTGCTGCGCTTCAAAGATGAACAGTCTGTCATTGCGCAAGTGAATAAGCTCGCCTATGGTTTGGCGAACAGTGTCTGGAGCGCGGATCTAGAACGGGCAAACCGGGTAGCCGAGCGCATGGTTGCGGGAAACAGTTGGATCAACGCGCATAATCTCTTCGCGTATGGCTTGCCTTATGGCGGTGTGAACTTGAGCGGGTTAGGCGGCGGAGTGAACAGCCCGCAGACATTTTACGATTATCTGCGCGCGCAAACCATTGCCCGTTCCCTTAGTTAAATGAGCAGTACAGCTAACTTCCTCGATGTACTCCGCCGCAACGGTCACGTTCTTGATTCGCAGGCGCGACTTGCGCCATTGAGCGGCGGAGTATCGAGCGAGATATACCTTGTGGAGGATGGCGAAAAAAGGTTCGTGGTGAAGCGGGCGCTGCCGAAGTTGAGGGTCAAAGACAACTGGTTCGCAGATGTCAGCCGGAACGCAAGCGAGCGGGATTATATTGCATGCGTGAGCCGGATGATGCCCGGCACCGTGCCGCAGCTCTATTTTTCCTGCCCAGGTGAAGGCTACTTCGGGATGGAGTTTTTAGACCAAAGCTTCACCAACTGGAAAGATCTGCTGCTTGCCGGCCAGCTCCGCATCAGGCACGCCGAGCTCGCCGGCAATATCCTTGGTGAAATCCATCGCCGAACAGCTTGTGCCGACGGACTGCGGAGTCAGTTCGACACTACGGCTAATTTTCACCAGCTTCGCGTTGAGCCGTATCTGCTGACAACGGGAGCAAGGCATCCCGCGCTGCAAGCAATCTTTGATGCCGAGGCCCGGCGGATCGAGGCCACGCGTGAGGCGCTCGTACACGGGGATTTCAGTCCAAAGAATATCTTGATTAGCGGCGATCGTATGGTGCTGCTCGACTGCGAGGTAGCATGGTATGGCGATCCAGCCTTCGATGTTGCATTTTTGTTGAATCACCTGTTTCTAAAATCGCTGTATCACGCGCGGAAGGCTTTAGAACTTGAAGCCATGGTGGATGTGTTCTGGCGCGCTTACGTGCGGAACTGCTCCAATGCGGATGCCAATCAGATGGAAAAGCGGCTCGTGCCATTACTCCTGATGTTGCTGCTGGCGCGTGTAGATGGCAAATCGCCTGTCGAATACCTCACGTCGCGCAAGCAGGAATTCATTCGAACCTTCGTACATCAACACCTGCCGTCGCCCCCGGATAGCGTTGCCGAAATGTGCGACATCTGGTTCCCAGCTATCGTCGCATCGGATTTAACTGAGGGCAATGCATGAAGATCACATCGATCAAAGCCTGGCAGATCTTTGACTCGCGCGGCCTGCCCACCGTGGAAGCGGAAGTGACTCTGGCGAACGGAGTGCGGGGCCGCGGCATCACCCCATCGGGGATTTCCACGGGACAATTCGAGGCACTGGAATTGCGCGACGGTGACCCAAAGCGCTTTCGCGGGAAATCGGTATTCAAAGCCATCGCCAACATCCAAAACGAAATCGCACCGGCACTGTACGGCACCAGCGTATTCGACCAGGCTGTGCTCGATAACAAGCTCATCGAACTCGATGGCACGTCGAACAAAAGCCGACTGGGTGCGAATGCGATCTTGCCCGTGTCGATGGCCGCCGCGAACGCCGCTGCGACGGCGCGGAATGAACCCTTGCACGCATACCTCGGTGAAGGAAAAGGTACGCTTCTGCCGGTCCCGGAAATTCAAATTATCGGGGGCGGTGCACACGCCAACTGGCGTACCGATGTGCAGGACTTTCTACTGATCGCGACAGGGGCTCGGAACCTTGAAGAAGTCCTGGAAGTTACTCACAATGTCTACCACGCAGCAGGGGACATCCTACGCAGCCGCAAAAAATACTTTGGCGTGGCGGACGAAGGCGGCTTTTGGCCGGAATTTGAGCGGAACGAGGATGCGTTGGATCTGCTGGTGGAAGCGATTTGCAGAGCGGGTTATACCCCGGGGCGGGAAGCAAGCATTGCGCTGGATATTGCGGCGAGCGATCTCTATAGCGTGGAAAAGGGCCGCTACCTATTCAACCTTGAGAATCGCGAATTCACATCGAGCGAGTTCATCGGGGTAATGGCGGATTGGTGCGATCGCTTTCCAATTGTTTCGATAGAAGATCCACTGGCCGATACAGACTGGGACGGCTGGCGCGAAATTGTTGGGACACTGGGGAGCAGGATCCAGATCGTCGGGGATGACTTGTTCACGACGAATACGCAGCGCATCTCGACCGGCATTGAGAAATGCGCGGCCAATGCCGTGCTTATCAAATTGAACCAAATTGGAACCGTCACAGAGGCCATTGAGGCGATTCATCTGGCGCAATCGGCGGGTTGGCAGTCGATCGTCTCAGCGCGCTCGGGCGAAACGGAAGACGCGTTCATCTCTCATCTCGCTGTAGCGACAAATGCGGGACAGCTCAAAGTCGGTTCGTTCTCGCGCAGCGAGCGGATGGTGAAGTGGAACGAGTTGCTCCGCATTCAGCGCGACCTCGGCGCACGCGCAGAGTTCATTGGCTTCCTGAAGCCAAAGCAGGTGTGCGAGAGAAAGAAGAAGTAACTGACTATTGTCAACTCAATCTGCAATTGCCAAAGTAGTGCGGTAAGCGCGAAGGAGGAGATATCGGATCAGCGGACATTTGCTGCATTCCGTGGAACCGTATGGTTGAGCGCAAGTTTAATGACGCCAAATTTCCGGCTCGATAGGGGAAACCTCTACCTCATAATCCGTCGATAAGGTTTGGAAGGGGTTGCGGCGAGGGGGATTTGGATCGCCGGCAGGAGTTTCCCGCAGCGCATTCCAGCCTGCGAACAGGCTGCAACGGCCGCCGGCCGCCGTCTCCGGTCGCTGGTCAACCCCTCCAGCGTCGCTTCAAGACATAGTTCCACCTTGGCCGGTCAAAATCGGCTCAGGAAAATCCGTCGATACGCGTGCCGCAGCCTTCTCTCATGTAGCGATCGGCAGCAGTCGCAAGGCCTCCTTCCATAGGGCGATGCGCTCTTCCAATGTGGCCAGCCGCATTTTCCGCGCATGTTGCACCAACCGCCCCGCC
>JAKAAZ010000182.1 GCA_021802085.1 Acidobacteriota bacterium
AGTTATTTGTGAAAGGGAGTCATTCTGAACCCTTCGGCTACGCTCAGGGCAGGCTCCGCGCAGCGGAGTGAAGAATCCAGACGATATGCGCCTGGTCATTGCCGCCGTCACCCTCTGGATTCTTCGCGGAGTTTATCCTGAGCGCTGCCGAAGGGCTCAGAATGACTCATCTCATTTTTAACTACGGTATCTGTAAATCGGCTATAGAGGCCGAACATATCTCTTCTTGCGTCTTTCCGTTCAGCACGGCGCGGCACCATGGACCGCGACCGGAGGAGCAATTCCACAAGCTCCCCCGGCCAATGTGGTTCGAGTGCAGGTGGATGGTTGCACAAGACTTTTGCAAGCCCTGTGCGATGGGCGGTGTGACGGCAACGGCAGCTTCGATCCGAAAGCTGAGGACAAATTCCGTGACGAGAGCCGATGCCTACTGGCCTTGCAGGTGAATGCCGCACTCGACCTTATGGCCGCCCCAGCGGCCCGAGCGCGGGTCGCCGGGATCGGATGGAAGACTGGTGCACGGCTCGCACCCGATGCTGGAGTAGCCCTTATCGTAGAGCGACAGCAACGGGATGTTGTGCGCCGCGGCGTACTGCCACACATCGCGCGTCGTCCAGTCGGCCAAGGGACTCACCTTCTGCAACTGCTTGCCCGTTGGCAGCGTAAAGACATCCGATGGTTGCAGGTTCGCGCGTGTCCTGGCCTGCTCGCGCCGCAGCCCCGTAAACCATGTGCTGTAGGGTTCCAGCGACGCAAACAGCGGCCCGACTTTGCGCATCGCGCAACAGCGATCGGGCGCAGTCCGATTCAGAATGCCGAATTGCGCCTCCTGGTCTGCGACGGACTGCTCCGGCTCGACATTGATCAGGTTCAACTGCCAGTCGGCGGCCATGCGGTCGCGATACTCGTACGTCTCCTGGAAGTGGTAGCCGGTCTCAAGAAACAATACCGGCACTCCTGGCGCAAGCTCACGCACCAGATGCAGCACCACCATGTCTTCGGCCTGGAAGCTGCATGTGACGCATGCCTTCGAGGACGCGTCCAGCTCGACGGCCACCAGACTGCGGGCGTCCGCGATCTTGTCTTCCAGCACCGGGTTGTCTAAGAAAATCTTGCTCATCGTGCGTCCTCCGTAGTTGTGGGAAAAATGTTTCTCCGATGCAGTTCGCGCTCGATTTCTTCCGCAGTGCCGTGCTCGCCTTGCGGATGAACATCCAGCGAATCGAAAACCAATCCTTCGTGGCGGCGGAGATGTGCAATCGAAGGCGACTCGCAATCTTCGCACGCAACCAGCGTGATGACGCCGGCGTGCAGCAGCGACTCCCACACAGCGCGATTCGTGACGCGCGTGTTCACTACGGCATAGCCTTGCCCGAGCAGGCGCTGCTCCAGTTCCTGCAACAGCGTTTGCCGGCTGCCGAGGACAATCAGCGCGGATGTCGAGTGCTGCTCGATCTCCGCTGCGAGCCGCGCGCGGACCATGCCCGCGCCAACCGTTGCGTTCGTCGCCGGATCGATCAGGATAAAGCTGCCGGTAGCGTGGTTGTCGCGATACGGATCCACCAGCACCGGCCTGCTGGTTTCCACAACGGCCACGCCGATTTCGTTCATTCCCAGCGAATCGGCCGCGTGGTCTTCGAGCGTTTCAATATCCGTCCGATGGCGTAAAGATACGGTGGCCTTCACCGTCTGGCTGGTGTGCTTCAGAAGATATGTTTTCGCGCCGTCCAGTGGATCGGCATGCAGCCAGACCAGCGAGGCTTCCAGTCGCGTTGTCGGTTGCGGCGCGGAGTAAGCTGCGGCAATCAAATCACCGCGGCTGACATCGATTTCATCCTCCAGCGTCAGCGTGACGGATTGTGGCGCCGACGCCGAGCCCAGTTCCCCATCGAACGTGACGATGCTTTCGACACGGCTGGTCTTGCCCGACGGCAGCACCACCACCTTGTCTCCAACGTAGACCGAGCCACCGGCAATTTGTCCCGCAAATCCGCGAAAGTTCTGGTGTGGACGAATGACGCGCTGCACAGGAAACCGGAAGGCCGCGTCGGATTCTTCCGCCGTTGTCGGCATAGTTTCCAGATGTTCCAGCAGCGTCGGCCCATCGTACCAGGGGGTGCGTTCGCTCCGCGTCACCACGTTGTCGCCATCCAGCGCGCTGATCGGAATGGCCAGCATCTCCTCGATGTCGAGCTTGGCGGCAAGCACAGAGAGCGCGGTGCGATGTCGCTCGAAAACTTCCTCCGAAAAATTCACCAGGTCCATCTTGTTGATCGCCGCAACGATGTGCCGAATTCCCAGCAGAGATGCGATGGATGCATGGCGGCGAGATTGCGCCAGGATCCCCTTGCGCGCATCGATCAAAATAATGGCCAGATCGGCAGTGGATGCTCCCGTAGCCATGTTCCGTGTGTACTGCTCGTGGCCGGGAGTGTCGGCAATGATGAACTTTCGCTTCGCGGTCGCGAAGAAGCGGTACGCGACGTCGATCGTGATTCCTTGCTCGCGCTCGGCACGCAACCCATCCGTCAGTTGCGCAAAATCGATCGAAGTCTTCGCGCTCGCGCCCGTGGTGCGGGTCACAGCGCGCACCTGGTCCTCATACACATTGCGCGAATCGTAGAGCAGACGCCCAATCAGCGTGGACTTGCCGTCGTCCACACTGCCGGCGGTTGAGAAGCGCAGCAGATCTTTCTGCTGCTCGGACTCAAGGAAGTCCTCAATCGAAAAGTCCTGCTGTCGAATTTCCTGTATCGGCGGCATTAGAAATAGCCCTCGCGCTTCTTCAGCTCCATACTGCCGTCCTGATCGTGGTCGATGATGCGATTGGCGCGTTCCGACGACCGGAACGAAACCAGCTCGGCAATGATCTTCGGAACGGTGTCCGCATCGGAGCGGATAGCGCCGGTGCAGGGACTGCAACCCAGCGAGCGCAACCGGCTCCGCACCCACTGCTCTTCGCCCGGCAATCCCTTCACAAACGACTGTTCGACAGGAATCAAGCTGTCGCCGCGCACCAGCATCTTGCGCTCCTTCGCAAAGTAGAGCGGCACGATGGGGATATTTTCCAGATGGATGTAATGCCAGATGTCCAGCTCCGTCCAGTTGGAGAGCGGAAAAATGCGGATGCCCTCGCCGGGATGGATCCGCCCGTTGAAAATGTTCCACAGTTCAGGCCGCTGGTTTTTCGGGTCCCATTGCCCGGCACGGTCGCGGAAGGAAAAAATGCGCTCCTTGGCGCGGGATCGCTCTTCGTCCCGCCGCGCGCCGCCAAAGGCCGCGTCGAATCCGTGCTCGCGCAGCCCATCGAGGAGCGCCTGCGTCTTCAACAGTCCGCAGCAGCGCTGCGTGCCCAGCGCCACCGGATTGGCGCCCTGCGCCAGCGCAGGCTCGTTCCGCCATACCAGCAGCTCCACTCCCAGTTCGCGCGTATAGTTGTCGCGGAACTCGATCATCTCGCGAAATTTGTAGCCGGTATCGACATGCAGCAAGGGGAAGGGAATCGGCCCGGGATAAAAAGCCTTCTGCGCCAGTCGCAGCATGACGGACGAATCTTTGCCGATCGAATAGAGCATGACAGGCTTCTGAAATTCCGACGCGACTTCGCGCAGGATGTGGATGCTCTCCGCCTCCAGCATCTGCAGGTGACTCAAACGGGTAAAGGCGAATGACGATAGTGCGACTGCGCTGGCCATAGTGCTTTCCTGTCTTTGTGGTTTTGATTGGAGGCGGGAATAAAAAACCCACGCTCCAATGTCTGGCGTGGGTTCTAATTGCTTATGCGGACTGAATAGAAGGACTTGGTGGCCTATCTACAATGCTCGCACCCTCGCCGACACGCGTCGTTGCTGCAACAACAGTTGCACTGCATTCGGCAAGCGAGGATGGAAAGCCTGGAAACCATAATCTGAAATTGATAGTACAACAAGTTTGGCGTTGCGAGCAGATGAAATTATCAGGTTAGATTTCGCAGTTGAGACAAAGACCAAAGAATAGATTGCCAAACTTCAGAAGGGAACCACACACCAGTTTTTCTACAACATGCCCAACCCAGCCGCAACAGAATCACCAAGTAAATCCCGGAGAGTTCTTGCCCTTGCCCTGTCTGCTGCTCCGCTATGGTTGGTGGGAGCTGCAATCAGTCGTTTCGGGCATCCCGCAGCGGGTGTCACGATCCGCTGGATTGCTATTGCCTGCCTGATTCCATGGACGGTGAGGCGATCCTCGCTGACGATGTGGACATTCCTGGCCATGGCGGCGGGAGCCGAACTCGGCGCGGATGCCCCGCATGTCGCCAAACAAATGTATTTTTTCGGCGAGATGTTTCTGCGGCTGGTTCGTATGCTGGTGGCCCCGCTTTTATTTGCCAGCATTACTACCGGGATTGCGGCCCACAGCCATTTGCGCAGCATTGGGCGCGTGGCAATCAAGGCGCTCATCTATTTCGAAGTAGTCACCACGCTGGGGCTGATTCTCGGCACGCTGGCCATCCACGTCTCCGGCGCGGGTTGGGGGATCGCGCTGCCCGCAATGCAGACTGCTGTAATCCAGACCTCTGCGATCCACAGCGCTGGGACATGGCAGCAGATGATCTTGAATTTCGTTCCAGAGAACATCGTGCAGGCCGTCGGGCAAAACCAGATCCTGCAAGTTGTAATCTTTTCGCTGCTGTTCGGCTCGGCGCTTGCTTTGCTCTCGGAACAAAAGCGCGCTCCACTCTTCGCCGTTCTGCAATCGCTTACGGACACCATGTTCCAGTTCACGCGGATCATCATGTATCTTGCGCCCATCGCCGCGGGAGCGGCTCTGGCCTACACCGTGGGAAGCATGGGGCTGGCTTCATTGCTGCCGCTCGGCAAGTTTGTCGTCGCGTACTACATTGCGCTCGCGCTGTTCTGCCTGTTGATTCTGATTCCGATACTTTTTGCTTTTCACATACCCATCGGGAGATTTGCCGCGGCAGTTGGAGAGCCGGCGGCAATCGGGTTCGCCACCACCACTTCAGAAGCCGCGCTGCCGCTGGCGATGGAGCGCATGGAAGAGTTTGGAGTGCCGCGCTGGATTGTGTCCTTCGTCATTCCCCTTGGGTACAGCTTCAATATGGATGGGTCGAGCGTGTATCTCTCCATGGCGGCGGTTTTCGCAGCGCAGGCTGCTGGGATTCACCTGAGCCTGGGACAACTGATTGCAATGCTGGTGACGCTGATGATCGCCAGCAAAGGTATGGCCGGAGTGCCGCGCACGGTTCTTGTCATTCTGCTGGCGACGGCCAGCACAATTCATATACCCACCACGCCGATACTCCTGCTGCTGGGCGTGGACACGTTGATGGACATGGGTAGAACAGCCGTCAACGTGGTCGGAAACTGCATGGCCAGCGCCGTGATCGCGCGCACCGAGGGCGCATTTCCCGCAGTCTGGAGTCCGATGGATCGTTAGCGGGATGCGGTCAGCGGGGCATTGCAAGCAGTCGATCCAGCGCAAAATGATTCCCAACCTTTTCTGACCACGGAACCCGTATCGCAATCCATCCCACGGTACTACCATGAGGGGATGAAAATGAGCGGAAGTTCTTCGATCCGAATCGACTCCATCGAATCTGCTTCCGACGAGAACGCGAACCCGTTTCCTCACTCTTCCAGCAGTGCGCTGGTGGACCGGGCGGTCTTACGAGCACGTAAGCGGCTGGTCCCATTTTTGATGCTCCTCTACGTCGTTTCTTTTCTCGATCGGGCGAACATCAGTTTTGCGAAGCAGGCGCTGCAGACCTCTGTTGGCATCTCCGAAGGCGCGTACGCTCTCGCCGCGGGTATTTTCTTTCTTGGTTATTCGCTATGCGGATTTCCCAGCAATCTGTTCCTTCACAAGATCGGCGCGAAGATCTGGATCTCCTTCCTTATGGTTGGCTGGGGATTGGTATCGATGGCGACGATGTTTGTCAGAGGCAGCACCTCGTTCTATCTGCTGCGGCTGCTTCTGGGCGTAATGGAAGCGGGATTTTTCCCGGGCGCAATTCTGTATCTGACGTATTGGTTTCCGAATCGTGTTCGAGGGCGGATTCTTGGCTTGTTCTACCTGGGTGTGCCGCTGGCTCTGATCGTTGGCGGTCCACTCTCGGGCCTATTGCTCGGGATGCATCCATGGGGCGGACTCCAAAATTGGCAGTGGATGTTTCTGGTGGAGGGCTTGTTGGCAGTCCTTCTGGGATGCTGGGCCTTTCGGTATTTGGAGAGCAGGCCTTCCAATGCCGCCTGGCTTCCGGCCCAGGAGAAACAATCGCTGGTGGATGCGCTGGCCGGTGAGGAAATGGGTCGGCGCTCCGCGGGACCCGCGAAGATTCTCCCTATGCTGCGCGACGCAAGAGTCATGCAGTTCCTGCTGATCTATACGCTGATTCAGATGAGTACCTATGGAGCGATTTTCTACCTCCCGGCAGAAATATCGGCTCTGCTGCGCCAACCCGCAGGGCTGGAAGTCGGCCTCGTGTCCGCCATTCCGTGGCTCTGCACACTGGTTGCTACGTACCTCTTGCCCCACGCGGCAGACAAGTTGCATCGGCATCGGCAACTTGCGGCTCTGACACTCTTGATTTCTGGCTGTGCAAGCTTCGTATTTCCGACAGCAGGACCGCGCATGGGCCTGGTCGCGCTCTCCATTGCCGTCTCAGGCTTCATTGCCGTGCAACCGCTTTTCTGGACCTTCCCCACCGGCTATTTGGCCGACCGTGCTGCGGCTGGCGGCATCGCCTTGATCGGAATTGGGAATCTCGGCGGATTCCTTGCGCCCAACGTGAAGGTCTGGGCCGATGAGTATTTTCACTCGCAGCGGGCAGGCTTATATCTCCTGGCCGCACTCACAATTCTGAACGCGGGCTTGATAGCGCTCACGAAAAATCGTCCCGTCCGCCGAAGCGAGAACTGAACCTGGACGACTGCGGAGGAGTTGGGGCCGCAATCTGCTGCCATTGAGATGTGGTGGCCAGGGAGGGTAGTGTCAAATCTTTTGTGAAAAACTGTCTTACCAAGATCGATGCCGATGGTGTGTAGTTCCATGATGGGTTTCCTCCGCGAGCCTCTTATACCCCAACCGCTCGTCGAGTAATCGCGGTGGACCCTCCCACTAAACGTCCTGGTTGAAATTGCGTGAGTGGCGTAGCTGCCTGAGTACAGTAGACTCTATATGTAGTGGTGACTGATCCTCCAGCTTCGGAAGTTTACCCGCCCTATCCGGGAACATGGCAGGAGTTTTGCTCTTGGTTTGCCGATGAGCCGGCCTGCGCCGCGTATCTGGAGCGGTTGCG
>JAKAAZ010000183.1 GCA_021802085.1 Acidobacteriota bacterium
CACGGGCCGCATAATCTGGCCGTGCTGCGCCACATGGCCATCAATGCCATGCAGAAAGAGGGATCGAAAGGTTCCCTGAGAGGAAAGTTCAAACGCGCAGGTTGGGACGATGACTACCTGTTCCGCTTACTGGAGCTATTTTGAAATGCGATTGCCCTGAGGTCAGCGTAGTCTTCCAGTTATTGCGATGCGGGCATCGCTCTATGCCACCCTAGCTTGGCTTGATGGCGTAGACCTTGACGCTGGCGGCGGCGTTGACGTCATATTGCGATAGCAGCGACGCAAGTTCATCGTGCAGCGACGCGGGCGCGGGGATGGTCGGCGTGCAGCAGGAAGTTTCGAGCACCGCGAGCGGATGGGCGGCGTTCAAGGCGGCGGCGTGAAGAGAGGGACCGGCGTCCATGGTGGGCGAGCAGCAGCCGGACTGGTTCTCGACCTTCGCGTAGGCGTTGAGGTCGGCGCCGCTGTCGACAATTTCAACATGCTGGAAGCCGGCGGCGAGCAGGCCTGCGCGGTAGTCGTCGATGCGAATCGCTCCGGCGATGCAGCCGACGTAGGCGGCGATGCTGCGGGAGACGGCCTCGGGTAGCTCGTGCTTGAGGGCAATGTCGCTGACGGCAACGCGGCCGCCGGGCTTGAGTACGCGCGCGATTTCGCGAAAAACGGCGGGCTTGTCGGGCGCGAGATTCAGCACGCAGTTGGAGATGACGCAGTCGACGGACGCATCCGGGAGCGGAATTTTGTCGATGGTGGAGAGGTAGAACTCGACATTGCTGTAGCCGCCGGCGGCAGCGTTGGCGCGCGCGCGGTCGAGCATTGCGGGAGTCATGTCGATGCCGATGGCGCGACCCGTCGGGCCGACCATTTTTGCGGCGAGAAAGACATCGAGACCGCCGCCGGAGCCGAGATCGACAACGACTTCGCCGGGTTTGAGATGCGCGGTGGCGGTGGGATTTCCGCAGGAAAGGCCCATGTTGGCGGCGGCGGGAATGGAGGTCAGCTCCTCGGCGGTGTAGCCGAAGGCCTCGGCGACTGCTTTGACACCCGCGTGATCGCTGGACAGAGCGCTTTCCGCGACCGCCGAGTACTTCGACCTGACTGAATCCAATAGATGCTCCGCCATGCCGTCCTCCTTAGAACATATCTTCTAAAGCAAATATATCCATTGAATACATATTCGTCAAGGCGTATAAGAAAAGGCGATGGCAAAGCGAGAATTCAACGCGGAGCGGTTCTTTCAGGCGCTGGGCGACAACACGCGCCTGCGCCTGCTGAACCTGATGGGGGAGCGGGAAATTTGCGTCTGCTACCTGGTGGAAATTCTAGGGCAGTCGCAGCCGAAGATCTCGCGGCACCTGGCGTATCTGCGCCGTGCCGGAATTGTGGCGGCCCGGCGCGAGGGCAAGTGGATGCACTATCGCATCGCGATGCCTCCAGATGTAGGGGCCGCGCAGGTGCTCCGCCAGACGCTGGCGTGGATGAGTGAGGACCGGAAGATGCAGGCGGACCGGGCGCGGCTGTCGAAGGCATGTTGCAGCCCGAAGAAATTCGCGGCGCTCGAAGGCGCGCCGGTTCCCATGCCGTTCGATCCTGCCTGCGCATGCGAGGGCCGACCGTGATGGCCAGCGCTCTCGCCACCGAGGGGCAGGTATGCGCTCCACACCAGCGGAAACACCTGTCGTTTCTCGATCGCTGGCTGACGCTATGGATTTTTTTGGCCATGGCGATTGGCGTTGCCGTCGGGCATTTCATTCCCGGGTCCGCCGCATTTGTCAATCGCTTTCAGGTGGGGACCACCAACATTCCTATTGCCTTTGGGCTGATCGTGATGATGTATCCGCCGCTGGCGAAGGTGCGCTACGAGAAATTGCGCTACGTCTTCCGCAACCAGCGCGTGCTCGCCCTGTCGCTGGCGCAGAACTGGATCATTGGGCCGGTGCTGATGTTTCTGCTGGCTGTTCTTTTTCTTCGTGGCGAGCCTGCATACATGCGGGGCCTGATCCTGATCGGGATCGCGCGCTGCATTGCGATGGTGCTGGTGTGGAATGAACTGGCGGAGGGCGACACGGACTACGCTGCCGGACTGGTGGCGCTGAACAGCGTGTTTCAGGTGCTGTTCTACAGCGTCTATGCGTGGGTCTTCATGACGCTGCTGCCGAAATGGTTCGGGCTGGCGGGAAGCATCCTCCATATCGGCATCGAGCAGATTGCAAAAAGTGTGGGGATCTACCTTGGCGTGCCGTTCGCCGCAGGGATACTGACACGCTTTGTTCTACTCCGGATGAAAGGGGAGGCGTGGTATCGAACGCGCTTCCTTCCCCGCATCAGCCCGCTGACGCTGGTCGCACTGCTGTTCACCATCGTCGTAATGTTTTCGCTGAAGGGCGATCTGATTGTGCGGCTGCCGCTGGACGTGGTTCGCATTGCGATTCCGCTGGTCATCTATTTTCTGATTATGTTTCTGGTGAGCTTTTGGATGGGCAAGCGGCTGGGCGCGGATTATGCGCAGTCCGCCACACTGTCGTTCACGGCGGCAGGCAACAATTTTGAGCTGGCGATTGCGGTGGCTGTGTCGGTGTTCGGGCTGAATTCCGGCGAGGCGTTCGTTGGTGTCGTAGGTCCGCTGATTGAAGTGCCGGCGTTGATCAGTCTGGTGAACGTGGCCTTCTGGATACGCAGGCGCTATTTTGTGGCGTGAAGCGGTTTCGCGCCGCTAGTGTCTGAGTCTGAAGTTCATTCAACAATTCGATTCATGGAAGTGATTCGACCAGCAGTACTCAGGGGCGAAACAGGCTGCGGAAAAACTCCGAATGTATGGCGGCTGGGCGTAAATCGAGACTGCGTAAGCCCCACCACAAGATACTTAACCCGGTGCGCGTTCAAAACGGACAAGAGTTCTTTGAAGTCTAGGTACATCGGCAACCGCGCCCTTCATCGCATAATGTTCCCGGGTGAGATCGGAAACGGCATGGATGCGCTCATGCACCGGGCGGCTCTGCCAATAGCGGTACTCGTCCGCCTTCATTTCATCGAAGCTGGTGTACTTGCGAATCGTCTTGTCCATATAGATCGCTCTAGGAGTGTTAGGCGACCACTTCAATGCCCATCGACCGTGCGGTGCCCTTGATGGAGCGAATCGCCGCATCGACAGACGCCGCGTTCAGGTCCGGCATCTTCTGTTTGGCAATCTCGGCCACCTGCTTCTCCGTCACCTTGCCCACCTTGTCTTTATTGGGAGTACCTGCGCCCTTGGCCACGCCGGCGGCCTTCTTCAGCAATACTGCTGCCGGAGGCGTCTTGGTGACAAAGGTGAACGTGCGGTCCGTGTAGACCGTAATGACCACCGGAATCACCAGGCCCGCCATGTCGGGGGTCTGCGTGCGCGCGTTGAACTGCTTGCAGAACTCCATAATGTTCACCTGCGCCTGACCCAGGGCTGGGCCGACCGGCGGCGCGGGAGTCGCCTTCGCGGCGACAATCTGCAACTTTACCTGCGTTTGTACTTTCTTGACTGGAGGCATGTTTCAATTCCTTTCAAAAAAAGGTCTGTCATTCTGAGCGCAGCGAAGAATCTATAGAACGATTACACCGCTCATCAAGCAAATATTCTCTGGATTCTTCGCTCCACTACGCTTCGTTCAGAATGACTCCCCTATTCGGTATCTGCTTTACGCAATCTTTTCGACCTTGCTGAATTCCAACTCCACCGGCGTCGACCGCCCGAAGATCGTCACCATGACCTTCAACGTTTCGCGGTCTTCATTCACTTCGTCCACAACCCCGTTAAAGTTGGCGAACGGTCCTTCGGTAATTTTCACCGACTCGTTCTTTTCAAACTTCACCTTCATCCGCGGCTTGTCTTTCGACACATCCGAGCGGAAAATAATCGAGCTGATTTCTTCCTCGGTAAGCGCCACCGGCTTTTCGCCCGTGCCTAGAAATCCGGTCACACGCGGCGTGTTCTTCACCAGGTGCCAGATTTCGTTATCGAGATCCATCTCGATCAGCACATATCCCGGCAAGAAAACCCGCTCGATGGTGTACTTCTTGCCGTTGCGAATCTCCGTGACCGGCTCCGTTGGGACCATGATGCGCCCGATGCGCTCATGCAGCCCGTAGGCCTGCACGCGGCTCTCGATCGATTCGCGCACCTTGCGCTCAAACCCGGAGTACGCATGAATGATGTACCACCGAAAACGTTCGTTGACGGGAGGCGCCAGCTCGGGCAGCGCCTCAGCGGGCGCCTGTTGCGCTTCGATTTTCGCTTCTTCTGCCATCCATCTCACCTTCCCGGCGTCACGTCGCGCGGCAAACTTTTTTAGTGCGTCAGCCACGCCAGCAGGTTCTGCATCACCTTGCCCACCGCCGCATCGACCACGTAGAAATATGCGGCAAACAGAAACACCGTAATGATGACCGCCGTTGTCGTCGACTGAACTTCCTTGCGCGACGGCGTCACCACCTTGTGCATCTCGCTGCGAACTTCCTTCAGGAAGGTCAGGAACCGCTCCGGTTGCTGCCGCCACTGGGGCGTTGTCTGGGTCTCGGTGACTGCAATTGCCTTTGCCATAGCTGTTTCCTTCTTGAAATCCACTTGCATTCCGCGCGATGCCGGAACTGCGATTGCCCGCCGCGTCGGGCCGGCTCAACAAAAATCTGGCAGGGGCGGAGGGATTCGAACCCCCAAGTCCGGTTTTGGAGACCAGCAGTTTAACCGTTGAGCTTACGCCCCTACATCGTTGAAACGCCGCGCCTACTTGGTTTCTTTGTGCGCCGTATGCTTGCGGCAACGATTGCAGAACTTGGAAAACTCCAGCCGCGCTGTCGTCTTCTTCTTGTTCTTCGTCGTCGAATAGTTCCGCTCTTTACAGTCTGGACATTGCAATGTGATAATTTCGCGCATCTTTTTATTATCCCTTCAACCCGACTACTTTGGCTAGCCCGCTCGGCAAATCAATTCCGAGAATGTATTCCCACCGCAACAGAAAAAGATGTATCTGATCCTTCCGCGGCAGGCGCAGCCACAATCCTAGGTCCTCCGATTCCTCAATCAAGACGGAAAACAGATTTGAATCGGGCAATTTGACGGAGGCAAGCTCAAGAACCGCCTTTCCATCGTCTGTCAAATACACTGTGACTTCCTGCCCTGCCAGTCTCACGAGGCTTTCGCAGTCCAATCTGTTGGCAAGCTGTATTCAACAATGCGGGCAAGTTGCTCTTCCGCCGTCTTCGATCCAGACTCTAAAAGCTCATCGATTACGTCCTCATTCACCCACATGGCGGTATGATTTCGATCCAAATCGAGATCGAATCGAAATTTCCCGGCGAACGTTTTCAACCAGACGGAATCCACCGCGATTCCCGGAACTTTTCTTTGCGCGATCCGTTCAATCACACGGGCTGCGCGCTCTGCCTTGGCAACCAATTCATTTCTGCTCAAATCGACTGCGTAAACGCTTCTCGCGTAAGCCTCATGGCTGGTTCGCAACTCGTCTGCCACTGTTTTTTGCGCATCGCTTAATGCCGGAAGAAGCTCTTTGGAGGCATTTTGGGCCAACATCCAGTTTTCAGTGCTCGAACGATTGCCCTCAATGTGAATATCCATCACTGCCTCCTCTCAAGCTTAATTGTAATTGCTTCGCCTTTTTTTACTTCAAAATCTCGGCAATGGCCCCGGCACCGACGGTGCGTCCGCCTTCGCGAATCGCAAACCGCAGCCCCTTCTCCATCGCCACTGGAGTAATCAGCTCAATCTCCAGGCTCACGTTGTCACCCGGCATCACCATCTCCGTGCCTTCCGGCAGCTTGGCCACCCCGGTCACGTCCGTCGTCCGGAAATAAAACTGCGGCCTGTATCCGTTGAAGAACGGCGTGTGCCGCCCGCCCTCTTCCTTGCTCAACACGTAAATCTCCGCCTTGAACTTGGTGTGCGGCGTAATCGAGCCGGGCTTGGCCAGCACCATCCCGCGCTCCACGTCTTCCTTCGGAATGCCGCGCAGCAGCAGCCCCGCGTTGTCCCCCGCCAGGCCTTCATCCAGCTGCTTCTTGAACATTTCGACGCCCGTTACCACCGTCTTGCGCGTCTCCCGGAAGCCAACAATCTCCGTCTCCTCGCCCACCTTCACCTTGCCGCGCTCGATGCGTCCCGTCACCACCGTGCCGCGTCCGGAGATCGAAAAGATATCTTCAATCGGCATCAGGAACGGCTGATCGATGGCCCGCTGCGGCATCGGCACGCTCTTATCGACCGCTTCCATCAGCTCGTCGATCTTCGCCTCCCACTGCGCTTCTCCATTCAACGCGCCCAGCGCCGAGCCGCGAATCACCGGCACATCGTCGCCCGGAAACTGGTACTTGCTCAGCAGTTCGCGCACTTCCATTTCCACCAGGTCGATCAGTTCCGGATCGTCCACCGCATCGCACTTGTTCAGAAACACCACAATGTACGGCACGCCCACCTGGCGGGCCAGCAGCACGTGTTCCTTGGTCTGCGGCATCGGCCCGTCGGTCGCAGCCACCACCAGAATCGCGCCATCCATCTGCGCCGCGCCCGTAATCATGTTCTTGATGTAGTCGGCGTGGCCGGGGCAATCGACGTGCGCGTAGTGCCGGTTCTTGGTCTCGTACTCCACGTGCGCGGTCGCAATCGTGATGCCGCGCTCCCGCTCTTCCGGCGCGTTGTCGATCGTGTCGAAGGAACGAAACTTGTTGTTCGGGTTGTGCTTCCACAATACCTTGGTGATCGCCGCCGTCAACGTCGTCTTGCCATGATCGATGTGCCCGATCGTCCCTACATTCACGTGCGGCTTCGACCGGTCAAACTTTTCCTTCGCCATTGGTTGCTCCTCATCCCTTCCATTCGATCTTGAAAAATTCGTACTGCAAGTCTTTGTCTTAAAAACGCCTACAAGCTTTTGCTAAAAAGATTTATGCCTTGCTCTGGCTGCGGCCGATAATCTCATCGCTCACCGAGCGCGGCGCTTCTTCATACCGGGCAAAGTGCATCGAGTACGTCGCTCGGCCCTGCGTGGACGAACGCATGTTCGTCGCGTAATTGAACATTTCCTTCAGCG
>JAKAAZ010000184.1 GCA_021802085.1 Acidobacteriota bacterium
TCCACGGGGATTTCAGCCAGAGCGGGGTGAAGATTTATGACCCATCCAGTGCTTCCACCAGTGGTGGCTCGATGGTGCGCACACAGTTTCCTGGCAATAAAATTCCCGCCAACAGGCTCAATTCCGTGCCCGTGCAGTTCATGACGCAATACCTTCCAAGGCCAAACATGGGCAGCCCGGGAGTAGACTCCAACAACTATATGGACGTGCGGAACGAGACGCAGTCCTGGAACCAGGGCACCTTCCGAGTGGACCACAACATGAAGGGAGGAGACTTGATTTTCGCGCGATATTCCGGGTCGAGCGAGACTGGCTTTTCGCCCATCAACCTGCCGGGTTTTGGCGTCTCGAATGACAATCTGTCGCAGCAGGCCGTCGGCTCCTGGACCCACACTTTTACGCCCGCCATACTGAATACCGCCTCCATCGCAGCGTCGCGCCTTTCCATGTTCGCCCGATCGCAAAACGACAATGTGAATAATATTGTCGGCCAGCTTGGCATACAGGGGGTGGGTTTTGGCGGGCCGGGAGCCTGGGGTGCGCCGTGGTTTGCCGTGCAAGGCTACTCAGGCTTCGGGGACTCGTTTGCCAATACTCCAGGCCACGAGTGGGACACCACCTATGAAGGCCGGGACACCGTGTATTGGCAACGTGGCCGTCACGATTTCCAGTTTGGGGGCAGCTATCGGCGTTATTTGTGGCCGATGTGGGGATTCTTCCAGAACCGCGGCTTCTATCAGTTCACCAAGGGATACACATCGCGCACCGCGTCCAATGACGGCACCGGTTCCGCAATGGCCAGCTTTTTACTGGGCCTTCCCGTGGTCCGGCAGCGGCAGGCCGGCATTCCCGCCATGTCCCTACGCGGTTGGTTTGCCGACGCCTATGTGCAGGACCAGTGGCGCGTCGCGGCGAATACCACCCTCAACTACGGCCTGCGCTATGAATACACCAGCCCGCTGTGGGACGCCCACTATACCAACAGCAATCTCGACATCTCTTCAGGCACTCCAGTTGCCTTCATCGGAGGCCAGCAGAATTATCCGAAAAGCCTAACGTACGCCAACGACCTGGATTTCGCTCCCCGCTTTGGCATCGCGCACAACTTGCCTCGGCTGGGGATGATTGTGCGTGGCGCGTACGGCATCTTCGATACGCCGGTGGACTACACGACGTGGTGCGACGTGCGGCATAACGTGCCGCTGGTGTTTCCAGAGACGAACCAGGGCGGCAACTATACGCCGAATCCCGCCATTGCCAGCTTCAATTTTGCTCCGGCGGTGCTGGGAAAGACGGTCGTCAGTTTCGCTTCATTCAGTCTTCATCCGTCACCGCAGTACGTCGAGCAATGGAACGCAACGATTGAGAAATCGCTGGGGACCACGACCAGCGTTGAAATCGGATACCTCGGGGCCGACGGATTGCATCTTATGCGGGCGGTCCTGATCAACAATGCGTTGCCAGGACCCGGCGCGGTGGAGCCGCGCCGACCCTTCCAGCACATCAGTTTTGCCAAGGGAACGACCATCCCGTCCAATATTGAAGGCACTCCCATCGCCATCGCCAGCCTCACCTTTCCGGTGAGCGCCATCTATCGGCTGGAAAACACGGCGCGAAGCTGGTATGACGCTGGTTACATCAATGTTCGCCACCGCTACAGCAACGGTCTCAGCCTGCTGGCCAACTACACCTTCTCAAAGGAGCTGGATACCGCTCCGGACTTTCGTTCGCCTAACCATGAGGCTGTCATACCGCAAAACAACAATGATCTCGCTGCCGAAAAAGGACCAGCAGGCGAGGACATGCGGCAGCATTTCGTTTTGAGCGCTGTCTATGAAACTCCGGCCTATATGCGTTCCCATTGGACGCGTGTTTTGACTCAGAACTGGATGTTCTCTACTGTGTGGCGGGTGATGTCCGGGAACCCATTCACGATCTCGGTTTTTGGCGATACGGCCAATGCCGGCACGATCCTCGGCCAGAATCCCATCCGCGCCAATGCGACAGGACAGCCGATCTTTGGGCACGGTACCAGGAATTCCTCTCACTGGATCAACTCCGCTGCGTTTGCAGCGCCGGCTCCTTATACCTTCGGCGACGTTGGGCGCAATTCGGTCTACGGGCCAGGCATGCAGACGATGGATCTTTCCGCACAGAGGACAATGCCGATTCACAAGCACATGGCTTTTCTGGTTCGGGGCGATTTCTTTAACGCCTTCAATCATACCAACCTTGGCTCGCCGAACCGCTTTGTCAATACACCGCAGTTCGGCTCGATCACCATGGCGATGACTCCGGGCCGGGAGATTCAGTTGAGCGGGCGCTTTCAGTTCTGAGGGATATACATGGCCCTTCATTCGCGGGAACAAAATAAGCGACAGAAAGACACTGGCCGCGTCGGGTGGAATAGCGGAAGAACAGCGATCGCCAGTCCGGGGATGGTTTGGAAAGCGGAGACTGAAAATTGAGGCGATTGCTCATAGCTTTGTGTGTTGCGCTGGCCGCAAGCGCCGTCTATCTCTATGCGTTTCCCACAGCAACTCTGATTTATGAAGCAGTCGTTGTGCTGCACATCTTTGCCGGCTGCTTGTTTGTCGTCAGCGTCATCCCTGGAATGGGAAAACTGCTGCGGGGAAGAAGCCGTCTGGAGCAGGCTGGATGGATCGTGCTCACGCTGGGAGGGATTGCCGGCGCAGTTCTGGTCTTTACCGGCGCGCGCCGCCAGCAATGGTCCATCCTCTTCACCCACGAAATGGTCTCGATGCTGGCGGTGGCGATTCTGCTCGCCGTGTGGGCTGGCAACCGAGGCTGGCTGCAGCATGGCAGCGCCAAAGCTCTTCTGCGCGTAACCACATCGTTTGTATTGGTCGCCGCGATTGCCGCTGGGGCCTGGTGGTTGCGCACCGTTCCCTGGCAACGTGACCATGCAATCCACAACCCCAGCATGGCGCCAGCCGACCAAGCGGACGAAGGTGGAGGCCCGAAGAGTCCTTTCTTCCCCAGCGACGCCGAGACCAACAGCGGCAAAGTTGTGCCCAAGGACTATTTCCTGGACTCCGCGACCTGCAAGACCTGCCACGCGGATATTTACAGGCAATGGGAAAGTTCGGCGCATCACTTCTCGTCCTTCAACAATCAATGGTATCGCCAGTCCATTGTCTACATGCAGCAAGTGGACGGCGTTCAAGCCTCCAAAGTGTGCGCGGGCTGCCACGATGCGGCGCTGTTCTTTCCCGGCAACTTCAATGCGCCAGTGAAAGATCACCTCTTTATTCCGGCCTCGCAGGCGGGAATGGGTTGCGTGGTCTGCCACTCCATCCGCGTGGAGAAAAGTACCATGGGCAACGCCGATTTTGTGCTGGAATATCCGCAACTGCAACGGCTGGTGGCGAGCAAAAATCCGATCGTGCATCAACTGATCGATTATCTGATCGAAGAAAATCCCGAACCTCACCGGCGCACGTTTCTCAAGCCATTTATGAGGGGCAGCCAGTCCGCGGAATACTGCGGGAATTGCCATAAGGTGCACCTCGACGTGGCCGACAACCACTATCGCTGGATTCGCGGCTTCGACGACTATGACAATTGGCAGGCAAGCGGCGTTTCCGGATTTGGAGCAAGGTCGTTCTATTACCCGCCCAAACCGCAGAATTGCGAGGATTGCCACATGCCGCCGACACCTTCCAATGACGCCGGCAACGTGAACGGGATGGTCCACTCGCATCGCTTCATCGCGGCCAATACGGCGCTTCCCTTTGAAAACAAGGATCAAGTGCAGCTCAAGGACACCGAGAGCTTTCTGAAGGATAAGAAAGTCCGGGTGGACATCTTCGCCATCTCTCCCGAAACGGCAACCAATGACCTGGCCAACAACAAAGTGGCATACACCGCGCCTCAACTGGCGACTACCTTCGCGGTTGGGGAAGAATCGGAGATGAAATCGCCGACCGGCGCTGCTGGCGGTCCACCAGCGACACCGGTAACTGCGCCGCTCAACCGTGTCCGGGGAGTAGTTCGCGCCGGAGATACGGTGCGCGTCGATGTGGTCGTCCGTACTCTCGCTGTGGGACATTTCTTCCCCGGCGGAACTGTGGACGCCTTCGATTGCTGGCTGGAACTGAAGGCCACCGACGATGCCGGCCATGTGCTTTTCTGGAGCGGCATGGTGGAGAACAACGGTCATGGACCGGTCGAGCCGGGAGCGCACTTTTATCGCTCGTGGGCGATCGATGCGCACGGCAATCCGATCGACAAGCGAAATGCCTGGGCGGCGAGGGCCACCATTTATGCGCACTTGATACCTCCCGGCGCCGCCGATACGGTCCATTTTCGGCTGCAAATTCCCAAAGATGCGCGCGGCAAAATTCATCTGCAAGCCAAGCTGAATTACCGCAAATTCTCCTGGTTCAACACTCACTTTTCATTCGCCGGAGTGTCTGAAAGTACAGGCCCGCACGACGTGACGCCTTCCTACGACGACCGGCGCATGGTCTTTACCGGAAATACCAGCGATGTGTCGGGAAAGATCAAAGCCATTCCAGATCCTCCTATCGTCGTGATGGCCAGCGCAAATGCGGATCTGACCGTATTGCCTGCGAACGCGCCCATCCCTAAATCCCAGGTAGCGCTCAACAAAGCGGACTGGCAGCGCTGGAACGACTACGGCATCGGGTTGCTGCTGCAGGGAGATCTAAAGGGAGCGGAAGCGGCCTTTGAACGCGTAACGCAAGTGGACCCCACCAACCCCGACGGGTGGGTCAACATCGGCAGAGAGCGCGTGCTGGTAGGCGATATGACGGGTGCGCGCGTCGTGCTTGACAAGGCATTGCAGCTTTCTCCGCGCTTGGCGCGGACCCATTACTTCTATGCACGCGTGCTTCGGCAGACGGGCGACTACGACGGCGCCATCGCACAGCTTCGCCAGGTCCTGGCGCAGTATCCATACGACCGCGTGGTCCGGAACGATCTAGGCCGCGTTCTATTTCTACAACACAAATATGCAGCGGCGCAGGCTCAGTTCCAACAGGCACTGGCCATCGACCCGGAGGATCTGGAAGCCAATTACAACCTGATGCTGTGTGAAACCGGAATGGGCAATCCAGGCATGGCACACCAGTATGAGGTGCGTTATCTGCGCTTCAAGGCGGATGAGTCGTCGCAGGCGTTGACCGGCCCGTATCTGGAGAAACATCCGGACGATAACCGGGAGAGGCAACCCATTCACGAACATATTTCGGTTCCTCTGCCGATTGAGAATCCCTCCAGCAAGCATGTTGCAACAACCGCGGACGCTCGTTCGAGTCGCACTTCCGGCTCGTCCGTCCTGCACAGAGGTGGAAATTGAAGGGTAGAAAATCTGCTAGTTCCGGCTTGATGGAAGAAACTCAGGGACCGCATCGACGCACATTCCTCAAGCTTTCCGGAGCTGCGCTTGCGGCATCCTTCCTTGGTTCTCTGCCAAGTTCGATTGCAGACTCAGCAATGGGAGATTTCTCAGGTTCGGAAAGTTCATCCACTGCGACACACACGTTGGCAACATCACCAGGGAACGCTCCATCCGATTCCGGAGAGCATATTCGCTTTGAAGACATCACCCGCGCCGCCGGTATTCGTTTCGTCCACAACAACGGCGCTTTCGGGAAAAAATATTTGCCGGAGACGCTGGGGCCGGGCGTCGGCTTTATCGACTATGACAACGATGGCTGGCAGGACATTTTCCTGGTCAATGGGATGAACTGGCCCGGCCACCCAGGTCGCATCACCACATCCGCTCTGTACCATAACAACCGTGATGGCACATTTACCGATGTTACCCGGAAAGCTGGCCTGGCAGTCCCCATGTACGGCATGGGAGTCGCGGTCGCGGACTATGACAACGACGGCCATGACGATCTGTTTGTGACCGCATACGGACAAAATCATCTCTTCCACAACAATGGGAACGGCACCTTTACCGACGTCACGAAACAAGCCGGGCTATGGGGTATCGATGAATTCAGCACCAGCGCGGCCTGGGTTGATTATGACCGCGATGGCCACCTGGACCTGCTGGTGGCGAACTATGTTGCGTGGACTCCAGCGACCGACCTGTATTGTTCGATGGATGGCAAGGACAAGGCCTACTGCACTCCGGAGTCCTACAAAGGTGTCTCGGTGCGGCTCTGGCGCAACCGGGGAGACGGAACCTTTGAGGACGCCACCCGCAAAGCGGGTCTCTACGACGCTACTTCGAAGAGCCTCGGAATCGCCATTCTCGATGCCAACCAGGATGGATGGCCGGACATTGCCATCAGCAACGATACCGAGCCGAACAAGCTCTACATCAACAACCGCAACGGCACGTTTACAGAAAAAGGCGTGGTCTCCGGAATCGGCTTCAGCGAGGATGGCGTGGCCCGCGCCGGCATGGGGATCGACGCCGCCGACTACAACCACTCCGGCTATCCCAGCCTGGCGATTACAAATTTTTCCAACCAGATGATCTCTCTCTACCAGAATCAAAAGAACGGCTTGTTCGTCGATATCGCGCCTCAGTCGGAGGTCGGACGCAAAAGCCTGTTGACTCTGGGCTTCGGATGCTTCTTCTTCGATTATGATCTCGATGGATGGCTCGACCTCTTCATCGCCGATGGCCACCTGGATCCCACGATCGAGCGTGTGCAGCAGCAGGTGCACTACGCTGAATCCCCACATCTGTTTCACAACGAGGGCGGCGGCAAGTTTCAGGATGTTGCTGCGGAGGTGGGCAAGTCCTTCGATGAACGGCGTGTCGGCCGCGGCGCGGCGTATGGAGACATCAACAATGACGGCGCGCTGGACTTAATCATGACCACCAATGACGGGCCGGCGGCGCTGTTCCGCAATACCGGCGCAACCAACCATTCGTTGCGCCTCAAGCTGTGGGGAACAAAATCCAATCGCAACGGCATCGGGGCGGTGGTGTTTGTGAAATCCGCGCAGACTGGGCAGAAATTAACCATGCGCAGCGGATCGAGTTATCTCTCTTCCAGCGAACTGGTACTCACCTTCGGACTCGCCAAGTCCGACAGGGC
>JAKAAZ010000185.1 GCA_021802085.1 Acidobacteriota bacterium
AGGAGGCCGTGAGATTTTTCTGAATCTCCGCTGGAGAAACGACATGATTTTGCGCCACGATTCCCTGCGGAGCGGCGATAGTCAAACCTAAAAACAAAGCGGCTGCACAATGAATTCCAGGAACTGAGATTTTCTTCACATTCGTCTCCAAAAAAGGGGGGATCAGGTTCTTATATCGAAGCTTAACAACTCACTTTTGGCGAGTCAAAAAAATCGGATGCGAGATTGGATCGCGGGGTTTACTTTCCCCCCGTCGCCCGTTCCGTGTTCGCCGAAAGCCGCGCGGTTCGTTCCTGTTTCTCCCACGCGAACGGCCGCCCATCGATCGCGCGCTTGATCGTCTTCAGCAGCACCAGAGAGAAGACTTGCCGATAGGTGAAGCGTTGTATCCAGATGTGGAACAACAGCCAGCCGTCGCCTTTGTTGCTGGCGTGGCGCGGCTCCAACAAAAATGCCAGCGAAGATGCAAGAAAATCCACCACCAGAAACGCCAGGAAATAGATGATCAATTTTTCGAAGCTGGCCGTGCTGGCCGCTTCCGGATGGAAATGCTGGTCGACAAAATAATGCACCACGCCAGCGATAAACATCAAGTCGATAAAGGGAGAGAACAGCGGCAGGATGATCTGGAACACGATCATGTTCGGCAACGCGAACAACCCCATGGCGCGATGACGTAGAAACGCGCCGCGATGTTTGACCACCGCCTGCAATATCCCGAACGACCAGCGGAATCGCTGACGCATCAGGCTGCGCATATTCGCCGGCGCTTCCGTGAACGCAAACGCCCGGTCCTCATACACCACCTTGTACCCCTGCTGCAGCAGGTTCATGGTCAGGTCCGCATCCTCGGCCACAGTATTCACGTGGTAGCCGTTCGCCGCTTTCACTGCGGTCGTTCGCCATGCTCCAATGGCCCCGGGAACAACCGTAACGACGTTGAACAAATCCAGCGCGCGCCGCTCGAAGTTCTGGCTGGTGATGTATTCCAGCGCCTGCCAGCGCGTCCACAGGTTCACGCGATTGCCAACCTTGGCATTGCCGGCCACCGCTCCTACGCTTGGGTCGGCCATGCGCGGTACCAGCTTCGCAATGGCGTCCGGGGCAATCACCGTATCGGCGTCGATGCCCAGGAAGATTTCCTCGGTCACATGCTGCAAGCCGTAATTCAGCGCTTCCGCCTTCCCCCCGTTTGGATGGGTCAGCACTACCAGCCTGCCGGACGCCAGCTCGTCTGGCATGGCGGCACGTGCAACCTCCAGCGTGTTGTCCGTCGATCCATCGTCGATCACCAGCACGCGAAGATTCGGATACTTCGATCCCAGTACGGAACGGATCGTGCGCGCAATCACCTTTTCCTCGTTGAACGCCGGGATCAACACCGCGACTTTAGGACAGTAATTTTCCGCTCCGGGATAGGGCTTCCGTCTGCGCAAGCGGTCCAGCACCGCAAACAGACCCACAATCAGCAACCGCCCTGTCATCAGAACGTCACCGACAAAAAAGATCAAAACGACGGTATGGTTGAAAAATGAAATCAGCCAGAAAGCAATGGCATCGATGTGCGCCTGCCACCGCTGTTTCGCGGGGATGGGCGGCATCACTTGTTCCCGCGTCTTGCCGATCAGCGCGGACACGGGAACGATTGTGTAGCCTTTCGCGCGCAGCGTATCGATCAACAATGGCAGCGCCGCCACCGTCGCCGAACGGTCGCCGCCGCCATCATGCAGCAAGATGATGCTGCCGCGGAACTGCGGCATGGTTTTCATCGCCTTCAGTTGTGTCAAAACCCTTGCAACAATGTCCTGCGGCGTTTTGCGTGGGTGTTCATTCCAGTCGTCCGTGTCGATCTTGTCGCCCACGATGATGTAGCCCATTTGCTCGACGTGGTCCACCGGCGCTGCCTGCTCATTGGTATCCGGTTCCTGGTCGATCGAATAGGGTGGCCGGAAAAACAGCGGCTGCACCCCCAGTTCCGCCGCAAACAGCCGCTCCGTCCCGTTCAGTTCCAGGTTCAGTTGGCTGGTCGAGATCTGGCTGATGTCCGGATGGGTAAAGGTGTGATTGCCAATCTCGTGCCCTTCTCGGTAGTAGCGTTTCAGCAGCCCGACATTGTCCAGCGCCTCCTCGCCGATCACCATGAAAGTCGCCGATACGTTCTCGCGTTTCAGAACATCCAGAATCTTCGGCGTCCAAGTCGGATCGGGCCCGTCGTCAAACGTCAATGCCAGTTCATTCGGATGGTAGCCGTACTGCTCCAGCGTGTATGGCTCAGGAAATACATGGATCTCCTGGCTCACCGCCAGATCGGAATCGGAATCGATCTGCACTGTCCGCGTGCCATTCCGCGGCCTGCCAATCACCTTCAGCACATCGCCGTCGCCTTCCGTATTGACATCGGCCCCCGGCGAAATGTTCGCCAGCAAATGCGCCGCGTTCGGGTCCATTGGATTGTCCCAGATCTTCCACAGCGTTGGGTCCTCGCTGCCCAGCCTCCATAAAGCAAAGGTCTGGATGCCCAACTCCCGCGCCGCGCGCATCTCATTCAGCGCCGTCACCGCGTCCAGATACCACACTTCATGTCGGGTATGCGCATCCTCGTCATCGTAGGCGAAGTGCATGTTCAGCGAGTCTGAATCCAGCACCGGCGCGGCCTCCGAGTCGGATGACTCCTGCCACGCGTCCTGCACCGCCAGATCGTCGACATCCAGCACCTTGCTGCGGATCGGCTTGTGGTTCTTGCGGGTCGGCTGCGACATCGTCCAGTCATAGCCGTAATTCCCAATGCTGCAGATCAGTTTGTTTCTTGGCGCCACCTTCACCGCCTGCTGCAGATTGCGGACGAACCATTCCTGACCCGCGACCGGCCCCGCGGCGCTCCCAGGTTCATGCTGGTCGTAATCCATCAGGATGATGCCATCGGAGTGGGCCGCGTAGAACTTGAAGTCCCAATCGTCGTCGTCCACCGGCACGTTCACGTAGAGCCGCAGATGCAGTGCATGCATCATGCCGTAGAGATTCTCCACCAGCCGCCGGTACGCCGGCTGCGCATCCGATGGGATCGCCTCAAAATCGAGCGAGATGCCGTGATAGCGAGGATTGGCGGCCAGCAACGCGAGCACCTGCTTTTCAAACATGGCCTGCGCCGTTCTGCTCAACAAAAATTTTTCCACGACGTCGGAACTGAAGTCTCCCGTCATTTGATTGAAGTTATTGACCAGCGGAAAGATTTCCGTGTCTTCATGCGCATCCGTTATCGCGTGCATCACCTTGCGCTGCGGGTCGATATTATGCGCGCCGTTTTGGTCCACCACCGCAAACGGGTGGTTGTCCAGCGTAAATGCGGTCAGTTTTCCATCCGGCGTAATCACGTGCAGCCAGTCCGTGAATAGCAGGTCGATATCGTGGACGTGACTCTTCAGCGAGGCGTAGCTGGCCGCGTCGTAGTCCACGTAGTACGCGACGCGCAGCCCTTCGCCCGCGTTCAACGGGATGTCCGAGGGCCGCAGTTTCCGCTTGCGCTTCAACGTGCGCTGGCTGGATCGCGATTTGGTCTGATAGTAGGAATCCCTGAGCGGCCGGTAGTTGCGCTTCGGCACCGGCAACAGCAGCTCTGGAAGCCTCTCGCGGTGCAGCACATTGATGCCGAAAGCCACCAGGACCACGGTCGAAAAGACTGCGACAATATCGAAAAGACGCCGCAGGCGCTTCCATCTTTTGCGCTCGGGATCGTAGAAAATTGGCTTCATCATGCGGGAATGCGGCACAAAATCGTTGAATCTGCGCGCCCCATCCTCGCCGCGTATCGGGGCCCCCGGCGGGCGATTTGTGCCCGCTGGGGTGACTGAGCGGCCAGTGTGGGATACGACGATTCGGCGCAGCGCGGTCGGATCATTATCTCAAAAAACTCCGGCAAGCTTGTATCATTCATAATCAATGCTGTACCTGCTCCGCCACGCCGCCAGGCACGTGATCGCAGCCCTTGTTGCCGGTCTGCTCCTGCGTCTCTGGTTCATTCACTATTATCCGGTAGTTGAGGGCGACTCGCTTGTGTACGGCGAAATCGCCCGCAATTGGTTCTGGCACGGCATCTACGGGTTCACCCGCACCACGGGGATTCATCCAACCCTGATTCGCCTTCCCGGCTACCCTCTTTTTCTCGGGATTTGTTTTTTTCTCTTCGGCATCGACCACTATCACGCAGTCTTATTGGTACAGGCAGTCATCGATCTGGTCGCATGCCTGCTGATCGGCGGCTTCGCTGCCCACGCCATCTCTCGCAAAGCCGGCGTCACCGCCCTCTATCTGGCTGCCCTGTGTCCCTTCACCGCCAACTACGTCGCGCTGCCGCTCACGGAAACACCCACGCTGTTTTGCATTGCGCTCGGCTTCTACGCCCTGCTGCGCTATGTGGAGCGTCCCGCGCTCGACCGCTGGTTCTGGGCCCTTGTCTTCAGCATCGGCTATAGCGCCTTGCTGCGTCCCGATGGTCCCCTGCTCGGCCTGGTGCTCGTCCCCGCCATGTTGTGGTATACCCGCCGCAACATTCCCGCCCGCCGCAGTGCGACTCTGGCCATCGCATGTACCCTGGTCGCGATGGTGCCGTTCATTCCCTGGACCCTCCGCAACGAACGTACCTTTCACGTCTTCCAGCCTCTCGCGCCGCGCTATGCCAACAATCCGGATGAATATGTTCCTCGCGGCTGGATTCGCTGGTCGCAAAGCTGGGTCGGCGATTATGCCTCCACCGCCGAAATCTATTGGAACGTGAATGGTTCTCCCATCGACGTGTCCCTGCTGCCCTCGCGCGCCTTCGACAGTCCCGCCGAGCAAGCCGAAACTGCCCAACTGTTCGCTAAATATAACCGGAACGAAGTCATGACGCCGGCCATCAGCGACCGCTTCGGACAGTTGGCGCGGCAACGGATTCGCCGCCATCCATTCCGCTTCTATGTCCTGCTGCCGCTGATGCGCCTGGAAGACATGTGGCTGCGGCCCCGCACGGAACAACTATGGATCGAGTTGCGCTGGTGGCAATATCGGTACCATCCCGCGGAGACAATTTTTTCCTGGGCCTACGGCGCGCTCAATGTTGCCTATCTGCTGCTCGCTGCATGGGGACTCAAAAAGCGCGTTCCCTTCGCCGCCGTCATGGTCGCCTATGCTATCGTTCGCTCCCTGCTGCTGCTCACCGTGGAAACCCCCGAGCCGCGCTACACCCTCGAATGCTTTCCCATGATTTTCATCCTCGCCGCCGCCGCCCTCACCGTACAAACCCATGCGCAGTCCGCCAACGCGGATCCTCAGTGCGTGCAGCTACAGTAGATTGACATATCCCTATTCAAAATAAGAGGAGTCATTCTGAGCGTAGCGAAGAATCCAGAGAATGAAATCCGGCCGCAACCTATTTCTGCCAGGGTGCCAGGGTGCCCCATCCTAGCCGCGTTGTTTGTGGCTAGGGTGGGATGAAGTGAAATCCGGCTGCCAGTGTGCCCATTCAAGCCGTCCTCTGGCTTGAATGGGATGACAATCCAACCGCACGAACGCCGTTCCGAGGCACAGAGTTTCGGAGTCGCCAGTGTCTTCACATCCTTAGTAAGTAAGATAAGGGAAAGGATCGATCGGCACGCCGTAGGCAACGCTGAAAACTGCCGTGGTGGCTCCCACGCCGAGCGCCAGCGTCAGAATCGCGGTCAGCGCGAACCCCGGATTGCGACCCAACTGGCGTGCGCCGTACCGCAGGTCCTGCAGCAGAGCGTGCATCGAGCAACCTCACTCAAGTGAAATCCGAGAGAACCCGGGTGCCCCACATCTCGCACTTGAGATGTGGGATGAAAGTATGTTCGCACTTCCCATCATCCTCGGGTGGAATAAAAAATTGTCATCCTGGGCCGAAGGCGAAGGACCTCGCGGTTGCGTGAAATCCGGGTGCCCCGCATCTCGCTTCTGAGACATGGGATTTCTCAAAACCTCCGCATCGCGTCCAATCCTGCCCGCTACGCCAGCGCCAGATTCAAATTATCGATCGCCTCGTCGATTTCGCCCGTATTCTTATACCCCACTGTCACTGCATCGACACCGGCTTTTCTGAACGCGAACTTCATCGCCTGCTGCCGGTCCTCGCGCTTGGTAAATGTTCCCTCGCCCACCAGTTTCATGCTGATCACGCCCAGGCCGTGCCCGCGCGCCTGATGGACATACTGGACCACTTCGCTCACATTCCCCAGGCCATTGGTCGCATAGTCCTCCGCGTCCATTTTCACGCCTTTCTGGTTCATCCGGATCATCGCCACCTGCAGCCACTTGTCCGTCGGCACCTGCCGCAGCGCCGGCAGCCCATGCACCGACGCCCCGTGGCACAGCACCGCCTTCTTCATCTGCGCTTGCTCAATCGCATCCTGCCACTCGGTCGTGTCCGTCGGCCACGTCGCCGAATGCTGCCAGTGCAGCAGCATAATGTCGAAGTACTCCGTGTTCGCCAGCCTGCGCAGTTCGTCGATCTTCTCCCTCGGGTCGGCCCCGTCCCCGGTCGTCACCTTCGTCATCAGTTGATAGCTCTCTCGCGGAACACCCTTCAGCGCCACTCCCAGCATCTCGTGCATGCCGTCGTAAGACTCCGACGTTTCGAAGAAGCGAATCCCGCGCTCATGCGCGTACCGCACCAGCCTGGTGAACTGTGCCTGTCCCAGGTTGCGCTGCACCCGGCCGCCCATGGTCCCCGTGCCGAACGCAAGCCGCGTCACCCGCACGTCCGACTTTCCCAGCGTCACCATATCCGTCGCTGTCTGGCGTTGTGCCGCCAGTGGCAGGCTTCCCACGCTGGCCAGCGCGCCCGCAGCCAGCCCGGCCTTTACGAAATCGCGTCTCGATGTTTGAGTCATGGTTCCTCCTCAATCGGCTGAATCGCGCGCAATTCCCCGCAGCAGTTCTTTCCGTCCGATCCCGGCGATCCAGCACTTCCAGGCCAACCACCCAGCCAATGGAGAATCCATTCTACCCCCGCAAGATCAACTTCGACATCTCCGTTGTCGCGAAGTTTTCGCCTCAC
>JAKAAZ010000186.1 GCA_021802085.1 Acidobacteriota bacterium
AGGATGTTTGTAGCCGCAGTGTGTCCAGCTGATTTCGTCCAGCGAGCGCAGAAGGGCGAACCAGCGAGTTTGCAGAGCGTCAAGAAGTTGCAGCGAAACCTCGACTGGCTGGGTGCGCGCGTCCGCGAGTTCAGCCCATAAATTTTCCTTGTAAGGGGTGATCGACGGCCAGTCCTCGGTCAATGCAAGGCGCACTCGACCGCTGGCCTGCATGTGGCTGTCGGCGACATGGTGGACTGTTTGCCGCACGCTCCAACCGCCTTCGCGATAGGGAGTGTCGAGCTGTGATTCCGAGAGGCCGCTCACCGCGTTGCGTAGTTTTTCCGGCAGTTCCGCAATGGTTTTCATGGCCTCTTCACGCTCGGCTTTGGTGAGGTTGGTGGATCGCACGAATTTACCGATGGGGTAGCGCGCATCGTTGTTCATGCCCTCCACGCTACCACGGAACGTTCGTCTAGGCCACGAGACACACGTGTATGCGTCGTGCGCCGAATTTGGGCGTTGAAGTGCGTCCTTCGACACTTGGGTGAATCTAAAAGATAGAATCAAATCAGGTCGGCTGCCGTGCGCCAGATCGCCGCGTCATTCCAGAGGAGTCATCTCATGCAGTCCGCATCGCCCGACACCCGCAAGTTTTTCTATGAACATCTCGGCCTGAATGAGCAACTGCTGGAGCAGTGTCTGGCTGCAGCGCTCTCGGCGGGCGGCGATTACGCGGATCTCTATTTCGAATACATCACGGCCAGTTCGCTGATGGTGGACGAATCTCTGGTCAAATCCGCGAGCCAGGGAATCAGCGCCGGTTGCGGCTTGCGCGTAGTTTCAGGCGAGCGCACCGGATACGCCTACACGGACGATCTATCTCCGGAAAGGCTGCTTCGTGCCGCTCATACCGCCGCACTGATCGCGAGCGGTCCTTCGAAGCAGCAGGTACAGGGCTTTCGCGAGTCGCCTTCGGCTGGATTGTATGCGGTAGCGGGCACCGGTACCGACGCGGAAACGGCCGCAAAACTTGCGCTGATCCAACGCGCCGATCGAGCGGCCCGAGCGTACGATGCGCGCATCGTGCAGGTGCAGGCAAGCTTCGCGGACGAATTGCGGCGGATTCTTGTTGCCGGATCGGATGGAAGTTTTGCGACCGATACGCAACCGCTGGCGAGATTGAATGTCTCGGTGATTGCGAAGGAAGGCGAAAACATTGCCCGCGGCAGTTCCGGTGGAGGCGGCCGGGTGTTGCTGGACTTCTTTTTGACTGACAAGACGCCAGAATATTTTGCAATCGAAGCAGCACGGCAAGCGGTGCTGCAACTCGGCGCGGTTCCCGCTCCGGCTGGAGAAATGCCGGTGGTGCTGGGACCGGGATGGCCGGGAGTTCTGTTGCACGAAGCTGTGGGTCACGGTCTCGAAGCCGACTTCAATCGCAAGAAAACGTCCGCCTTTGCCGGGCTGATCGGTCAAATGGTCGCGAGTCCCAAGGTGACGGTGGTGGACAACGGGACCATGCCAAATCGCAGAGGCTCGCTGAACGTGGATGACGAAGGCTCGCCCACGCAGGAGACGGTCTTGATTGAAAACGGCGTGCTGAAGGGGTACATGAGCGACAAGCTTTCCGCGCGGCTGATGGGGATCGCGGACACCGGCAATGGGCGCCGCGAAAGCTATCAGCACATTCCCATGCCGCGCATGACGAATACCTATATGCTGGCGGGCGAGGACGATCCCCAGGACATTATCCGCAGCGTGCAGCGCGGACTGTATGCGGTGAATTTCGGTGGGGGCCAGGTGGATATCACCAACGGCAAATTTGTTTTTTCTGCGTCCGAAGCCTATCTGATCGAAGACGGAAAAATTACCGCGCCGGTGAAGAATGCAACCTTGATCGGCAACGGTCCAGAGTCGTTGAAATATGTCTCCATGGTCGGCAACGATTTGCAGCTGGATGAAGGCGTGGGGACCTGCGGCAAGGCCGGACAAAGCGTTCCTGTTGGCGTAGGCATGCCGACGATCAAGCTGGACAAAATGACCGTCGGTGGAACCGGCAATTAGAGGAACCTATGGCTGTATACAATCTTTATTCAAAAAGGAAAAAACGCCAATCCGACGAGCAAATCGACGTGTACCGCTATGATTCGATTCCTCAAGAACTCAGGGTGCAAATCATTCATATTTGGCGCGACACGTTAGGATCAATAGACGATAGCGAATTGTCGGGGCGGCACAGGTATATTGGTTCGATCGATCCGATTGTTATCCATAGAGCTAATTGCTACGGTGCAATATGCGATGTCCTTTGCCGCGAGTATGGAGTTTTTCAGCTTGTTGCCCCTCGAAATCCATTAGGTCCCCGAAATCCATTTGATCAGTTGGCCTCATTTATTATGGTGTCGACCGATGTAGATAAAATATTAGATGTCATTAAGATGTCTTTCAATCAGATCGAATCGTCCCTTGGACAATCAAACGCAGCTTATTATTTAACCCCAAAAATGAATGCTGCTGAGGCCATTCAGGAGCTGAACTTCCGATTCAGAGAGCATTCGGTGGGCTATCAGTACGATGCAGGTCAAATTGTCAGGCTGGATGCAGAATATATACATTCTGAGATAACTCGGCCAGTTATAAATCTGCTCTCCGGCATGAATTTCAGTGGGACGCTGGATGAATTTCTCCAAGCACACGAGCATTATCGGAAAAACAAGTATAAGGAATGCCTCAATGACTGTTTGAAGTCTTTTGAAAGCTGCCTGAAAACGATATGCGGCCTTCACAAGTGGAGATTCGACAAGAACAGTCCCGCAAAGGTTCTTTTAAACGTAGTTCGGCAAAACAATCTCATCCCTTCGTACTTAGATTGCCACTACACGTCGCTTTGGTCGGTTCTGGAGAGCGGCGTGCCAACCCTTCGCAGCAAAGAGGGAGCGCATGGACAAGGGCAGGAGATTAAAACCGTTCCCGATTATTTTGCAGCCTATGCCCTTCACCTCACCGCGGCTTCACTGTTGTTTTTCGTAAAAGCCCATCAAAATTTTGATAAATAAGGGACATCGCGTTGCCCACCCAGAGTTCATTTCATATCACGCAGGAATTTGTAACTAACATTGTTGCGAAAGCGCTGCGCGCGGGCGCCAGCGATGCGGAAGCTGCCTTCGCCGAGGGTGACGAGTTCGAGACTCTGGTGCGGCTGGGCCAGGTGGAGCAGTTGAAGGAAGCGGGTTCTCGCGGCTTGGGCCTGCGAGTGTTTCAAGGGCAGCGAACCGCCTCCACTTCGACCAGCGATCTTACAGCGGAGGGCGTGGAGCAGTTGGTTTCCGGAGCCATGGCGTTGGTCCAGGTGACGTCAGAAGATCCTTTCGCAGGGCTGCCGGAGCGCGGGGAATTCGGGATGCTTTCCGGCGATCTCGATCTCTATTATGAAGATGTTTACTCGCTTCCTGCCGTCGAACGCATTGAATATGCGCGGCGCACGGAGGCCGCGGCCATGGCTGCGGACGCGCGCATTCAAAATTCCGGCGGCGGGAGCTTTGACGCTGCGACCGGCCGCAAAATCCTGGCGAATTCTCGTGGGTTTGTCGGAGAAGTGCGGCGATCGTCCTGCTCGATCAGCGCGCAGCCCATTGCACAGTCGCCCGATGGGGGAATGCAGCGCGACTATTGGTATTCCAGCCAGCGTTCGCTGGCGCTGCTGGATTCGCCTGAGTCGGTGGGGCTGGAAGCGGCGCGGCGCACGGTGCGGAAGCTGGGCGCGCGCAAAGTTCCCACGCAACGGGTTCCGCTGGTATTCGCTCCGGAGGTTGCCACTTCCATCCTGGGGGCAATTCTGGGCGCTATCAATGGAAATGCGGTCTACCGCAGCTCTTCGTTTCTTGCCGGCAAGCTGGGAGAAGCGGTGGCTGGAAGCAACCTGACGATGATCGACGATGGCACGACGCCGGGGGGTTTCGGCAGCGCCCCATTTGATGGGGAAGGTTTGCCCACGCGCCGCAAGGTCGTGCTCGACCGCGGGGTGCTGACCAGCTATCTTCTGAACACGTATACGGCGCGGAAGCTCGGTCTACAGTCCACAGGGAACGCCGCACGCGGGCTGGCGGGCGCTCCGGGAATCAGCTCAGGGAATTTTTATCTGGAGCCGGGGATCAAGACGCCGGAAGAGATTTTGGCGGAGATTCCCAACGGCCTGTACGTGACCGACCTGATCGGTCATGGCGTCAATATCGTTACAGGAGATTATTCCCATGGCGCTTCCGGGTTGTGGATAGAAAACGGGGAGCTGGCGTATCCCGTGGAAGAGATTACGGTGGCGGGCAACCTGAAAGAAATGCTGCACAATGTTTCCAGCGTCGGCAACGATCTGATTTTCCGGAGCGCCGTGGCCTGCCCCACGATTTGCATCGAAGGAATGACGATCGCGGGCGAGTGAGCGGGCATACCCTGCAAACCCGCGATGTCGGCCGAGGATTTACGCGGCGGCAACTTCCTCATTCCGGGGCATGATTGCCGCGTCGACGACGCGCGCGCCATGCACGCCGAACCAGCGGTCCTCGTCATACCAGCTTTGTTCCAGAATGTAGCCGCCTTTCAGCAGCATGTCCTCGACGGCTTCGGGAGTGAATTTGTAGCAGTTCTCGGTATGGATGGACTCTCCGCGTTTGAAGCCGAAAGTGCGATGGAGCGATTCCACGTGGACGGTTTGATTGCGCTTGCTATCCAGGTGCATCTCGATCCGGCTTTCCGATACGTTCCAAATCGCGCGATGCTCAAAAGCATTCGCCGCAAAATCTGCCCCCAGCTCGCGATTCAGTCTGGTCAGGACGTTCTTGTTGAACTGCGCGGTGATCCCTGCGCTATCGTTGTAGGCCGCCAGCAAGGATGCGGGATTTTTCACCATGTCGGTACCCAGCAACAAGGCATCTCCGGGCAGCAGTTGGGAGCGCAGCCATTGCAACAACTCCACGGCATCCGCGGGGCCGAAATTTCCAATACTGGATCCGATGTAGAGAGCAAGGCGTCGGCCTTCGATTGGGAGGTTCAACGATTTTTCACGGGTAAATTCGGAGCAGATCGGTTGCACTTCGATCGCAGGCAGCGCGGCATGGACATTTTTCGATGCGAGCTTCAACGCGGCTTCAGAAACATCCACAGGCACGTATAGGGTGCGGGCCTGTCGTGCCATCAGCGTGCGCAACAGGACCAGGGTCTTGCTGGCGCTTCCCGCCCCCAGTTCCACGACGGACATTGGCTGCTCGCCCAGTCCTGTGGCGACGGCAATCATCTCGGATGCATGGCGCGCAAAGATTGCATGCTCGCACGAGGTCAGATAATACTCTGGCAGCCGGGTGATCTTCTCAAACAGCATGGATCCGGCTGCATCGTAAAATAGCCAGCAGGGCAGGTACTTGTGCTTCGCGGACAATCCTTCGGCGGCGGCCTCGGCCACTGCCAGACTCTCCTCGGTTCGGACCGTTGTCGATGGGAGGATGATGCTATCCAGTACAGAAGCCATGTTCACGCGGCCCCTCCATCCGCAGCCAGACGAATGCCGGAGAACTGCCAGCGCGTGCCGGGAGCGAAAAAATTTCGATAGCTGGCGCGAATGTGCGACGCGGGAGTGACCGCAGAACCGCCGCGCAGTACGAACTGGTTGCACATGAATTTGCCGTTATATTCGCCCAGCGCGCCGGGTGCTGGGCGATAGCCCGGATAGGCGACATAGGGGCTGCGCGTCCACTCCCACACATCGCCGAAGAGTTGTGCGGCCTGGCACGGGTCGGAGTCACCGCGTTGCGGCGCCAGCGGATGCAGTGCTCCGCTTTCGAGCAGGTTGCCGGAAACGGGAACAGCGTTCGCAGCGAGTTCCCATTCAAATTCGCTGGGCAGCCTGCATCCGGCCCACCGTGCGCAGGCATCGGCCTCGTAATAGCTGAGGTGACAGACGGGCGTGTCCAGCAGACCGTCCAGGGGTATCAGCCCGCGCAAAGTGAACACATCCCATCTGCCGGATGGATTGCGATGCCAATAGAGAGGCGCCCGCCAATCGAGTGCCTGCACCGTATCCCAGCCGTCGGAGAGCCACAGTTCCGGTCGCTGGTAGCCCTTGTCCTGGATGAAATCGCGATACTCCGCGCAGGTGACGGGATGC
This sequence comes from Acidobacteriota bacterium, assembly GCA_021802085.1. Taxonomy (GTDB): domain Bacteria; phylum Acidobacteriota; class Terriglobia; order Terriglobales; family Acidobacteriaceae; genus JAKAAZ01. The sequence goes on from JAKAAZ010000186.1 coordinate 6,137, forward strand.
GAGGCAAGCCGAAATGGCCCTAAGAAGACCTGGTGGCGAGAGAATTCATTGTCGAAAGCGAAGCCGTCTCCGCGATGGCCGATCTCAACCAGGCCACCGGCATAGTCCAGCCAGTGACGCGTTTCTGTTGTACCGGCGCCCGCGGGAAGTGGAGACTGCTCGCACGCGGGCTGCAGGGGATTTGACCAGAAAGCGTGCTTGATGTCCGTAGCGATCAGCTCCTGATGCTGCTGTTCGTGGTGCATCCCCAATTCGATGCGGTCGCATATCTCCGTGGATGCATCGGTCGCCAATAATTGCCCGATCCCGTGTTCGACGTGTTGACGGTAGGCGCGAACCTGTTCCAGCGATGGGCGGGAAAACGATGCGCGCAGTTGTTTTTCCGGATGATTTCCGAGGGACTTGTAGTAGCTGTTGAACAGCCAATGAAAGTCAGGATGATACGACTGATATCCGGGCAGATACGGACGCAGAAGAAACGTCTCAAAGAACCAGGTTGTGTGCGCCAGGTGCCATTTCACCGGGCTGGCTTCGGGACAGGATTGGACCATCATGTCCTCGGGTGTAAGCCGCTCCGACAGGGCGTCTGTCATTTTCCGCACCGCTTGAAAGCGCTGCGCCAGCTGGGCGTGGCACGCCTGGACGGGTGTGACTTCCAAAATCCCCACGCAATCCTCCTAAGACTTACTACAAGCTAGGATGCACGTTGAGCAGCCTTGCCAGCGTATACGCCGCGCCCGCAGCCAGTCCGCCGATGAAAACTGTTTGCAGGGCGGATTTCCAGGTTCCGCCGCCCGTCAACCGCCCCTTGACGGCGCCAAAAAAGAAAAGCGCAATCAAGGTAATGATGACCGACGCATGCAACGCGGAGGATGCCTGT
>JAKAAZ010000187.1 GCA_021802085.1 Acidobacteriota bacterium
GAAGATTCATACGCTCGACCGGATCGATTCTCTGCTGGGGAAGTCGATAGGAACCCGGATCACGTACAAACAGTTGGCAAGTTCCAGCAGGGAGTAAAGTATATAATTCCCAATTAAATAAGTATCCCCCGGCAGTGCCGGAGGCTTTATGATGGCTGGCCCCTCGAATGGACCGGGCCTCGCCTGCGTTACGGCGATACCCCACAACCCATCCCGGCTTTGTATCAGGGCACGACTTCAGTCGTGCCGCAATCGCAGCGAAAAGCTTGCGGGCTTCAGCCCCTGCCACAAGCTTTGTACCCTACCGATGAAACCGCTCCAAATCCCGCTCCGATTACGCCGCTCGCTGTGTGTCCTGGAACGCCGCCACATGCGCATCGTACACCGCAAGGACCTTGCCCGCGCGCGCCGGATCGGTGGACCAGCTCTGCGACACTGCGGCCACGTACTGCTCACCGCTGGTCGCCTTCAGTGCCACTCCATAGTGCGGATACGCGCGGCTCAGTCGCTCCAGCAGCCCCATGCGCGCCCGAAAGCATTCGCTCCAGTCGGAAAACTTTGCCCAGTTTGCCGAGACCGTCATCCAGTGATCGTGCAGATATTCCCGCGTCGGCATGGTGATGGTCTCCGTGCCCGGAAGTGGCGGATGGCTTTGCTTCTGGCCAAATAAATTATTCGCCTCCACCGCGAGATAGGATCGACCCCACCCCGACTCCAACGCGGCCTCGCAAGCGGCATACGCAGGAAAAATGTGGTGCGCGGACTGCGCGGCGCGATACGCCCGCGCGAGAAATAAAGTTTGAATGGACACGAATACTCCTTGGAGGAAAGGACTCTATATCAAGTATTCGCGTCCAGATCGAATCAATGTGCAAGTGTCTGTTGCAACGATTACTTTTGGGCGATCATCGGCCCCGGAAAATATAGTTGCTAAGGCAACTATCATGCGCATATTGGTTGCCTTGGCAACCAATTTTTTACGCGCCCGCCTAGATCACAAAATACTTGGCCTGGGGATGATGCACGATGATGGCGTCCGTGCTCTGCTCCGGCTCCAGGTGGTAGCTCTCCGTCAGCCGCACGCCAATATTTTCCTCCGGATGCAGCAATTCGAAAATCTTCACCTGGTCTTCCAGATTGGGACATGCGGGATAGCCGAAAGAATATCGCGAGCCGCGATACTTTTGATGGAACAAATCCTTCACCTCGCTCGAATCTTCGCCGCCGATGCCAAGCTCTTCGCGCATGAGTTTATGCATGTACTCTGCCAACGCTTCCGCGGTTTCAACGCTGAGCCCGTGCGTGTAGAGATACTTGGTGAAATCTCCGCGCTCGAACAGCTCCTTCGTCAGATCGCTGGCGCGCTGCCCCACTGTCACCACGGAAAACCCAATGACGTCCAGTCGCTCAGCGGATTTCGGCAGAAAGAAGTCTGCGACCGAAAGCTGCCGCCCTTCTCGCTGCCGCGGAAAGGAAATACGTAACAGTTCCTGTTTCGTATTTCCCTGTTGCGCGGCTTCCGGCGCATACACAACCACGTCGTTGCCATCGCTATTGCACGGGAAATAGCCATAGACAACCTTGGGCTCCAGCCAGCCGGACTCTTTCGCCTCGGCAATCATTTCGTGCAAAATTGGCCGATATTTCTCATCCACCAACCGAACATAGTCCGTCGCGGAAGCGGTCTTCAGTTGCCATTGATTCTTGAATAAGGCCGTCTCGTTGATGTACTTGAATACCGTATCGAGGGAAAAGTCTTTCTTGACGCGCACTCCGTAAAATGGCGGCTGTGGAATGTCCGGCGCATCTTGAATCACGTGCGACCGCTTCGTAGATACAGGCGGCTGAGGCCCTGTCTGTTCCTCCTGCAAAAGATTTTTCCGCTCGAACAACCGCACGGTCCGGCCGTCTTCGATGCGCTCCGCACGCACAGCAGAGTCTTCCGCAGTCAAATCGCCGATGACGTGCAGCCCCGCGAAGGCATCTTCCGCGTAGTACACCGGGCCTGCATATTCCTTGCGCAAATCGTCTTCGACATATTTCCGCGTCAACGCCGCACCGCCGCAGATCACAGGGATGTCGCTTTTCAGGTGCTGCAGATCCTGAATCACGTACTTCATCTCCAGCGTGCTCTTGACCAGCAGCCCGCTCAGGCCGATGGCATCCGCCTTGTGCTGGTGCGCTGCCTGGATGATGACGTCCGAGGGCTGTTTAATGCCGAGATTGACCACCTTGTAGCCGTTGTTCGAAAGGATAATGTCCACCAGATTCTTGCCGATGTCGTGCACGTCCCCTTTCACCGTGGCCAGCACAATGGTGCCCCGCTGCGAGCCTTCGACGCGTTCCATCTTCGGCTCCAGATAGGCGACCGCAGCTTTCATCACTGACGCCGAATCGAGCACAGACGGCAGCTGCATTTTGCGCGCGCCAAACAGTTCGCCTACGGTCTTCATTCCATCCAGCAGCACCGTGTTGATGAGCTGCAATGGAGTGTGAACTTCGAGCGCCACTTCCAGCAGGTTCTCGAGCGACCGCTTGTCGGCCCCCGCGCCAACACTGCGTTCCCCGCGGATGATCAACTGCTTCAGCTTGTCTTCGACCGTGAGCGCTTCGGCCGCCTCCGCCTCTGGCTCCGCGTTGGGATCTTTCTGGAGGTTCACAAAGTAGGCCATGAAGATCTGCAACGGATCGCCTTCCGAAGTATCCCGGAAGATCAATTTGCGCGCCAACTCCACTTCCTTCTCTGGAATCTTGTAAAGCGGATAAATCTTCGAGTAGTTCACAATGGCCATGTCGAGCCCGCGATCGACAGCTTCTTTCAAGAACACGCTGTTCAACACGCGGCGCGAGTAGGTCGACAGTCCAAAGGAAATATTGCTGACGCCGAGAATCGTTTTGCATTCAGGCAGGTCCTGCTTCAGCAGACGCACGGCTTCCAGCGTCTCGATCCCTGCCGTGCGATAGTCCTCCTGCCCGGTAGAGATCGGCAACGTCAGCGGGTCGAAGATTAAATCCTGCGCGCGCATTCCATATTTCTTCGTCGCCAGCTCAAAAATGCGTTGCGCCACTGCGACTTTCTTCTGCGCCGTCAGTGCCATTCCATCTTCATCGATGGTCAACGCAATTACAGCCGCGCCGTAGCGGCGAGCCATCGGCAGCACCTTCGATGTACGCTTTTCGCCATCCTCCAGGTTGATGGAGTTGATCAACGGCTTGCCCGGAATGCGCTTCAATGCTTCTTCAATCACGTCGGCTTCGGTGGAGTCGACCAGCACCGGTGCGGGCACGCGTGTTGCGATCTTTTCCATCACGCCATTCATGTATGCTTTCTCGTCTTCGCCTACGATGGCGCAGCAAATGTCCAGCATTTGCGAGCCTTCCACGGCCAGGCGCTTCGAAAGCGCGAGGATTCCATCGTAGTCGCCCGAGCGAACCATGTCGCGAAATACAGGACTGCGCGTAGTCGTGTTCATCTCCTCGGCAACGACCACGGGCTGCCCGTCGATCTCCAGCGGAATGGCCGAGAAGGCGCTGGCCGCCACGCTTTGCGGCAGCGCGTGTGTAGCCGCGGGCGTGGCATGTTCCACAGCTTCTACCACGGCGCGCAGATGCTCCGGCGTTGTGCCGCAACATCCGCCCACCACGCGCACGCCATATTCCTCAACGAACTGCTTGTGATAGCGCGCCAGCTCTTCCGGAGTGAGCGCATACACAGCATGGCCGCCAACATTCTGCGGCAGGCCGGCATTCGGCAGCACGCTGACAGGCCGGGTCGCGTTCTGGCAAAGGAAGCGCACGGCATCGTTCATCTCGCGCGGGCCGGTGGCGCAGTTCAGCCCAATGACGTCCGGCTGAAAGCATTCGAGCACGGCGAGCGCAGCGCCGATTTCACTGCCCAGCAGCATTGTTCCAGTCGCTTCCAGCGTCACCTGCATCTGCACCGGCAGACGCTTGCCAGTGGAACGCATCGCATCTTCGCATGCGGCCAGCGCAATCTTGCCCTGCAACATATCCTGACAGGTCTCGATCAGCAGAATGTCCACGCCGCCTTCGATCAGCGCTTCAATCTGCTCGCGATACGCTTCCGCCATGGCATCGTAGGAAATGTGCCCGAGCGACGGCAGCTTGGTCGTAGGTCCGATGGAGCCGGCGACAAAGCGTGGCTTCTGCGGCGTGGAATATTGCGCGGCGACTTCTTTTGCCAGCTGCGCGGCAACAATATTCAGTTCGCGTGTCTTGTCTTCGAGCTGATACTCCGCCAGCACAATGCGCGAGGAGCCAAACGTGTCGGTCTCGATGACATCGCAGCCTACGTCCAGAAAGCTGGCATGAATGCCGCGAATCACGTCGGGCCGGCTGAGCACGAGCAGCTCGTTGCAGCCTTCCTTGTTCCAATAATCGTCGACGGTCAGGGCATGCTTCTGGATACTGGTGCCCATGGCGCCGTCGTAGACGATCACTCGATCTCGTAACACCTCAGAAAAAGTTTGCATTGGACTCCTAACAGCGTACACACCCATGTCTCAACGACGAGACCTGAGGCACCCGGCTCTATCTTAACGATTGCGTGTATTTCAGTTATCGAGTGGAAGAATCTAGCTTGGCCGGGGAGCCCGGCATCGGAGCCAGAAGGTCTTCTTTGCGCATCACCAGGGTGGTGGTGTTCAGCGAGGACAATTCAAAACCGTGTCCATGCGTGATGGCGTCCGTCGGACAGGCTTCGACGCAATATCCGCAAAAGATGCAGCGGTTATAGTCGATGTTGTAGACCTTGGCGTAGCGTTCGGCGCTGGAAATTCGTTGCTCGGCTGTGTTTTCCGCGGCCTCGATGTGGATGCAGTTGGATGGGCACGCAGCGGCGCAGAGGAAACATGCCACGCATTTTTCCAGCCCATTTTCATCGCGTTGCAGCACATGCTTGCCGCGGTACCGCTCTTCAAACTTCGCGCCGCGCATGGGTCCGGGGCCGTCCGGGTAGTTCTCCACCTCAGTCGGCTGGAAGATTTCCCCAAAGGTGACGCTCATCCCTTTGGCAACGGCTGCGATATCGCGCACAATCGACATGTCATGATTATAAACGACTGGATTGGCGGCAGGTTTGAGTACATGGCAATGGACCCCTTGCATCCAAAAGAGAAATCGATCTTTTTCCGGCAACAGTCGCGCAGTAGCATGGGACATAAGGTAGAGCGAATTTTCGATCGCGTTGGTTCCGCAGTGGAACGATGAGCCGCTTCACGTAACGAAAAACCTTGCGCAGACGGCTACTTCAACATCGAATTTAGGGAGTACGCTCCCTCCCCCTCGTATGCAGAATGGTATCGAACGCGTTCTGATTTATCGGCTGGGAAGCCTGGGCGACACAGTGGTGGCGTTGCCCTGCTTCCATCAGGTTGCGCGCGCCTACCCCAATGCCGAACGCTGCCTGCTGACCAACATTCCCGTGCACAGCAAGGCCCCGGGCGCATTTTCCGTGCTGGAAGGCTCCGGCCTGGTCCATAGTTTCATGCGCTATCCCATCGCAACGCGCAGCCTGGGTGAGCTGATCACGCTGCAGCGGCAGATTCGCGCCTACCGCGCTCAGGTGCTGGTCTACCTGACGCCGCGCCGCCAGGCTGGCGAGGTGCTGCGCGATGCCGCATTCTTCCGTCTCTGCGGCATTCCTCAAATCGTCGGACTGCCGCTGGCGCGCGATGCACGCACCAATCGGCTGGACGCGGAGACTGAATCGTATGAGCCGGAAGCGGCCCGGCTTACCCGCTCGCTGCGCGGCCTGGGGAAAATCGATCTCGACGATGCTGCAAATTGGGACCTTGGCCTGACGCTGGACGAGCACCGGCGCGCAGCCGAAGCATTGGAGCCGGTGCAAGGCCGACCGCTATTGGCGTGCAGCGTCGGCACCAAAGTGCAGGCCAAGGACTGGGGCCAGGAGAATTGGCGCAGCTTGCTGGATATTCTGGCGACGGAGCTGCCGCAATTCGGTCTGGTGCTGATCGGAGCGAACGAAGAATCCGCGGTGAGCGAATTCGCGGCCGCTTCCTGGGCTGGCCGCTCCGTCAATTTATGCGGGCGACTCGCTCCGCGCGAGTCCGCCGCCGTGCTGATGCGCGCCCGGCTCTTTCTGGGCCACGACAGCGGTCCGATGCATTTGGCCGCCGCCGTTGGCACTCCATGCGTCCCTGTCTTCTCCGCGCGGAACCGGCCTCGCACGTGGTTTCCGTGGGGCAGCCAGCACGAAGTGATCTATCACCGCACCGACTGCTGGGGCTGCGACCTGGAGACATGCATCGAGCAAAAGAAAAAATGTCTGACGTCGATTCTTCCAGCCGAGGTGCTGGGAGCGGTCCACCGCGTATTGGCGCGCATCTCGTTATCGCGCAGCATCATGCATGACCCCGGATAATCTGTGCTGTTGCGAGCCGGAAATCAGAACCGCTTCCGGTCTCGCCACAGTGTCTGCCGGCTTATGCCAGCGCTTGCGGAATCGCTTCTTCCCATCTTCCCTGCGCCTTCAGGATCAGCTCGACCAGTTCCCTCGCTGCTCCTTTGCCGCCATCCGCGCGGGTGACGTAGTGGCAGACCGCTTTCAGCTCCGGGGCGGCGGTTGCAACCGCGACGGCCAATCCAGCGCGCTGGGAAACCGGCATGTCCGGCAGATCGTCGCCGAGATAGGCGACTTCCTCTTCCGTCACTCCTGCCTTCCGCATGCATTCTTCAAACGCAGCCATTTTTCTCGCCTGGCCAAGGTAGACGTAGTCCACCGATAGTTCCTCGGCACGCTGCTGCACCGCGGGAGACTTGCGCCCGGTGATGAATCCTGTCTTGATCCCCATGATGTGGACCAGCTTGATCGCGAGGCCATCCTGAGAATTGAAGACCTTCATCTCCGCCACGCCGCCGTCGTTCGGCAGAGACATGAGGCACACGCCGCCATCGGTCAGCGTGCCGTCAATGTCCATCAGAATAAGACGGATTTTATTTGCGCGTTCGACGAGAGACGGAG
>JAKAAZ010000188.1 GCA_021802085.1 Acidobacteriota bacterium
TTCTCCTCGCTCACAATGCCGCGATCGAACACCCAGATTCTGCGCGCCTTGCCATACTTGCGCTCGACCATGCGCAGCATCGTTTCCATGGTTGAGACGTCGCTGCGGTTGCCGTCGAATGTTTCGTAGCTGAACGGGAAGCCCTCGTGGTTGACGATCAGCGCGATCACCAGCTGCTCGCAGTCGGGCCGATGGTCCCGCGAGTAGCCACGGCGAACCATCGGGTTCTTTTCCGCCGCGCCTTCCACATACGTGCTCGTCAGATCGTAAAGCAGCACGTCGAATTCGGCCCCGAACAACGCGCCATAACGCTCTTTCAGATGCCGCTCCAGCTTCGTCTTGTGCGGCAGGATGCGGTCCAGGCAGCGATACAGGCGGGTGTCGTTGATCTTGCCTTCTTCAATCTCCAAAAGATCGTCCAGCGCCGTCGACGGATACCAGCGTTGCTCGATGGCCAACTCGCTGCCCGGCGCGCAGAGACGGTGGATGGCCAGCAACGCCGCGATGCGCGACCAAGGCACATCGGCCACTTCACAATCGATGTGTTCCGCAAAGAAACAATCCAGTTCCAGCCGCTTCCACAGTTCCAGTCCGAGGAAACAGGAGCCGAACGACCGCGTTCTTTCCAGGCGCACCTTGTGCACCAGCACCCGCGCCAACTGCGGATCGTCCTCCGGCAGCGCCACAGTCGACGGGAACAGTTTCAGTTGCCGCGTATCGCCCTGCTCGTTGAAAACTTCAATCGTCTTCACCCAGCGCGCCTGCGCCGAGTTGTTCAACTCGCCCAGATAGCAGATCGTCCTCTGACGCGGGCCATCCGCCATGCGCACCGTTTCCACCAGCGACCAGTACGCGTGGACCTTGCCGTCTTTGCTGCGGCGGTGCGGACGCAGATACATTCTGCGAAGATCGTTCCACGACCTCAGGCGGCTTGCAAGAGGGTAGGTCTGCACTACATCGCATTTTCAAATCCCACTGTTGAGCCAACAGGACTTGATCCCCTCCGACAGGTCAAAATAGCCGAAACTGTCAATTCCGTGACGAACTTTGGCTAGGGCTCTCATCATCTCAAAAGAAAGGTTTGAGCAATGCGATCAATCGAGATGGCGCTTACTTACCGCTGCACCCGATGCAAAACCACCGGGATGCTTGAGGGCCGGTGGAAAGATGGATTCCTTGAAGGATCCGATCCATTGGGCGGAGGTCCAATGGCCGGTTGCTGGGCCGCCGGCGTCTCTGGGTGCGGCATCCGGAAGGGGAACTCGACCTTTCGCTGGAGATCGATTCGGTCCCCGGTCAGACTTCCCGAATAGGTGCTATTGCCGACCTTGAACGAGACATTGCTGCCATCCAATTTGCCGTTTTCTATAGGGATGGGCGTTTCGTCTCCATTAGAGAACCCACCGCCGCCCTCCACGGTGCCCGTGAGGCTGCTTCCACTCTGGATTAGAGTGAACACCATGGTTCCATTGCCCACGAGGAATGCAAGCGGGCCGGTAACAGCGTCCGACGATGGCAAGGGGCGCCACAGGCCAGTAATACCCGAGCCGACTGGAACTTCGCGCTTCCATACTTCCGCCTGCGGACGGAGTGTCACCGCCTTTGCGTCAATCGTCACGCTGGCTGGCGCGAGTCCAGGCGAAGTAGCTCGAACGGTGATACTCCCATCCGCTTTGGTGGACTGAACAATCGCCATGCAAAGGCCGGAAAAGGCCCTTCGGGACGTGCCCTTGTCGGACTCTTGGTCGGTGGGGTCGCCGTTGCCAACGCCGATCAACTGTCCACTGCCGGAGACGCTGAATGCCACTTCGTTGTTGGTAATCGGTACAACGCGGTCCTGTGCGTCGCGAACCTCGACGGCGAACATGGCGACGTCTTCCCCATCGGCGTTGATCGTTCGCCGGTCGGCTTTCATCGCCAACTTCGCAGCGGGGCCTGTGGTTTCCCGCTTGGCCGTCATCGCCAGCTTGCCGTCTTTATAGCCGCGTGCCTCAATAACGCCGGGAGCATAGGTGACGTTCCACGCCACATGCGAATCCTTTTTCACTTCCTTTGTGCCGAGGCTCTGTCCGTTGACGAGCAGCTCGACCTTGTCCAGGTTCGAATAGACCCAGACGGCGATCTCATTTCCCTCCATGCCCGGCCAGTTCCAATGCGGAAAGAGGTGAAGAACCGGCTTTGAAGTCCACCAGGACTGGTAGTAGTAGAACGAGTCCTTGGGGAAGCCGCAGGTATCGATGATCCCGTACTGCGAGCTGATGTTGGGCCACTCGTTGGGCGAGGGCTCTCCGCGGTAGTCGAAGCCTGTCCAGATAAACCCTCCTGCGAGCCAGGGCTGTGCATCGCAGAAACTCCACCAGCCCTCAGCCGATGCGCGGCCGGTTGTGGTGTATGGATCGTACGAGCCCACATAGCCTTTTGCCGGGTCGGTAACGTAAATGCCGCGCGTGCCAACGGCGCTGACGGTCTCAGTGCCGATGACGGGTTTGCCGGGGTGGGCTTTGTGGTAGGCCGCGGCACCGGGATCCATGTAGTTGTAGCCGATGACGTCGCAAACGGCCAGGCCGCCGGTTCCGATGGCACCGGTGGGGGCGATGGAGACGGGCCGCGTGCCATCGTATTTAGTGGCGACCGCTTTCATCGCGTCCAGAATCAGCACACCTCTTTCGGTGTTCGCCACTCGCTCTTCATTTCCCATTGACCACATGAAGACGCTCGGATGATTGCGGTCACGGCGCACCAGGTCACCGAACTCGCTGAGGCCTTCGGGATTGGAAGACATCATGCGCGTCTCATCGAAGACCAGCATCCCCAGTTCGTCACAGGCATCGAGCAGTTCGGGAGTGGGAGGGTTATGGGAGGTGCGCAAGGCGTTGCAGCCCATATCCTGAAGCCTCCGGACGCGGTAGTACTGCACGGCGTCGGGCAGCGCCACTCCCAGGCCGGCGTGGTCCTGGTGATTGCAGGTTCCTTTCACTTTGACGGATTTGCCGTTAAGGAAGAAGCCCTCTTCCGAGTCGAACTTTATGGTGCGAATGCCGAACGGCGTCTCGAAGCGATCAACGACCTGGTCTCCCGCCCGGATCTCCGTAACAAGTTTGTAGAGGTTTCTCTCTTCGAGGGACCATAGAAGCGGGTTGTTCACCACACACTCCTGCTCGTATGTGCGCTCTTCTCCTTTGGGAATGGAGGCGAGAGCAGTGGTGACTTTTTCCACCGCCTTGCCAGAGGGGTCAAGCACCGTAGAGATGACGCGTGCACTCTGCGCGCCGTTGCCATGATTGCTCACCTCGGTGCGGATCGAGAGAGCAGCTTCGCCGGACCGAACCTGGGCAGAGACGAACGTGCCCCACTTCTTCACGTGGACGGGATCAGTCTTCACCAGCCAGACGTGGCGGTAAATCCCTGCACCCTCGTAAAACCAGCCGTCGCTCCGGGTAGCATCAACGCGAACTAGCAAGACGTTTCTACCGCCAGGATTGGCAAAGTCGGTTACGTCGAAGCTGAAAGGATCGTATCCGCCGCTGTGGTTGCCGATGTAAAAGTCGTTGAACACTACCATCGTTTCACGATATGAACCATCGAACTCGATGGTGAGCCGCTTGCCTGCGTCGGCGGCGGGAAGGTCAAAGATACGGCGATACCAACCGACGCTGGTGGTCGGATACGTACGGCCAAGCGGGTAGAATCCTTTGCTGGCAAGAGCGGGGTCGTTTTGAAATGGCAGCTCGACCGCCCAATCGTGGGGTAGATTCACAGGCTGCCAGTCGCCATCGTCGAACGCTAGCGCGCCTGCGGGAAGAAAGTTTCCAGTCTTCTGGAAGTTGCCAATCCTTCCATCTCCAAATTCGAAATCCTGGGAAGGATCGTCGGAATTGCCGAAGTGGAAACGCCAGCCGAAATCGAGGAGGAGACGCTCGCGTCCGGCTCCGGGCATTGAAGTTTCGCGCGGTGCACTTTTGGGAAGTGGTTCAGAATTCTGTCCGCTTTGGAGCGCCACGCCCATGGGGCCGAGACCCTGGGCGGCTGCAACAGCGGCGGGCACCATCAGGCTTGTCTTCAACAGATCGCGCCGTGAAAAGCTTTTCATTCTTTTCCATCCAGAGACAGTTTTGCGAGCTGGAAATGCGTACAGCAGATGAGTATAGCGCAGGGCGACAACTATCAACCTGAGCGAAGCCACGCTGTACACGCTCAACATCATCTTTGATAGGCAAATGCTGCAATGGTGCAAGGTCGAAGGCTACAAGCTCCTGCGGGAAGTGGACCTGCGCATTGTCCAGTCCTTTCGCGCGTCCTGGAAAGATGGGGCACTGTCAAAGAAGAAAAAACAGGAGCTGGTGACTGGATTTTTCGGGCACACTGTGCAGCGATCACCCTCTGGATTCTTTGCTGCGCTCAGAATGACTCATCTTTATGTTGAATACAGTACCTGTACATTCACCGGCCGAACGATTCTTTACGTCGTTTCGAGGGCTTGCAGGACTGACAGATGCTGCGCGTGCTGGCGTTTTCGTTCCAACTGATAGCGCAGGGTCACAAGCATCAGTCCCCAAACAAACCAGCCCGCGAGGTTCCACCAGACAGCAGGCCACATGCTGGGGTCGAGACCGGAGTTGGGGCCGCCGCCGATGACCGGGGATGGATGCTGGGTACGCCACCAGCGAATCGACATATAGACGATGGGAACATCGATCGCGGCGAAGACGGAGAGTACGGCGGCCAGGGTTTGCGTCTGCCCACCCGCGGTGAAGCGGCGGAGCAGCAGATAGCTGACATAGATCAGCCACAACATCAGAAAGCTGGTGAGGCGTTCGTCCCAGGTCCACCAGATGCCCCAGACGGGGCGCGCCCACAACATGCCGGTAGCGAGGCCAATGCTGCAAAAGATGAGCGTCATTTCCGCGGAGGCGAGGGCCAGAGCATCGGCAGCCTGCGCGCGCAAAGGATTGGAGCGCCGCGTCGAGAGATAGACAATCGAGGCAATGAAGTTCACATAGGGGAACAGAAGCGCCAGGATGGCGGAAGGAAAGTGATAGTAAAAGATGCGCTGGATGTTGCCCATGGTGGCTTCCGTCGGGGCAACATAGATGGCTTGATAGAAGCCCTCGGCGAGCAGGACCAGGGCAATCGGCAATCCTATCCAGAGGATTTTTTTCATGATGAGAAAAGGAACTTTCGCTATACAAATTTATTTTAGCGCGGCTGCGCCATGGAGGCCGTTTCGCTCGGTTTCGCTCCCGGCGCGGCGGGGGCGTACTTGGACGCGCATTTGGCCTGGATCTGAGTGGCGTGGAAGACGCCATCGCGCCCGTACATGCCGACGGCCAGGGCCTGCGCATTGTCCTTGAATGTGTCTGGGGGAGGATCGCCGCCGCCGTAGTCGACGCGCAACTTGTTGCCTTGCTCCACCAGGGTGAACTGCATATGCGCGCCTTCGCGCTGGATGGAACCCGGTTCCACATTGCCCGCGACCCGCAGATGGCGCGTATAGGCGTGATTGCCCATGCTTTGCAGTTCGTGGATGGTCACGTAATAGCTTTTGTTGGCGTTGACGCCGGTCACGGCCAGGTACAGGATGGTGCCGACGATGACGACCGTCGCAATGGTGACGCGGAGAGCAACATTATTTTTCTGCACGAACCTTCTCCTGCATATCTGCTATAAGGCTACCTTTTAGTATGCGCCAAAAGTGAGAGAAATTGGGTGACCGGCATCACAGATAACGCAATGGCGGAACGATATAAGTTGAGGCTACGCAAGAAAAACCCAAACCGTAGAGTTGCGGTGAGGGAACGAGCCGCCAAGGTCACTCCATGCGCCCGACCGTCACGCCAACTCGATGGTGGGAAAGAATCGGGAGCCATACCGCGATTCTGATCTTCACGACCGCTGCGATGGCGGCGGCGCTAATCGCCAAGTTTGCGCTGCACAACTCCACGGCCACGGAGCGCCTGCTGCTGGCGGGCATTCTCGGTTCGAGCATTCCGGTCCTTCTCGGACTGATCCGGGAAGTCCTGCGGGGCAACTTCAGCGTCGATCTTCTTGCCGCGCTTTCTATCGTTACCTCCATCATTCTTCACGAATACTGGGTTGCGGCCATCGTGATCCTGATGCTCTCCGGCGGGCAAACGCTGGAGACCTACGCGACGCGGCGCGCATCCTCCGTGCTGGGCGCGCTGGCCAAGAGGATGCCGGAAACCGCGCACCGGGTAGGAGCGGACAATGCGGTCGTCGATGTTCCCAGCGAACAGATTGCGGTGGGCGACCAATTGATGCTGTATCCCCACGAACTGTGCCCGGTGGATGGAGTGGTGCTGGGAGGTTCGGGCAGCATGGACGAATCGTATTTGACGGGCGAGCCGTTTCTGATGGAAAAAGCTCCCGGTACGACGGTGCTGTCGGGAGCGATCAATGGAAATTCCGCGCTGACGATTCGCGCGACAAAGATTGCGAGCGACTCACGCTACGCGAAGATCGTCGAGGTACTGCATGCTTCCGAGGAAGATCGCCCGGCGATTCGCCGACTCGGCGACCGTATTGGCGGCTGGTACACGCCGCTTGCGGTCGCGATTGCGCTGGCGAGCTGGCTGTTCAGCGGTCATCCGGAACGCTTCCTCGCCGTTCTAGTAATTGCGACGCCATGCCCGCTGCTGATTGCGATTCCGGTGGCGATCATTGGAGCGATTTCGGTGGGCGCGCGCTATGGAATCGTGATTAAGGATCCGTCCATTCTGGAGAAGCTGAATTCCTGCAAAACGCTGATCGTGGACAAGACTGGCACCCTGACGTATGGAGCGCCGAGCCTGACGGAGGTCATCGCGATTGGGTCATGGTCGCGGACGACGCTGCTGCAATTTGCCGCCAGCCTGGAACGCTACTCGAAACATCCACTGGCCAAAGCTGTGTTGGACGCGGCCAGCCGGGAGCAGGTCCCACTGGTCGAGGTTGGAGCGG
>JAKAAZ010000189.1 GCA_021802085.1 Acidobacteriota bacterium
GTTGCTGGAACAGGCCGTCGCTGTCGAGCCGGCTCCCTACAAATCCCTGGTCAAATGTGCGGCAAAACCGAATTTCTGAAACCACAAGATGTAGGGGCTACCTGAGTCAGGTAAATACCCATCTTACTTGAATATGGCCCAAAGACCGATTGAATCCTGTGGAGTAATTGGCGATCTGCATACCGTGGCACTGGTAGCGATGGATGGCGACATCGATTGGTGCTGCCTGCCGCAGTTTGACTCGCCCAGCGTGTTCGCCGCCCTGTTGGACGAGAAAAAAGGCGGACATTTCAAGCTGGCGGCAGAGCAGGCCGGAACGAACCGCCAGATGTATATGCCGGAAACCAACGTTTTGCTGACTCGATTTCTGTGCGCGGAAGGGGTTGGCGAGGTAATCGACTTTATGCCGGTTCGCCAGGAAAAGAGCCGGCAGAGCGACTCCGTTATTCATGAGATTGTGCGCATTGCCAGAGCGGTACGCGGAGTAATGAGGTTTCGGCTGGAGTGTGCTCCCGCCTTCAACTACGCACGGACTCCGCACCGAGCCACTCTAACGGAAGGAGGAGTTCTATTCGACTCGGAAAAAGATCGCATGATTCTTCTCGGTCCTGGAGACTGGCGAATCGAGGACGAAAAAGCGATCCTGCAATTTACGCTGCAGCCGGGAGAAACCGCGGAGTTCGCCCTGCGATATCTAACCGAGGAGGACGGAGCGGACCTCAAGGCCCCTGTGGACGGAGACAAGCTGATGGACGAAACTCTGGAATTCTGGCGCGAATGGCTGTCGCATTGCAGGTATGAAGGTCGTTGGCGAGAGATGGTTCTTCGCTCCGCGCTAACGCTCAAATTGCTGACCCATCGGCCCACCGGCGCAATAGTGGCTGCGCCCACATGCAGTCTGCCGGAGGAAATAGGTGGCGTACGCAACTGGGACTACCGGTACACATGGGTACGCGACGCGGCGTTCACGGTATTTACGCTGGTGCGTCTCGGCTTTCCTGACGAGGCGACTGCCTTCATTGGATGGCTGGCCGAGCGAATCCATGAGCAGGCGGGCGCGCAGGGTCCGTTGAACACGATGTACAGCATCGACGGCGATAGCGAATTGACCGAATACACCCTCGAGAACATGGCGGGCTATCGCAACTCGCGGCCTGTCCGTGTCGGCAACGCTGCTTCCAACCAGTTACAGTTGGACATTTACGGCGAGATGATGGACGCGATTTATCTCTACGACAAACACGTCTCTCCCATCTCCTACGATTTATGGATGCGTATCCATGGGGTGCTGTTGTGGGTTGCGGACAACTGGACCCAACCGGACGATGGCCTATGGGAAATTCGTAGTGAGCGACAGCAGTTCGTGTATTCCAAACTGCAATGCTGGGTCGCTCTCGATCGGGGTATTCGGCTCGCAAGCCAGCGAAGCCTCCCACTCGACCGCGTGAAGCTGGAAACAGAACGAGATCGCATCTTTGCATCGATTATGAAAGATGGCTGGGATCCTAAGCAGCAAAGCTTTACGCAATCCTACGACTCGAAATCCTTGGACGCGAGTAACCTGATGATGCCCATTGTGAAGTTCATCGCGCCGAAGGATCCGCGCATGCTCAGCACGATCGACCAAATCATGGAGAAGCTTGTTTCCGACAGCCTGGTCCATCGATATGAGCTGAGTGGAGAGTTGGCAACCAAGGATGGCCTGACCGGGCACGAAGGCACATTCAGCATGTGTACGTTCTGGCTTGTGGATGCACTGGCGCGCGCGGACCGGCTCGACGAGGCACGATTCATCTTTGAAAAGATGCTTACGTATGCGAATCACCTTGGCCAGTATTCCGAGGAGATCAGTTCAACCGGCAGCGCGCTTGGCAACTTTCCACAAGCGTTCACGCATCTAGGGCTGATAAGTGCGGCCCTGCATTTAGATGAAAAACTGCGGAGGTGAAAGTCATTTTCCATGCAATCGAATCGCAAGTTCCCCGCGTCCGTGCAAGCTCCTGGGCAGCAAACTTAGGCCCTTCCATTCAGGAAGATGGTTGCCTGTTTCGTCTCTGGGCGTGGCCAAACGTGAACATCGAGCTAGTTCTCGAAGGGGAACCATCGCGCTCCATTCCTATGGCGCCCGATGCGGATGGCGTGTATCAGGTGCGCGTGGAAGGGGTAGGTTCCGGCGCGCGCTACTGGTTCAGGATTGACGGAGCGGGTCCGTATCCGGATCCAGCGTCTCGCTTTCAGCCGTTGGGCGTTCACGGCCCATCGCAAGTCATCGACCACAACAGCTTCGCATGGAAGGATACCGAGTTCCAGTCACCGTCGCTGCGTGAGTTGGTTCTCTACGAACTGCATGTGGGGACGTTCACCACTGCGGGAACATTTCTAGCAATGATCGAGAAACTCGATGATCTGCAGCAACTGGGTATCAACGCCATCGAACTGATGCCGATTGCGGATTTCGCGGGCGAGCATAACTGGGGCTACGACGGAGTTTCTCCTTATGCTCCGGCCCACAGTTATGGAACCCCGGATGATGTTCGCAAGCTGGTTGAGGGAGCGCACGAGAAAGGAATCGCCGTTTACCTGGATGTGGTTTATAACCACCTTGGGCCAGACGGCGCGTATCAGTCCGCATTCACGCCACAGTTTTATTCCAGTAAACATAAGACGCCATGGGGCGATGGATTGAATTTCGACAGCGAGGGCAGCAAAAAGCTACGAGCGTATTTTATTGAGAGCGCCCTAGCCTGGATTTACGAGTACCGGGTGGATGGGTTGAGAGTGGACGCAACGCACGCCATTCAGGATGACAGTGACCCGCCGTTTCTGACGGACCTGACTGAGCGCGTCCATGCGGCGGCTCGCTCGCTCGGAAGAAATATTTTCATCATTGCGGAAGACGAGCGTAATGAGCGCAGACTTGTGCTCCCATCGGAACAGGACGGCTATGGTTTCGATGCAGTCTGGTCCGACGATTTTCATCATCACATGCGCCACCGGCTGGCCGGGGACAGCGACGGATATTACCGGGATTTCGACGGGTCGACGGAAAGCATCGCCAAAACGATTCGGGACGGATGGTTTTTCAACGGACAATTCGCCAGCCACCCTGGCCATGCTCGCGGGACGAAACCCGACGGATTGAGTTTCGAATCGCGCGTATTCTGCATTCAAAATCACGATCAGATCGGCAATCGCGCCTTCGGCGAACGGATGTCGTCTCAGATTTCTTACCCCGCATATCTTGCAGCGAGCGCGCTTTTGCTGTTCGCGCCGGAAATTCCCCTACTGTTTATGGGTCAGGAGTGGGCAGCATCGGAGCCATTTCTGTATTTCACCGACCACAACGAAGAGCTTGGCCGACTGGTCACGGAAGGTCGACGGAAAGAGTTCGAGCATTTTTCCGCTTTTGCAGACGGAACTCGGCGCGACACCATTCCTGACCCTCAAAGGAAAGAGACATTTCGACTGAGCAAACTAGATTGGACGGCGCGCCAGGGCCCTTTGCACGCCGCGTGTTTGAATTGGTATCGTAATCTATTGCATGTCCGCAAATATTTGCTGTCCAATTTCAAATTTCGTTTGTGCCAAGCGTTGAATGACAAAATGATTCATTTGCAATGGGAATCCGCTCGCGGCCGCGTTTCTGCCGTCGTGGCGCTGGAGGGTCCGGCAACCGCGCAGGATGAGGCGTGGACAGACATGGCTCTTTGTTTCAGCAGCGAGGACAAAAGCTATACCTCCGACGCCTGCCCGGTCATTTGGCAATCGAACGTCGGTAAGCTCAACCTGCAACGAGCTGGCGCAGTGGTTTTCGCCAACGAAGATTTCGCTCCCATCGTACGGAATATATCCACATGACCGATCGCAGAAGGGTAAGCGCTACCTACCGCCTGCAGTTCACGAAGGACTTTCGATTTGCGGATGCCGAGGCCCTGGTCCCGTATCTCTACGATCTTGGCATCAGCCATATTTATGCTTCACCGATTTTCGAAGCCCGGCCGGGCAGCCCGAGCGGCTATGACATTTGCGATTTTTCACTGATCAATCCTGAGCTGGGAGGAGAAGAAGCGTTCAATTCTCTAGTTCAGGCGCTGCACAGCAAGGGCATGGGAATGGTGATCGATTTCGTTCCCAATCACATGAGCGCCCATCCGCAATGGAATCAGTGGTGGCGCAATGTTCTCGCCAACGGACCTTCCTCTCCTGTCTCGGAGTATTTTGATGTCGATTGGTATCCGGTCAATTCCAATCTTCACGGCAAAGTGCTGCTGGCGATTCTAGGCGGCCAATATGGTGACGTGCTGGAATCCGGCGAACTCCGCATTGAATACCGCGAGGGAGAGTTTTGCCTGCTTTATAGCGATTACAATTTGCCGCTCAATCCGCGTCAGATCAAGCTCCTGCTGCGTCATCGATGGGAGGAATCCGCAGCATCCGCCGACATCGATTTTTTGACGCGCCAGGAATATGAAAGCGTCCTATTTCAGCTGGACCATATTCCCAACTATCAGCAGGCTGGGCCGAAAGCGCGTGCCGATCGCGAGCGCGAGACCAATATTGCGACTCATCGGCTGGTACATCTCATTCGGACAAATCCAGCTCTCCAGCGTCACCTGGAAACTGTGATCACGGAGTTCAATGGAACGCCGGGTCAACCTGAATCGTTCGATTTGCTGCACGAGCTTTTGGAACAACAGCCGTATCGGCTATCGTATTGGCGAACGGCGATGCAGGAAATAAATTACCGGCGCTTCTTCGACATCAATGATTTGATTGGCATCCGCATGGAGTATGGGCCATTGTTTCAAGCCGCCCATGCGAAATTGATTGAACTGGCGGAGCGGGGAGCGATCGATGGTATTCGTCTCGACCATATTGATGGGTTGCTCGATCCGCAACAGTATTTGTTACAGTTGCGCGAAGTCACTGCGAACGCAGGCAAGCCTCTCTATGTGGTCGTCGAAAAGATTCTTGCGCGACAGGAATGGCTGAGCCCGGAGTGGCCGGTGGATGGCACGACCGGTTATGAATTCCTGGCCCTGTCGAACGGGCTGTGGGTGGAAGAAAACAATCTCTCGGAAATTGACCGGATTTACCTGCACTTTCGCGGGCGCGTGAAGCCGGATCGAGATGTCGTATACAACGCCAAGAAATTGATTACCGCGTCTTCGATGGCCAGCGAACTGAATGTGCTAGCCCACGAACTCAATCGTCTTTCTGAACAGAACCGGCGAAGCCGCGACTTTACCCTGGATGGTCTGCAGGAGGCGTTGCGGGAGGTGGTCGCATGTTTCCCGGTATATCGAACCTATATTTCAAAACGTGGATTCAGCACTACGGATGAAATGGCAATCGACGAGGCGATCGGCCAGGCAATGCGGCGCAATCCGAATGTCGATTCCTCTATTTTTGGGTTTATCCGTGCCCACATTTGCCCCATGTGTGCGCAAGATGAATCGGAAGAGAGTTCCACGCAACGTCTTCGATTTGCGATGAAATTTCAGCAATACACAAGCCCCGTGCAGGCCAAGGGCATGGAAGATACTGTGTTCTACCGGTACAGTCCCCTGGCCTCGCTGAACGAAGTAGGCACCGGAACGGGTCGAAAAGCGACATCTCCTCAGGAGTTTCACAACGCAAACATGCATCGCATGGAGCACTGGCCGGACGCGATGCTGACCACCTCGACGCACGATACCAAGCACGGTGAAGATGCACGGATGCGCATCCATGCGCTGACGGAGTTGCCAGCGGAATGGAAAGCAAATCTGCTGCATTGGTCGCAGGTAAATGACAGCGCGAAAACCGTAGTGAACGGCCACCCGACGCCCGACCCAGGAGACGAATATCTGTATTACCAGAACCTGCTCGGAATGTGGCCCCCGCGTCAGGCAGCGGCGGATGAGAACATCGTCAGCCGCATGAAGGCGTTCATGAGCAAGGCGCTCAAGGAGGCGAAAGTCCACACCAGTTGGATCAATCCGTCGAATGAGTATGACGCGGCGGTGGACAACTTTGTGGAACAGACCTTGCGCGGCCCGTCTTCGTCCACTTTTCTTGCGTCGTTTGTCCCGTTTGCGGAGCGCCTGGCAATATTGGCCGCATGGGGGTCGATTTCTCAGATCGCCTTGAAGTTGATGAGCCCAGGCGTCGTCGACACATATCAAGGAGGCGAGTTGTGGGACCTGAGCCTGGTGGACCCAGACAATCGCCGCCCTGTCGACTATGCAACACGCCAACAGAGATTGCATTCATTGATGCAGCGCGTCGCCGCTTCTGAGATCGCGCCCGAGCAGCGGGCTCTTGCACTCTCGGAGTTATGCCGGACATGGTGGACTGGCGATGTGAAGTTGCTGTACGTGGCGCTGGGGCTGCGACTGCGCGAACGAGAATCGAACCTTCTCGCGCATGGAAGCTATTGGCCCCTACGCGTGGAAGGCTCAAACGCGGAACATCTGGTGGCCTTTGGGCGCGAGCACGAAGGGAAAATATTAGTGACCATCGCGGTCCGCTGGTTTGCATCTTTGTTGCCT
This sequence comes from Acidobacteriota bacterium, assembly GCA_021802085.1. GTDB lineage: Bacteria > Acidobacteriota > Terriglobia > Terriglobales > Acidobacteriaceae > JAKAAZ01. The sequence continues at coordinate 6,534 of JAKAAZ010000189.1, forward strand.
TCGCCCGAGGCGCTGGGAGACCTGAAGAAAAGCTTGCAGGAGACTATCATCGAACTGCCAGCCTCCGAAAATGTCGATGGATTGCAGCGGATGAGATTTACCAATGTACTTACCGGAACTGCGGTCCCGCTGCATGATATCGATGGCGCGGCACGGCTGTTTGCTGGAGAAGTCCTGGGTGCATTACCCGCGGTCTGGATTCTCGGCATTCAGGATACTGACGGATAAGTTTGCTTCCTTTCTGTGCGGTAAACACCGCCATCTATAGCAGATTTACAGATACTGTAGTTAAAAATGAGATGAGTCATTCTGAGCGAAGCGAAGAATCCAGAGGGTGACGGCGGCAATGACCAGGCGCATATCGTCTGGATTCTTCACTCCGCTGCGCGG
>JAKAAZ010000190.1 GCA_021802085.1 Acidobacteriota bacterium
CGGAGTCCGGCATATCATCGTCGCGTCGAACGACGCGGTGCTGGCGGACTGCACCCGGCTTGAGTTGTTGACGGCGCACGAGCCGAACGCAGGTCGCAGACGCAACCGAAGCGGGCAAAAGCTACAGCTGCTGGTGGACGTGCAAGCGCCGGTTGCGGACAGCGACATGACGGAGCTGAACAGCGAGGTGGAAACGAAGGCCATCGACGGCTATCTGTGGCTGCGCGTTGTGCCCGGCGAAGCGCTTCCGCAGGCGACCTATGTTTCTCGCGGGTCGGCGGACTTTCTTGGCACGGACAGGATGAAGAGCGCGATCGGCGCCGCCCTGGTGCGCGAAGCGCTGATGCAACGCGGAGTGACCAGCGCCGCCGCCGATGGCCTGCTGCGCGACGTGGAACTGAAAACCGTCCAGGTCAAGAACGGTCAGGCTGCCGCGTCCGATGCGGGGAAGAGCTTCTGGGGCGCGTACATCATGGCCTTCGTGCTGTACTTTGTCGTCGTGTTTTATGGCATGAATGTCGCGCAGTCCGTGGTGGCGGAAAAGACATCGCGCGTTTTTGAAGTGCTGCTGGCAGCGGCGCGGCCAGAATCGCTGATGGCGGGCAAACTCCTCGGAGTGGGCGCGGCGGGGCTGGCGCAGATAGGCGTGTGGATTGCCGCGATCTTCCTGCTGAGCGCGTCCGCGCTGGGCGCCGAGCTTGGCCAGGGAGGGCTGGCGGCCTATGGCATTACGCCGCTGCAGCTGGTTTTTTTCGTCATTTATTTTCTGTTGGGATTCTTCTTCTATAGCGCGCTGAGCGCGGGCTTCGGCGCGACCGTCAGCCAGGAATCCGAGGTACAGCAGTTCAGCATGGTGCTGGTGATGCCGCAGTTGGTGGGTCTGGTGCTGATGGTCTACATCCTGGGCAATCCTTCGGCATGGCCGGTGGTGCTGCTGTCGCTGTTTCCGCCGTGTACGCCGATTGTGATGTGCCTGCGCATGTCGGCGATGGCGGTGCCATGGTGGCAACTGGCACTGTCTCTGGTGCTGATGGTTGCCGCGACTTACGGCGTTCTGTGGCTGGCGTCGCGCATTTATCGTGTCGGGATTCTGATGTACGGCAAACGCCCGACGTTGCCGGAGATGCTGCGCTGGCTGTCGTACAGCTAGGGTTTTTCTGAGAGGAACAACGACGTGAAATCGTCGCGACAAATATGGTTGCCATAGCAACCATATTTGTCAGGTTAGTTGCCTTGGCAACTATTTCGACGCGCCCGGAGATTGCGGGGATTTCCAGCCGAAATTGCTCACACTTCAGTGCAAAATGGTCACGCGACGGCTCATTTTTTTCAGAGAAATCAGTTGAGAGGCGGGAAGTATTTTAGGATTCAACTATGCAACGAAGACTCCTTTGCGTGGACGATGAAGAAAGCATCCGCGTCACCCTGGCGATCATCCTGGAGAAACATGGATTTCAGGTGACCACGGCGGCTACTGTTGCAGAGGCCTTGCAGAAGATCACGTCGCAGACCTTCGACGTGCTGTTGTCGGACCTGAACATCGGCAATCCGGGCGACGGGTTGACGGTGGTAAGTGCCATGCGAAGAACCCAGCCCGAAGCGGTGACCATGATTCTGACCGGGTACCCCGCGTTTGAAACCGCGCTGGAGGCGATCCGGCAGCAGGTGGACGATTACATCGTGAAGCCGGCGAACATCCCGGCGCTGGTAAACGCGATCGAGAGCAAGCTGAGTACCCCGCCGCAACAGCGACTGCTACCGCCCCCCAAGCGGGTGGCGATGATTCTGCAGGAACAGATGGAACGGATCGAAGAACTGTGGATCGCGGCCGTGGAGCAGGACAGCGCCCTGCCGCGCGTGGCTGCGAGCAGAGAGCAGTGTCTGGCATATGTCGGCGGCGTGTTGCGAGAGGTGATCCGCGCGGCCCAGGCCTACAGCGGAGAAGAGGCCGTCCTCCACAACGGTGCTTTCGTCCACCCTGTCCCCAGGCGCGATTCGAAGCGATACACTCCGCGAATGATCCTGACCGAGTTCTGCCTGCTGCGGCGCATCATTGCGCAAATTGTTCAAGAAAATCTGCTGGCGGTGAACCTGAGCTATCTGGTGCCGGACCTGGCCCGAGTGAACGAGAATCTGGACGAGCAGGCACAGGCCGCGCTGGAGGCATTGGCTGAGCCGCTGAGCGCCAATCCGCAGTAGAGACAGGCGAGAGAGCGAGGCGATCTGGCGACGATTGCCGTCTCGGAGAGACTATGGCAAGCCGCGGCAAGCGCCGATTCTGCAGGCGGACGCGTTTGACGCGCATCCCTCCGTAACGGTGCTGCCGCTGGCCCAAGAGATTCATCCCACGCCGCTGTTTCGCGTGACCGTGCAGCCGAGCAGAGAGACGGGACTGCGCCGCGTATCTCAGGTGATGGACGACAAGGCGACCACGGTGCCGCAGGCGAAGATCGGCGCGCGCATGGGGTGCGTGGATGCGGCGACGATGCAGACGATCAGCAAGGCAGTGATTGGATTTTTTTGGGATTGTAAGGGTCGGGAACTTCCCTCCAAGATTCTGGTTATTTCCCCCGCTCAAGCCAAAAGAAGGCTTGAATCGAGGGCCACCAGCCCACATCTACCTGGTAAGGATTGACCGACAATCCGGCGTGAAGGCACGTGCCAATTCCGCAGATTTCAGGTTAAAATTCCACCCAAGCAGATTATTTATGGCAGGTGGGATTCTGTGAACATTTTGCTATTGTCCATGCCGGACTCGTTTGAGCACATGCCCTCGATCGTGATCCGGATGCCAAACGGAGCGTTGACGTCACTTGCGGGCAACGTGGATGAGCATCATAACGTGGCAGTCGCTGACTTGATCCTGTGCCAGCGAAGCGTGCGCAAGACGGTCACACGCTTGCTTGAGGAGCATGATCCGCAGTTGGTTGGGCTCTCCACCATGACGTTCCAGCGCCGCACCGCGGAACGCATCATCCATCTGATTCGCGAACTGAAACCCAATGCGAAGATTATCGTCGGAGGATATGATCCCAGCCTTGCGTCCGAGGCCTACCTCGCCATGCCGATTGACTTTATTGTGCGCGGCGAAGGGGAAATCACTTTCCGCGAACTGACACGCGCCCTGGAAAAAAATGGCGACATGCACTTTATCGCCGGCTTGTCGCATCGCCACCAAGGCAAGTGGATTCATAACCAGTTGCGCGCGCCCAGCAGTCTGGACAGCGAAGAGATTCGTCTGCCCAAGCGGAGCGCGCGAGTTTTAAAGGGATACACCATGCTGGGGCGACAGGTGGATGTGATCGAGACGTCGCGCGGTTGCACCTTCGACTGCAGCTTCTGCTCCATCATTGAAATGCGTGGCCGCAATTTTCATACATACTCGTTCGACCGCGTGATTGCCGACATTCGAGATGCAAAGGCGCACGGGGCACGCACGTTTTTCCTGGTCGACGACAATATCACGCTGAATGTTCACCGCTTTGAAGCGCTCTGCAACGCAATCATCGAAGCGGGACTGCATACGCTCGACTATTTTGTCCAAGGCATGACTTCGGCCATCGCCAACCACGGCGAGCGGCTGGCTCCGCTGATGAAGCGCGCCGGATTCCGCTACGTGTTTCTAGGAATCGAAAATATCCTGGAAAGCGATTTGAAGCTGCTGCAGGCAAGCGCAAAAAATACGGCGCGATCGAACGGACACATCACCGGCAATGCCACTCTGCAAGCCATCGAATATCTGCACCGCAACGGCATGTACGTCGTGGGAGGGCTGATCGTCGGCAGCCCCAACGATACCGTGGAGTCGATTGAGGCGAACCTGGCATTTGCGCGCAAGTATGTCGACTGGCCATACATTCAGCATCCGACGCCCTATCCTCGCACCCCGATGACAGACGATTTTCGCCGCCGCGGCCTGATCGAACACGAGCGATTTGAAGAGTATGACGGCACCACCTCCGTCGTGAAGAATGAATACCTGTCAGCGGATGAGATCGAATACCTGCGCTGGAAGGCCGAACGCGGAATGAAAACGCGGCACCTGCCCTCGGTATTTCGTCACGACCCATGGTTCGTTGCGCGCAATATGCTGGCCATGGCGGCGAACACCTATCGCGGCTCGCAACTTCGCACCGTGCTGGGGCTGGAAGACGATCGGCAGGCTTTCGCGCGATACAAACAGATCCGCCACCGGGAGCGCGAATACGTCTGATCCAGCAGCTTCTGCGCGACCATAGACGAGCTTTCAAATTCTCTGGATGCGACAGCGTATCTGCCCTGCTTTGCTTGCCACTTCATGCGTGCAAACGCCGCAAACGGTTTCGCCTCCAATGCAGTCTTTGCGCCGCTCGTGCGACACATGTTGGTTATGCCATACTCTGACATGCTGCTTCGTCCCGCCCAACCGGAAGATGCGCTCTATGTGGATCCACAACATTGGGGCAAAGGTCTTGGCGCGGCGCTGGTCTCGGAGAGATTATGGCAAGCCGCGGCCGGCGCTGATATTGCAGGCGGACGCGTTTGACGCGCATCCCTCGGTGACGGTGTTGCCGCTGACCCAAGAGATTCATCCCACGCCGCTGTTTCGCGTGACCGTGCAGCCGGGCAAAGAAACGAGACTCCGCCGCGTATCGCAGGTGATGGTGGATAAGGCGACCACGGTGCCGCGGGCGAAGATCGGCGCGCGCATGGGGCGAGTGGATTCCGCAACGATGCAAGCCATCAGCCGGGCTGTGCTTGGATTTTTGGGGCTGTGAGGGTCGGAACTTCCCTCCCAGGTCCGAGAATCCGGACCTGGGGCACCCAGATTCTGGTTATTTCCCCCACTCAAGCCAAAAGAAGGCTTGGGTGGGCCACCCGTCACTATCGAGCGGTTCAAGATCGACGTACGGCGGAATAGCGAACGAGTTCATCCCATTATGCCTTGCACTCACGCTTAATCTTTGCCGAATTCGACACAATGGGTTTATTCTCGTCGTCATTATGCGCAGACAATTCCTGATGCTCCCGACCTTGGCGGCGCTGATGATGGCGACCGTTGCAGTTTTCGCACAACAATCGACCGCTCCGAAGGGTAACGATAGAGAGGTGTGGGGTCCGGAACCCCGGATCGTGACGCCGGGACGCACCGATGCAGAGCCTCCCTCCGATGCGATCGTGCTGTTCGACGGCAAGAATCTGGACCAGTGGGTTTCAACCAGGGACAAGTCGCCGGCGAAGTGGATCGTTGATAACGGCGTGGTGACGGTGAACAAGGCTGCGGGAAATATCGAAACCAAGCATACCTTCCGCGATTATCAGCTGCATATCGAGTGGAGAATTCCGACGGACATTACCGGCAGCGGGCAGGCGCGCGGCAATAGCGGCGTTTTTCTAGCCCGCACGGGTCCACGCAATACCGGATACGAATTGCAGGTGCTCGATTCGTACAACAACAAAACCTACGTCAACGGCCAGGCGGGCGCTATCTACAAGCAAAGCCCTCCGCTGGTGAATGCCAACCGCAAGCCTGGCGAGTGGCAGACCTACGACGTGGTGTGGACGGCACCGTTGTTCAACGGCGATGGATCGCTGAAGTCGCCAGCCTATGTCACGGTCTTCTTCAACGGCGTGCTGGTGCAGAATCATTTCGCGCTATTGGGCAAGACGGACACACCCCAGCCCGTGTATCAGGCATATGACCGGTCGCCCATCATGCTGCAGGCGCATGGCGATCACAGCCAGCCGATCAGCTATCGGAATATCTGGGTGCGGGAGCTGCCGTAGCCACAGGGCGCGATGGGCTGATGCGGCAGATATGGGCGAGGCAAATGTGTACATATTTTTCGTGCGTATAGAATGTATGTACAGAGGAGATGTATATCATGGCCAAGCCCACTCAGCCCACAGGAAGCACCTTCACGTTTCGCATCGATCCGGACCTGAAGCGGGAGTTTCTGGCGGTCACGGAGACGGAGAACAAGCCGGTGTCGCAGGTCCTGCGGGACTTGATGGCGGCTTATATCGAGCGCAAGAAGCGGAGGCAGTTTGAAGTGGAAGCCCGTCGGCAGTCGAAGCTGATTGCCTCGTCGCCGGAGGAAGCGGAAGTGATGGAGTGGATCAGCGACGTGACCGACAGCGAGGGCTGGCGGTGAAGCGGGGCGATCTGGTGACGATTGCCGTCTCGGGCGATTACGGCAAGCCGCGGCCGGCGCTGATTCTGCAGGCGGACGCGTTCGACGCACATCCGTCGGTGACGGTGCTGCCGCTGACGTCTGAGATTCATCCCACGCCGCTGTTTCGCGTGACCGTGCAACCGGGCAAGGAGACAGGACTGCGCCGCGTATCTCAGGTGATGGTGGACAAGGCGACCACGGTGCCGCGGGCCAAGATTGGCGCGCGCATGGGGCGCGTGGACGCGGCGACCATGCAGGCGATCAGCAAGGCTGTGATTGGATTTTTGGGGTTGTGAGCGGTCGAACCGCCTCCAACCCGCCACGAGCGACTACCTCTGTCTTAAAACTCCATTAGGCAGTTGCTCCCTGCCCGCCTTTATCTGAAGACGAACCACGAAACCCAGCAAAGGCCCAAAACAAGGACCAACCTAGAGCAAAGACGGCGAGCGGTACAGCAACGGCCACAGCAACAGTCTCCATGAGCTTAACCCAGGGGTGGAGTTTTTGAATGGGCTGTCCGATTTTAGCGTACAGTTTTTGGTCTAGAACGCGGTCGCTTACATTGTTATATTCGGGAAATAAACGCCTAAAATATAGCCAAAGATATTTGAAATTTTGAAACCAGGGGTCGCCTGTCCGATGATCTTGTTATCCCGACGAGAGCAAAGGGAGGCGACCGATGGAGAGGTTCACCAAGCTGTTTGGCAGCCTGATCGTTTT
>JAKAAZ010000191.1 GCA_021802085.1 Acidobacteriota bacterium
AATGAGTCGACAAAACTGGATGATTGCCGCCGTTTCAGCTAAAAGAGTTCCCATTCCGATAACGAGTGTGAAAAGTTTTTCCTATTCGCCCTTCATCAGGGCAAAACCGTCGCCGGAACGGAAAATCAGCACGATATCGTCAAAACGGCAACCGCCTCCCGGTCGCCTGATTGGGCAGCGCGGAAGGCAGTTGCTGTACGTTGCGGGTGCAACACGTCGATCTTTCTGTCAATACTTGCGTTACTAACAGCGAATAATCTTCTTCTGCAGCTCAGCGTCCACGATACGACGAGTCGCATTGCGCGTATCGACCACCAATTGCGCCTCCCGTGCAATCTGCTCGTAGTCGTAATCGGAGTGGTCGGTAGCGATCAGTACGCAATCGTAGTCCCGAATCGTATCCAGGGGAACAGAGGTCATGTTGAGAGCATAATGGCGCCCATGACCCACTGTGGGAAAGTAAGGGTCGTTGTACTCGACCAGCGCGCCGCGGCGGCGCAGTTGTTCGATCAATGTCAACGACGGCGACTCGCGCAGATCGTCGATGTCCTTCTTGTACGACAGCCCCAGAACCAGAATGCGGCTGCCCTTCAGCGGCTTGCTGCGATCGTTCAACGCGGCCATCACTGACTCAACCACATGGTAGGGCATGGAAGTGTTCACTTCGCCCGCCAGTTCAATGAAGCGAGTGCTGAAGTCCAGTTCTTTCGCCTTCCACGAAAGATAGAAAGGATCGATGGGAATGCAGTGTCCGCCCAGGCCGGGGCCGGGATAAAACGGCTGGAATCCAAACGGCTTGGTGGCGGCGGCATCGATAATCTCCCAGATATCCAGCCCCATCCGCAGGCACAGCAGTTTCAGTTCGTTCACCAGGGCGATATTCACGCACCGGTAGATGTTTTCCAGCAGCTTCGTCATCTCCGCCGCTGCCGGGCTCGAGACGCGAATGATGCGATGGAAGATGCTGCCGTAAAACGCCGCCGCCAGGTCACCGGACTCCTTCGTCGATGCCCCGACGACCTTGGGGATGTCGCTGCGTTCCACGGTCACGTTGCCCGGGTCCTCGCGCTCTGGAGAATATGCCACATAGAAACACTTTGCCGGGTCCAGCCCCTCCCGGTAGCAGCGGAGTCCCTCTGGATTGTTCGCTTCCAGCAGCGGGATCAGGATCTCTTCCGTTGTGCCCGGATACGTCGTGCTTTCCAGAATGACCAGTTGCCCGGCGCGAAGATGGGGAGATAGCGAGCGGGCGGTATCTTCGATAAAGCGAAGATCCGGCCCCTGATGCTCATCGAGCGGCGTCGGCACGCAAATGATGATTGCCTGCATCTTGCTGACGTCCGCGTATTCGGCGCTTGCTTTAAACCCCGACTCGCGTAACTGCGCAATCTCTTCCGGCAGAATGCGCTGGATATACGAAGAACCCGCGTTCAGCTTGTTCACCTTGCTGCGGTCCACATCGAATCCGGTGACCGGAAAACCGGCGCGGGCGAACAGCATCGCCAGCGGCAAGCCAACGTATCCCAGCCCGACCACGCCGACCTGGCCCGAGCGATCCTGGATGGTCCGCATCGGCGAATCCGTACTGGACTCGGCAGTCGCCGCGCCTGTCTCCGCCGTGGCCGCGCCCACAGATCCAATGGTTCGGGATGCAGTCGCATCCTTCGTTTTGTCGTAATGTTCCATGCCGGTCGTTTCTCCTTCAATCGTCCTGCGGTTAACTTCCCTTTGCTTGTAGCAAGTCGCCGTAAATCTCTTCCATTCGCTGCTCGGCACGCGCCAGACTGAAGCATTCCACGCGCCGTCGTGCCGCATGGCCCATTTGCTGCCGCAACGCCGGCGCTTGCAGGCGAAGAATCGCTTCGGCCAACGCTGCCGGATCGTCGGGCGGCACTAGAATTCCGGTATCCTCCAATGCCTCGCGATTGCCACCTACATCCGTCGCCACCGACGGCAGTCCGCTGGCCATATACTCCAGCAGCGAGTTGGAAAATCCCTCCGCCAGAGAGCTAAGCACGCCAATGTCCATTGCCGCCAGGTAGGGCAAAACATCCGCCTGAGGGCCGGCCAGATGGATTCGATCCTCGATCCCGTACCGTCGAATCCGTTCCACTACCTGAGCATATTCCTGGCCGTCTCCGACCACCACAAATCGCATCCGCGGGTCAGTGGCCAGCACGATGCGGGCCGCGTCCACAAATTGCGGAATTCCCTTCACCTCCCGCATGCAGGAGATATTGCCAACAAGGATTTCATCCTCGGCGATTCCCAGCATTCGTCGGGCTTGATCCCGCAGTCGATCCAATTTAGAGAACTTTGCCAGATCGATGCCGTTGTACGCAACGTGCAATTTCCGCTGCGGCACACGCTCCGTCGCTGCCGTCATTTCCGCCACGACCAGACTGTTTGCCACCACGCAATCGGTGAACAAATTCGCCAGCTTCTGAAATAAATCGACCACAGGTTTCATCCACTTCGTGCGGCCGTGCCATTGGTTCAAATTGCGGCGTGAACCGATTACCACCCGCACACCAGCCAGGCGTGCCAGCCACGGCCCAACCGTGTTGCACTCGACAAAAAACGTCTGTACCAGGCTAATCCGTTCCTGCCGCATCCAGCGAACGAGTCTCAGACATCCGAGCCATCCGGAAGGACGCAGCATACTGCCAACCCGGGCAAAGTACATCGGACACCCGGCTTGTCCTTCGCTCAGCCATTCCGTTCCGCGGAGAACGGCCAGCCGTGGCTCATAGCCCAGCCTCTGCGCCAACTCGATCAGTTGCAGCACCTGCCGTTCGGTTCCGCCTTCAGCGATGCCGCCGATTTCGTCGATCAGAAAGAGAATGCGCGGTTTCCATACCATTTCCTCGGCCACCGCTTCATCCTCGTCCAAAAATTGCATCTTCGCCAAACCTTGCTTTCCCAAATTTCCTCCAACCGGAATGCAACTACCTAAATCGGATCCGCAACCGTCAAATGCCCTCAGCATCGATCGTTGCCGACTGCGAGGAAGCCGGACTCCGCTGCCCTCAGATTGTGGGATATCCCGATTCAGCACAGGCCGCCTGTAATATCTGATTCGTTTCTACAATTCGTCGCAAGAGATCCGGGGCAGCCTTTCCAGCACCGCCCCAGATCGGTTGTAGTGGCATCCAAAACGCACGCTGGGCCGACCCCTCATCGTCCCAGCGTGACCTCTACCATTCGCGACGAACGCTTTGAACGATCATGCAGGCAAATAACACAAGACCCGCAGCCGCGGACGGAAGTAACATCAGTTGTAATAGTGTCACGTAAGTGTCCCTTCTATCTGCAAACTCCTTCTGAAAAGCGCAGCAATGCGAACCCCAGAACAGGCCAACGATTCTCTAGCCCCACGTCGATCCCAGCCACGGGCGGACCGTGTCGAGATGAATCGGGGCCACATCCTTGCCGACGCGCTCTGAGACACTGCGGCGCCAACTGTGGTGCACCCTCAACTAATGCAATTCCGTGGCCGTTTCACGAATCGCCCGGCGGATCTTGTCTTACCTTCCTCGGAGATTGCCCGGAATCGCACGCAGGCAAACCACATACAGGCAGGGACCGGTGCGCTGAAACCCGCTCAGCAGGCGACGCGTGTGGGTTCGCACTCGCCTCCTCGGGGAATGTAAGACCGGTCCAGCCTATCGACGCCGCATCATGTGCAGCAGATTGCACATTGCTCAGCCTGTTTTCCGTCCTGCCTGCGGCCACCGGCCACATCCGCGACGGTTACCAGCGCGAGTTACTCGTATTCACGATTGGCCCTCCACATGCTTATTCCCAGAAAGAGACCGATGGCTCTCTCCTTGGTTTCTCCAAACCCGAAAGAAGCTATGCAAGGAAAAATGAAGGCCATCAGCGCACTATTGGAATGGACGGGGATGATCGGCTTGGCGCGTCGCGCGATTGCAGTCGGCAGCGGACTGGTTCTCGCGCTCCATCGCGTACTCCCATGCGACGAGCAAAATCTTTGCTATAACCCCCATCTTGTCCTGAGCGAACCGGCGTTTGTGTCCCTGCTGCAGCTCTTGCGGCAGGAGTATGAAGTCGTCCACCTCCAGGATTTACTGAACAATCCCGCGGGAAACTTTGGCCATCCCAAGGTTGCCATCACCTTTGACGATGGCTGGGAAGATAACTACCGCATCGCCTTTCCTCACCTGCTCGCCTACCAGTTGCCGGCCACGATCTTCGCCAGCACGGGACTTCTGGATACGCCGCAATTGCTGCCGGAAGAACGTTTTGCCCGCCTGTGGACCCAGTGCGCGTCCCAATCCACGCTGGAAGAACTGGTGGTCGACCTGCATCACTGGGGCATGGGGAAAAATAAGAACCGGCGCCTCCATCCCGGGCAACAATATTGGTCGGATGAATTGAAGCGGATGCCCTTGAACGCTCGCCTTCTTCTGCTCGATCATCTGGAGCAGCGGTATCAAATTCCGCTCCTCAAGTCGCAGCGGTTTTTGACGTGGGAACAGGTCCGCATCATGACCGGGACCGGTCTGATTCGCCTGGCTTCGCACACCAGCCGCCACGCCACTCTCTCTTCAGAAACAGATCGTGACATCCGCCAGGAACTGGAAGACTCCCGTACCGCTCTGTGGCAGCATACCGGCGCGGTTTCTGATATCCTGGCGTACCCTAACGGCATGTATAACCGCAGAGTTCAGGACATCGTGCGCTCCATGGGCTTCAAAGCGGCACTCGCAACCTGCCCCGGCTTCGTGACACGACGCACCAACCCGTTCGCGATTCCCCGCATTCCCGTGGATAACACGACTGTCACCCATGCTGGCGCGCAGCTCTCGACCAGTCGCGCCTCTGTGTATTTCCTTACCTCCGGGCTCCGCTCCGCTGTCTCGTTCTAATCGATCCTTGTTTTTTTGGAGCCGTCAGCCGCCGGCCAGCGGAATGGTCGAGGCGTTCGAGATGCGCAGCGTAGGACGCGTCATGCCAATCATCTCGGCCCACATACCTGCGCCGAGACCAAGATAGATGCAGCCATACGCGAACGGACCCAGTACGGCATGTTTCCATCCATGTCGCCGTCCCAGGTTGAGTGACGCCGCCACAATAATCAGCAGGAACATCGCCGCCGGAACCGCCGGAATCGCCAACATCCAGTTTTCCCATGCGATGGCAAGGACCGACGAGAGTATCCCAGCGGCCAGTATCGCCAACAAGACCGCTGGCGCCCACTGTGAGCGCGAAGCGGACTGCGGATGCTTGCGCGCCAGGCGAACACGGCCCACGCCATACCGCATCATCTGCCGAAAAAGTCCCGGAAAACTGCTGCGCGGCTCGTAATACACGCTCAGCCTGGGATCGGTGTACGCCTTGTGACCCGCCGCGGCGACGCGGGTGTTGAACTCCACATCTTCGCAGGCGTCGAAAGTTTCGTCATACCCGCCCAGCTCTTCAAAGATGACCCGGCGATAGGTCGCGCCGGAACTCGCGGGATCGACAAAGCCCGCGTGGGTCATGTCATAGATGAGAGAATCGCGCCCATGGCCCAGAGTCGACGCGCGCGCATCGGCGATGATTCTGCCCACGCCTTGCGGAGCAAAAGCAATCAGCGGCTGAGGACGACACAAGCAGTCCGCCCCGGTCTCCTCCAATAAGAGAACAGTGTCCGCCAGCAGACGCGGAGATGGAATTTCACAATGTCCGTCGATAAAGAGAATGATTTCTCCGGTCGCGGCCGCTACACCCGCGTTGCGTCCGGCGCCGGAACGCATGCCAGGATTATCCACCACTCGGATGGCAACCGCCGCATCTCTCGCCTTGGACTCCACCGCCTCGCGCGTCCCGTCGTTCGAACGTCCGTCGACGACCAGAATCTCATAGCGATCGACGGGATACTCCTGCTGCACCAGTTGATCCAGCAGCCGTCCAATGCTGCGAACTTCATTGCGCACCGGCAGGATCACGGAAATCTTAGGCAACGACATTCGCCGGTTCCTCCAGCTCGATCGAAAAGGCGTCCCCTAACATCGCTCTGTAGAGCATTTCCAGCAGCGCCCGCTGACGCTGGGGAGAGAAATCCTCCTTCACGCGATACTTGGCTTCCGACGCCAGACGGTTGCGCAAAGCTCCGGAACGCACCATCTTTTTCATCGCTTCCGCCATGGGAATCGCTGCGCTCGGTTCTACCAGCAGGCCAGTCTGGCCGTCCTGAATCACGTCGGGAATGCCTCCCACGTTGGTCGCGATCACCGGAACCCCCAGAAACATCGCTTCCAGAACCGAGTTGGGCGTCCCATCCGTCAACGACGGCTGCACCAGGCAATCCATGACCTTCATCCACGCCGCGGCTCTACGCTGAAAACCGGCAAAACAGACTCGTTGCTCGATTCCCAGTCGCCGCGCCTGTGCGCGCAGCGCCGTCTCTTCACGGCCTTCGCCCAACAGCACCAGTTCCATCGCCTGGCCGGGCAGCATCCGGTGCAACAGCGCAAACGCGTCCAGCAGATAGCGATGTCCCTTTTCGCGGCTAAACCGTCCGGCGGCGCCAAAAACAAAGGAGCGGCCCGAAAATCCCAGTTCCTCACGATTGGGCGTCGGCTCTTGCAGCAAACCTGTCTCTCTGGGGGCGAGCACCGCGTTCTGAATCACCAGTGGCGAACGGCGCCCGCGGCGCATCCGGCCCAACTCGCGAGCTTGTGCCGGAGAAATGCAGACCACCCAGGGACAACGAGTCAGCAGACTGCGCTCCAGACGCTCATACAAAGTCACCTGCCACGTCTCCGCCGTGAAATCCCGCACAAAGGGAACCCATGGAATGTCGGCATGCTTGGCCGCGAAGTGACCCACAACGGTCGCCTTGT
>JAKAAZ010000192.1 GCA_021802085.1 Acidobacteriota bacterium
CCTCCCGCACAGTATTCCCAAACTCTGGCGACAAGTGGGAAACCGAAACAATCAAACGTAAATCGACTTCGGAATGGACCTCCAGGTCGCGCAACGGCCAGTACAGGTGGCTGCAATCCGCGCGCGAAGTAGTGATCACAGCGATCTTTCACTTCTCGGTCATGATGACCAGCCACAGGTTCAGAATGTTTTGCATCCAGCGATGCGCTGGGACGGTATTCCGGAACGAGACGTTCGATGCACAACTGTCCTGCACGCAGTGGGCTGTTTTGACCGGAATGCAAAAACCGTCCGACACATTCATTCCTGTCAATTTCACTTTGAACAGCAGTTCTGCGATGTTTGCTTCTATTTTCTATCTTGTAGACTAAAGAAGGACAGCTTCAATCGTGGCGAACCGAGGTAAGTCGTATTTCCATGCTTCCACGCATCCGGATGGCTCAGGTTCTCGCCCTTTGTTTTCTCGTCTCCTCGGTTGCCTGGGGCGAAGTTGATACCCATACCACGCAGACGGACGCCATCCAGCTGAACAATCTTGGCGTGGCGTACATGAATCAGCAGAACTTTGCCAAAGCCGAACAGCTATTTGTGGCGGCGATCCAGAAAGATCCCACTTTGCTGGTTGCGCAATTGAATCAGGGAATCGCGCTGCTCAACTCCCAACAACTTTCGCAGGCGAGCATGGTTTTGCGACGGGTGATCGAGCAGTACCCGAAGAACACCGCCGCCTGGTACAACCTAGGTTTGGTTGCGCGCAAAAGCGGCAACACGCAGGAAACGATCGAGGATTTCAAGCGTGTCGTGCTGCTGGACCCGAACGATGCGGATGCTCACTACCTGCTGGGCAGCGGCTACCAGCAAAGCAAGGACTATCAAGATGCAATCCTAGAGTTTCAGCGGGCATTGCAGTTGAATCCGCTGCATGCTTCGGCGGAGTTCGGACTGGCGCGGGCCCATCAGCAGGTCGGAATGTTGGACCTCGCAAAACAGGACTTCCAGCGTTTCCAGACTATCACCAGCGAAAAGCTGGGCTCTCCCATGACCATCTCGTACGGGGAAATGGGCCACCATTCCATGGCACAGTCGATCCATGTAGCGGAGCCGGAAGTCGCCCCCATGATTCCTGTCCGCTTCGTGCGCGCGCCGATCGGCGACGATTCGCAACCTTCGTCGACCGTTGCCGAACCGAGCGAAGACGAAGCCGGCGGCGGCGCCTGCATGGTGGATCTATTTGGCGACGGGAAAACCGATCTCATCTCCCTGGATGAAGGCGCGCACGCCATTCACGCCTATCGCAATCTGGGCGGCGGCCGTTTTGAAGAGGTCCCTCCCAGCCAGACAGGGCTGGACCTGAGTGGCCACGCGATCGCCTGCACGGTGGGCGATTTCGACAACGACGGGCTTCCTGACATCGCGATTTCGCTGCTGGATCGCGTTACACTTTTCAGAAATCTCGGCCACGGAAAATTCTCCGATGTAACCAAATCCGTCGGCATTACAACGAACAACCAGCCTGCGGGCCTCACCTTTGTGGACTACGACCACGACGGCGACCTCGACCTCTTTGTTACTGGAAAACCAGTGACTGGCGCGGACGCTCCAAATGTTTTGTGGCGCAACAATGGCAACCAGACATTTACCAGATGGACCGGTCCGACTAGGCTTGCTGGGCACGGAAACACCAGCAACGTCACCCTTTCCGACCTGAACAATGACCGCGCGGTCGATCTGCTCGTCACCGGTTCCGGACCGGCCCCAATCTTTTTTGCCAATCCTCGTGAAGGCGCGTTTCCTGCCTCGCCACTCTTCAGCGACACCAACCTGCCTCCCACGAATGGGGTCTACGTTTTCGACTTCAACAAAGACGGCTGGATGGATGTCGCGCTGACGCATACCGGCGCGCCTGGGATTACTCTGTGGCGCAACGTCGATGGAAAGCGCTTTGAACGTGTCCCGCTGCCGATCGCGGACACCACACGTGGTTGGGGACTGACCGCCATCGACATCGATAACGACGGCTGGATCGACCTGGCCGTGCTGGTGGACACCGCGCATGGCCCCGAACTACGAGTGCTGCGCAACCTGGGGCCGCGAGGATTTCAAGACGTAACGAAAGCTGTGGGGCTTGCCAACCTGAAGCTCGATCATCCGCGCGCGCTGCTTGCCGGCGATGTCGACGGTGACGGCGACGCGGATCTGGTCGTTACTCAATTGCACGGGCCTCCGCTCTTGCTGCGCAACGACGGCGGAAACAAGAACCATTGGGTGCGGCTGTCGTTCCGCGGCCTGGCCGACAACAAATCCGCGCTGGGAACCAAGGTAGAAATCTTTTCCGGCAACCTTTGGCAGAAGTGGGAGATTGCTGGGGCCACCGGATACATGGGCCAAGGTTCGCCGGAAATTCTGGCCGGCCTGGGCAGCCGCGCGCATGTGGACATTGTGCGCATGTTGTGGCCCACCGGCGTCCTGCAGGATGAACTCAAGGTCCCCGCCGATACATTCACGCCGCTGGATGAAATCGATCGCCGGGGAAGCTCCTGCCCGGTGCTGTTCGCCTGGGACGGAAAAAAATATCGGTTCGTCACCGACGTTATCGGCGCAGCCGTCGTGGGACATTGGGTTTCTCCGACCTCCAGAAATATTCCCGATCCCGATGAATGGATTAAAGTCGCAGGGAGCCAACTGAAGCCGCATAACGGCTACCTGAGCCTGCGCTTCGGCGAGCCGATGGAAGAAGTTAACTTTATCGATCAACTGCGCCTGGTCGCCATCGATCATCCTGCCGGGACTGAAGTCTACCCGAACGAGCGATTCCTCGAAGCACCACCATTTCCTTCGGGCAGAGTGATTGTCAGCAGCGCGGCGCGTCCTGTATTGGCGGCGTGGAACGATCATGGAGAAGATGTTCGCAGTGTCCTGCTCGATCGCGACCATCGCTATGTGCACGACTTCACCAACCTTCCCTTTGCGGGCTTCGCCAATTCGCACGCGCTCACGTTCGACATCGGCCAATGGACGGCGCGGCGCCCGCTGCGGCTGCTGCTGCACGGCTACGTGGAGTACTTCAGCGCATCGTCCATGTATGCGGCCTGGCAGGCCGGGTTGAAGCCGGAGCCGCCCGTCCTGCAAGCGCAGATGGCGGACGGAAGCTGGAAAACGATTCTTCCGGACATGGGTTTCCCCGCTGGCCTGCCGCGCACGATCACGGTCGACCTGACGGGCAAGCTGCCGCCGGAAACGCGGCGATTGCGCATCGTCACCAACCTGCAGATTTACTGGGACCAGGTTTTGGTGGATAACGGACCGGATAGGGCCAGCGAAATCCGCTCAACGGAATTGCCGCTGGCGCTCTCCACTTTGGAATTTCGCGGCTACCCGCAGCAGATCGAACAGAAAAGTCCCGGTGATTTGACGTATCGCTACGACCGCATCAGCGCGACCGGCCCCTTCGCTCGCCAGCGCGGAGAATACACGCACTACGGCGACGTCACGCCGTTGCTGAAGACTGTCGACAATCACTTCGTCATCTTCGGCAGTGGAGAAGATATCGACGCGGAATTCAGTGCGGCCACACTGCCGCCGTTGCCTGCCAACTGGAAGCGCGACTACTTCTTCTACGCCAACGGCTACGTCAAAGACATGGATTTTTACGAGGCATCTCCGTTCACCGTGAATGAGATGCCATTTCACGGCATGAAGTCCTACCCGTATTCCAGTCCGATGTCGTATCCGACGAACCCCACAGCTCTGCGATACCGCCTGCAATGGAATGACCGATTCAACTCCGGCGAAGGCACACATGAGTACCGTTTCCACTACCTGCCGGCAAACTCCACGCCCATCGATCCTGTTCCTGCGGCTCACGTCGCGTCACACATCTCAGATATTCAGGACGCGAATTGAGCCAGCTCACGCTGCTGTCCGCGGTCGAACAGCTTGCCTTGCTCCGTGCAGAAAAAATCTCGCCGCTGGAACTGGCCGAGGAACACTTCCAGAAAATCAAGCGCCTGAATCCGTGCCTGAATGCAATCGTCAACTTCACCGAACTCGACGCAGAGCGCATCCGCGCACAGGCACGCGCGTTGATGACCGCAAGCGGTCCACGCGGCCCGCTGTACGGGCTGCCGATGACCATCAAGTCTTCGATCGCAACTGCCGGACTCCCCTGCGAAGTGGGCAGCCTGTTGCGGCAAGGCATCGTGGCGGAGAAAGATGCGATTGTTGTCTCCCGCGTACGCCAGGCCGGCGCCAACATTCTGGGTGCCACGAATTGTCCAGAATTTCTGATGGCGTATGAAACCGACAATCGCCTCCACGGTCAAACGCGCAATCCATGGGACCTCGACTTTACCTCCGGCGGATCCAGTGGCGGCGAATCCGCGGCAATTGCCTCTGGCATGTCGGCATCCGGCCTTGGCAGCGATAGCGGCGGCTCCGTACGTACACCAGCCCACTTCACGGGCATCTGCAGCCTGAAGCCAACGCCAGGACGCATTCCCGCAACCGGCCACGAGCCACCCTGTGTCGGGCCGTTTTCCATCCTCGGCGCCATCGGACCCATGGCTCGCACCATGCAGGATGTCCGCCTCCTGTT
The DNA here is from genome assembly GCA_021802085.1 of Acidobacteriota bacterium. Classification (GTDB taxonomy): domain Bacteria; phylum Acidobacteriota; class Terriglobia; order Terriglobales; family Acidobacteriaceae; genus JAKAAZ01. The sequence continues at coordinate 4,595 of JAKAAZ010000192.1, forward strand.
CGAAACGCTTTGCAGCCCTGCTCCAACCGACCCCGTCAGCCCGCCGGTCGCGCTGCGGCACATCAGCAGAAGCGAATTGAAGCAAATTTCGATCGGCTATTTTGAGGACGATGGCCTTGTGCCCGTCACCCCGGAGACACGCCTCGCCGTCCACGCGGCGGTTCAGGTTCTGAAAGAACAGGGATTTTCTGTCCGGCCATTTCGCCCCGCCGTATTGGAGGCGGCGCGAAAACTCTGGTGGATATTCTTCGTGCGCTGCGGAGCAATGTTTCTCGAACCGCTTGTCGCCGACCGCCGCGAACAACTCAGCCCGGTGCTGCTCGACTTCCTTTCCATTGCGCATCAAGAACCACCACTGGGCGGAGAGGAATTGCTGCAAGCATGGGCGGATTTCGACGTGGTGCGAGGTCAGTTGCTGCGGGAGATGCAGCCGTTCCCCGTGCTACTTTGTCCCGTGTGCGCCATCCCGGCCTTTCGCCATGGCGAGCGCTCCTGGGTAGTCGATGGCCAGCGCGTCGACTATCTCGACGCCATGCGGTACACCCAATGGTTTAACTTGCTGGGAGCACCGGCAGCCGTCGTTCCAATCGGCAGGTCCCCCGAAGGATTGCCGATTGGCGTGCAAGTGGCAGGACGTCCCTTCGAGGATGAAATCGTTCTGGAGATCGCAACCGCGATCGACAAAGAATTTGGATTCGTGCCGCCACCTTTTCTTGAGACCACCCCTCAGCCCGGCTGAGCGTGCGGCCGGGTAAACGGCGAACGGCAAGGCTTCTGAGCTATGTCCGGGACAGGGAAGCCGGAATTGCCAGAAGGGGAATTGAACAGAGGAGTCTAGCCTTTATACTGTTCATTTAAGCATCCTGATGGCCATGCGTATGTTGATCGGGGGCAGTGGCTTGACGTGACGCGAGCGGAGGGAAAAGTTGCTCATCTTTCGCTTGACGCCGCGGAGATTGCGGCGGTTGCGGCTGGACACGACGCGCTCCTCAAGAACCTCGTCGAGCACGGTTTTATGAAATGCATTCCTCTGCCGAGGGGGGAATAGCGGCGGAGACTGCCAGTTTGCGGCGCACCACGTGCACGGCGTGCAGGAAGGAGAGCCGGTCGGGGTCTTCGTCGGCCTGGGCCTTGTCCGCATCGAGGATAGTGGTCGCCAGCCGATAGATCGGCTCGGAGCCCGCGATGCCCTCCAGGCGGTACTCGATCACCCGCAGGGCTTGCCCGTTGGTTTTGTGCCGCCAGTCCCGCTCGGAAGGATACACGCGGCTCAAATACGAGCCATCGGGCAGAGGCGTTTCCGCAGCCATGCGCATGTTCTTCTTCATTCGCCACAGCAGGTCCGCGCCTGTTCCCCGCGCCAGTCGCCATACCTCGAAGCCAAAGAAATTTCGGTCAGCCAGACAAAGCATGCCCTTTCCCAGACGCGGGAGCACCGCTTTGGCCAGCGCGATCTCGCCCACCCGGTAACCCTCCATCTGGCTGCCAAACAGCACGTGGGTACCGTTCTCCACCAGGGATACAAAACGAACCTGCGGATAGGCGCTGGCCCCGCGACTGGCGCCTGGGCGTCCGAACGCATCTTCGTTCGCCTTCTCGTCGGCCACATCGAAGGTGCTGCCATCCAGGCTTACCAGCCGCCAGTTCCGATACCATGCGCCCCGCGTGCTGCCGACCGCCACAGGCTTGACCAACTTGTCATGCAATTGCCACAGCGGCTCCCAGCCCAGCAGCGTCCGGGCCTGCGAGATGCCCGACTTGCCCGCCACGCGCACTCCGGCCGATGGATCGCGCAGCCACTGCACCGCTTCCAGCAGGCAACGCAATACCTCGCGATAGGACGACTGCATGTACAGCGCCAGGGCAATGACGTAATAGACCACCACCTGGGCTGGCAGGTCACGATGACGAATGCTGGCCGTTCCCGTCTTCGAAAGCACCGCCCCAATGGTGGAAAGCCCCTGATCCGTGGATAACATTGCGTTCAAGTTGATGCGATATCCAGAAAGCCGCGTGGAGTGGCAGGGGTGACGTAACTTCGATTGTGTAAAAGGCAGGAGGGTGTAAGTTGGCTTTGGCCTGAGAAGCTGAAAGCCATTTCTCAAAAAGGAGACTTACACCCATGGCGAAGATTACACCGATCACCGAGC
>JAKAAZ010000004.1 GCA_021802085.1 Acidobacteriota bacterium
TGGGTCGGACAGGTTTTTCATGCGGAATTCGAGCGGATCCATTCCGACCGCGTGGGCCAGTTCGTCCATATGGGACTCGCGCGCGAAGTGGTTGGCGGTTGCCGCGAGTGCGCGATACGACCCCTGACGCAACGGCGAGTTCGCCGGATGAAATTGAATGAACTGGTTGGCAATATTGTATGGCGTTGTGATCGCGGCGGGGCCGGAGTTGTAGTTGTGAAATTCCCAGGCAACCAGAGTGCCGTCGTGCTGGGCGCCGCTATTGATCTCGATCAACCCAGCGGGACGGAAATATGCCCAGGTAAATTCCTCCTCGCGTGTCCACACTACCTTGACGGGCTTTCCGGTCGCTTTGGCGAGGCGCGCTGCCTCGACGGCTGCCTCGCCTGTATGTTTGCCGCCGTAGCCGCTGCCCATATCGGGCTGGATCACCCGGACCTGCTCGGCCGGAATGTGAAACGCCGCCATCAGTTCGTCGCGAACGCCAAATGGGCGCTGCGTGCCGGTCCAGACAGTCAACTTGCCGTTCTCCCACTCCGCCACCGCGGCGCGCGGCTCCAGAGGCGCATGCGCGATGTACTGCACGGTGTATTGCCGATGCAGTTGTATCGGTGCAGACGCCATCGCCAGAGGAACGGAACCACTGGCGTGTTCCGGGCCGCGATCCTCCTGCTGACTTGCGGAAGTTTGTTTGAAGGATGCGAACAGGTCTTTATTCGAGGACTGCGGGGGCACGTTCCACGTGGCTCGTAGCGCGGAGAGAGCGCTCTCTGCTGTCGAATGATCGGCAGCAGCCACCGCGATGAAATCACCGTCCTGGACGACTTTTGCGCCGGAGATTTTCTCCGCGCCACTGGCGTCAAGCGAGACGAGCGTGGCATTGAATCCTGCTGGCCGCAGCACCTTTCCGAACATCATGCCCGGTCGAACGATGTCGGAGGGATACTTGTGTTTCCCGGTGACAAAGTCGCGGCCATTGACCTTTGGAATGGCGGTTCCGGCGACCTTCCAATCGGTGGCCGGAGTCAGGGCGACCTCGCCGGACACCGTCTTCATGAGTTTCTCGCCGCGCGTCAGTTCGCCGTAGGTGAGTGATTGACCTTTCCGTGGGTCTGTCACTTTGGTGTTTGCGGCCGTCAGCGCAGATGGATCGGTTTTCCATCGCGCGGCAGCCGTTTCTATCAACAACTGTCGCGCGGCCGCCGCCATGGTGCGCAGCTCGGGTCCCATGGTGGGCGTGGTGCGGCTGCCAAACGTTCCCGCGTCCCAGGGGACCAGATCGGTGTCCCCCATGACCATGGTAATGGTGTCGAAGGGGACCCGAAGTTCCTCCGCGACGGATTGCGCGAGAGAGGTCCGGATATTCTGCCCAACTTCCACCTTGCCGGTGAAGACGGTGACGCGGCCATCGGCTGCAATGTGCAGCCACGACGCGATGTCCTTCGGCAGTTCGTGCCCGCTGAAGGTGCGGCCTGACTCCTGCGCCCATGTGGACGCATCCGCGAGGCAAACCAGCAGCCCTCCGCCAAAGAGTTTCAGAAAGTCGCGGCGGTCGAGTCGGAACCAGTGCGGCTTGTCGTCGATGGTGTGTTGTGCGAGTTCGGCGGCGAGCGGATCAAGGACCTTCATTGGCCACCTGCCTTCGTCGGCGACTGCGAAGCTCGCTTTACCGCGTCGATGATGCGCGGATATGTGCCGCAGCGGCAGATGTTTCCATCCATGTGCGCGACGATCTGCTCTTCAGTAGGATGGGGCGTTTTGCGCAGCAACGCGGTGGCGGAGAGAACCATGCCGGAGGTGCAGTAACCGCACTGGAATGCTCCCTCCTCCAGAAAAGCTTGTTGGACCGGGCTGAGTTGTCCATTCTGCTCCAGCCCTTCGATTGTCGTGATATTTGCCCCCGTGGCACCGGAAGCGGGCGTAATGCAAGAGCGAGCTGGCTGGCCATCCAGCAGCACTGTGCAGGCGCCGCACTGGCCCTCGCCGCAACCATACTTGGTACCGGTCAAGTTGAGGCGATCGCGCAGAACAAAAAGGAGACTCTCGTCGGGCGGCGCGCTGACATGCATGTCGGCGCCGTTCACTTTGAGAACAAAATCGGCCATTCCAGCCCTCCCGCCTATCAAGGATACGCCCGTCCACAGCGCCAGATTCCTGTTATTTCCGCGGCGTCACGCTCTCATAGGAAGTCAAGGCCAGCGTCTTTTTCGTTGCACCTCTGGCACGCGGCTCAATGCGCTAATCGCAGCGAAGGGCGACCATGGGGTCGACTCGGGTAGCGCGGCGAGCTGGCAGCCAGGCCGCCAGCAACGTCATGCCGCTGACGATGGCGATAGCTCCGGCAAAGGTGAGCGGGTCGAGGACGCCGACTCCAAATAGTTGTTGCCGGATGACTCGGACAGCGACGAGTGTTATCGGGAGGCCAAGAGCGATGCCGATGCCGAGCAGCCAGAGAGATTCGCGGAGGACCATCCAGAGGACGGCGCGGGTTTGCGCGCCGAGCGCGAGTCGGATACCGATTTCGTTGGTACGACGGACGACGTTGTAGCTCATCACGCCGTAGAGGCCAATGCTGGCCAGCGCCAGAGCCAGCAGAGAGAAGATCCCTGTCAGGCGGGAGATGAGGGTTTCGTGGGTCATCATGGAATAGACCTGCTCCTGAATCGTATGGACTGAGAGGATTGGCAGGTTGGGATCGATACCGGCGACGGCGCTTCGCAGTTCGCGAATGGTTTGCTCCGGGTCGCCGGTCGTGCGCAGTTCGATAGTGCTGACAAAGAGATTCTGGTTTTCTACGGGAACGGGACCGGAACCATTCATTTCCATTGGAGCGATCTGGGCCAGAGGCAGATAAACCATGGGATACACTACCTCGTCTCGCGGGCTTTCGGACTTTATATCGCGGGCAATGCCGACGATCTGCAATGAGCCGACAATACCGGCGATGTTGAAGGCACGACCAATGGGGTCCCCTTTGGGAAAAAAGTGTCGGACAAGGGCCTGGTTGACGACGGCGACTTTGAGGCTGGTGGCGCTATCGTCCGGTGTGATGGCGCGACCGGCGACGATTGGGATGCCCACGGTTTCAAAGTACCGGCCAGTGACGCGATTCAGCGTGACATCCATAGGTTCCTTCGGCGCTGGAATATATCCCGGGATGGCGATGGAGGAGCCCCATACGCTGTTGCTGATCGGTGGGTCATTGGAGAGAGCTGCTGAGCGAACGCCGGGGAGAGCACTGAGCCGTTCCAAAAGGCGCTGGTTCAGAGCGGGGGCCTGGCTGGGTTGGTAGCCGGCCAGCTTGGCATTGAACGTCGCAAGCAGCAGATGCGTCCGCGCAAACCCGTAGTCCTGGTCCTGAAGGTTCTGCAGGGTGCGAAGGAACAGGCCAGCGCCGACGAGCAGCACCAGGGAAAGCATCACCTGGGCGGTGACCAGAGTTTTGGGCCAGATGCGGGAAGAGCGATCTCCGCTGCCCGGGGCGACGCGAGCGTTCGAACTGAGGCTGGATGCGGCCCCGGTGTGTGCGGCGGCGAAGGCCGGGGCAACACCGAAAAGCAAGCCTGTACCCAAAGAGACGGCCACGGTGAAAAGTAGAACGCTGCTGTCTGGCATCGGGCTCAGAGTGGTGTAGCTAACACCCTCGACGACGAAAGCAATCAGGGCGCGAGTGGCGACGAAAGCGACGCCCAGTCCCAGAAGCCCGCCCGTAAACGAAAGCAGGAGGGTTTCGATGAGGCTCTGGCGGACGATGCGGGCGCGGCTGGAGCCCAGAGCAAGGCGCGTGGCAATCTCGCGCTGGCGTGTGGCAGCGCGGGCCAGCAGAAAGTTGGCGAGATTGGCGCAGGCGATGAGCAGGACAAGAACGACGACGACCATGAGGATTTTAAGAGAGTCGCCATACAGCGCGCGAAGTTGGGAGACGCCGCCTGGAGAGGGAAGCAACTGAACCGTTTTGCGATTGATCTCTTGCTGGCGGGCAGGAGAAACAACTGAGCCTTCGCCGGCGCGAATGTAGTCTCGAATCTGCTGATCCAGCCACTGCTGATCGCTTGCCAACGGGACTTGCGGATCGCGGCGGGCGAACATGTGCAGGAAATAGTACTTGCGCGGCACAAGCATGGAAGGCTGCAGCATAATCTGCGGCTGCATGGTGATGGGGACCCAGAAATCGGACACATGAAGCCCGCTTCCCTCCTTGAAGCCGTTGAACTGCTCGGGCATGACTCCAATGACGGCGAAAGGAAAGCCATTGATGGAAATGGTTTTGCCCAGAATGGCGGGGTCGGAAGAAAGATACTGCCGCCAAAAATGATGGCTGAGAACAACGACGGGATTGCCGTCGAGGGTGGTGGCGTCGGAAGGAGTGATGGTACGCCCAAGGAGTGCATCTGCGCCGAGCACACGGAAGTAGTTGCCGGAGACGAGACTGGCCTCAGCCTGCGTGGTGGACTGATCTTCCACATCCTGGCCCTGGCCCTGACCTTGGCCCTTGGCTGCGGAGTGGACGCTTACCAGGTTTAGACCACTGAAATAGGACGCAACTCCCAGGAAGGGTCCGGGATTTTCTTCAAGCTGACGGGCAAAGTCATAGGTGAACATACGGTTGGTGCCAAGATCGACGCCGCCGTTAATGCCGGCTCCGACGGAGTCTCCGAAGGAGACGAGCTGCTGAGGATCACGGACAGGAAGATCGCGCAGTACGATTTGATGGATCAGCGTAAAGATGGCCGTATTGGCCCCGATGCCGAGAGCGAGCGATAGCAGCGCGACGGCGGTGAAACCGGGGCTCTTGGCCAGCATGCGAACACTGACGCGAATGTCCTGGAGAAGGCCGTCGAGCGTGGATTCCCAACGCGAAGACCAGACATGGTGCTTGACTGCGTTGCGACTACCCAACTCGACGAGCGCGGCGTGGCGAGCTTGCTCTGGATTCATGCCGGCGCTCTGCTTGTGCGCCGCCGAGGCGGCCACGTAGCTGTCCAGCTCTTCGTCGAGTTCGTGCTCGACACTCTGCTTGTGGAAGAGACCTTTCAAGCCAGCGACCAGGTTGGTGAGCCAGATCATGGTGAATCTCCTGTGGCTTTCTGCTTCCAATTCCGAATTACGCTTCCAGGATGCGCGAAATTGCTGCGATCTGGCGGTGCCATTGTTCAGTTTCTGAGGTAAGAGCTTTGCGACCAGTCGCAGTGAGCAGGTAATACTTGGCGCGGCGGTTGTTTTCTGTCGCGCGCCATTCGGACCTGACACGCCCTGCACGCTCCATGCGGCTGAGAGCCGGCAGCAGCGAGCCGGGGTTGACGCGGAAGACGCCATCGCTGATCTGCTCGATGCGCAGAGCTACTCCGTAGCCGTGCATGGGCTCAAGCGCGAGAGTCTTGAGAATGAGCATTTCCAGGGTTCCCTGGACCAGGTCGCTGGACTTTCCGTCCTGCTGTTTTCCTTCAACTATTTTGGCGGGCATGGCCGTCTCCCCTTGATAAACAAGAGGAGACGCCTTTTCCTCTGGATTGTCAAGAGGAGCGAACGCGGTATCTGTGGATAGCGTCGAAGCGACGGATCAGCCCAGGTCGAGGCAACCCAGGATGATCCGTCGCTCTATACATGCGTGAAGCTAGCGCGCAGTCCAGCCGCCATCGATCAGCAGAGTGTGGCCTGTAATCAGCGAGGCTGCAGGAGAAGCGAGAAAGACCACTGCGCCGGCAACTTCGATGGGTTCGCCAATGCGGTGCAACGCGGCAATGTTCTGGATCACTTCGGCGTGAAACTCCGGATCGGCAAGCATTTCCTTGGTGCCCGGGGTATGGATAAACGTCGGCACGACGGCATTCACGCGGATGTTGTACTTGCCCCATTCCACGGCAAGGCATTTGGTCAGGTGGGAAATCCCAGCCTTCGTCATGCAGTACACCGACTCGGTGGGCAAGGCGACAAATCCGGCCTGCGAACTCAGATTGATGATGCATCCGCGATTTTGCCGAATCATGATGCGGGCCGCCGCCTGACTGGCGAAGAAAGTTCCCTTCAGGTTGACGGCGAGGGTCCGATCGAAATCCTCTTCCGTCACGTGTTCGGCAAGATTGGAGGGAGCGTTCGCGGCATTGTTCACGAGGATATCCAGTTTGCCGAAGTGGCGCTCGGTATCCTCCACCGCGCGATGTATCTGTTGCAGATCGGCCATGTCCATTTGCAGCGGCAACGCGCGGCGGCCCATCGCGACGATCTCTTGCGCGAGTCCGCCATCGCTGTCCAATCGCCTAAGGCCCAGGGCAATATCCGCGCCCGCCTCCGCCAGCGCCAGCGCAATCGCCCGTCCCAATCCCCGCGCCGCGCCTGTCACCAGCGCGACCTGATCTTCCACGTCGAATCTTGGCAAAGCCTTCATAGGCATATAGTTTATCGGAATGCCTTTCCGCTTCGGATAGGCATAGCTGGTCTCTGTGCTCGATTGCCGTATTCTATAAATTCGTACTGGCTGTGACTATTTGGACTTGCGAACGCATTCGATTTTGCGTGCAGATTGGAAGCTTGAAGAGTGGACGGACAAACAAGGATGGCTTGAATGATGGATAGCGGACAATGAAACGGATTATCGATGGTGTATTGAAATTTCAGCGTGATGTCTATCCGGGCCAGAAGGCGCTGTTTCAGCAGTTGTCGGATGCGCAGCGGCCGCAGGCAATGTTTATCGGGTGCTCGGATTCCCGTGTCATTCCGGAATTGTTCATGCAACAGGGGCCTGGGGATTTGTTCGTGGTGCGCAACGCCGGCAACATTGTTCCTCCGCACGCCGTCGCTCCGGGAGGAGTTTCCGCCAGCATCGAGTATGCGGTAGCTGTGTTGGGAGTGCCTGACATTGTTGTCTGCGGCCATTCCGGTTGCGGCGCGATGACCGCCATATTACGTGGCGGCGAACAACTGGAAGCATTGCCGGAAGTGGCGCGATGGCTGCATTTCGCGGATGCGGCAAGAAAAGTTGTGGCGGAGCAGCACGCCTCGAAAGAGCACGACGATAAATTGAACACACTGGTGCGCGAGAATGTGCTGGCACAACTCGACAATCTGCTCACTCATCCTGTTGTGGCCAATGCGGTCCAGGCCAAGGAAGTGCGGCTGCATGGCTGGGTGTTCGACATCGCTACGGCGACGGTGACGACTTACGATGCGGAGGCTGGAGACTTCGTTCCGCTGGCGCATTCCTCGTTTGTGGGCACGAAGTCCTGAGCGCGGCGATTGCTATTTCCAGTCGAAAGCGCTGCGGAAGAGATGAAACTCGGGTAGGCCGCAGGGGAAATACACGGAAACCACATCGAAACGCACAGGGATCTGGTCAGGAGTTTCCAGTTGACGGATATATTCCTGCGCCATCCGGGTCAGCGTACCCCGTTTTTCACGGTCGACGGCTGCTTCCGCCGGTTGAAAGCCGTGCGAGGTACGCGTTTTCACCTCGATAAAACAAAGCCACTCGCCGTCCCAGCCGATCAGATCGAGATCTCCGCGCAATTTTGGACTGCTCCAGCGTCGCGCCACAATCGTGTAGCCCAGCCGTCGGAGGTGGAAATAGGCCGCATCCTCGCCGCGCAGGCCCGTCATCAGATGGACCGGATGGTTCGACGACCGCGAGGAGCGTCCAGCCTGGTGATCCAGCCAGCCCAGCGTTCGCTCGAAAATAGAAAGACGACCTTGTGCAAGACGGGGAAGTTGCATGGGGTGATTGACACCACTCTAGCAAGAGTGAAAATGAAAGGGCAGCGAAATATCGCTGCCCCTATTGACGATTGAGTGACCCCATGGGGGTACCGTGGGGGCCTGAACCGCCTGGAAGACAGGTCTCACCCTACCCGTAGGGACCGGTCCCGCCTGGATGACACAGCCCTAAGCCTGCGCCGCTGCCAGCGATGGAAGATGCTGGCGTTCGACTTCGGCAAGGCTTTCCTCAAGGATATCGAGTGCGATATCAGCCTCCTCTTGTTTCAGGATTAGTGGTGGAGAAATGCGAATCGATGTCTCTCCACAGCCGAGAATTAGAAGGCCCCGCTCAAATGCCAGGGTCTCGATCTGGTTGCGCCATTCCGCCGCGGGCTCGCGCGATTGCTGGTCCTTCACAATCTCGATGCCGATCATCAGCCCGCGGCCGCGCACTTCTCCGATGATCGGATGCTTCTTCGGCCAGTCTTTCAGCCGCTGCATCATGGCATCGCCGACTTGGGCGGCATTGGCCATTCCTTCCCGCTCGATAATGTCGAGCGTGGCCATCGCGGCTGCGATGGCCACGGGATTCCCGCCAAAGGTCGAGGCGTGGGAGCCAGGCTTCCAGTCCATAATGCCGGCGCGCGTCATGCACAAGCTCAAAGGCATGCCGCTGGCGATTCCCTTGGCAATGCAAACGATGTCCGGCTCGACGCCGGAGTGTTCGACGGACCACCACTTGCCGGTACGGCCCACGCCGGACTGCACTTCGTCGACCACCAGCAGAATGCCGTGACGATCGCAAATATTCCGCAGCTCGCGCATGAAGATTGTAGGGGCGACGACGTAGCCGCCTTCCCCTTGAATGGGCTCGACAAAAATTGCGGCGACTTCTTCCGGCGGCAGCGTGGTCTTGAAAAGTTTCTCTTCAATGTAGCGAGCACAGCCCAGGGCGAATGCCTCTTCTTCCTGTGGGCCGCCGCTGCATCCGCGATACGTGTACGGATAGCGAACATGCGTGATGCCTGGAACCAGCGGACCAAAGCGTCGTCGCTGCTGGGCTTTGGAAGCAGTCAGCGAAAGCGCGCCCATGGTGCGACCATGGAATGCTCCTAGGAATGCAATGATGTTTTGCCGCCCGGTGTGATAGCGCGCCACCTTCAGCGCGCACTCGATCGCCTCCGCGCCGGAGTTGCCGAAGTAGAACTTATGCGGCCCGGGCATGGGAGCAATCTTCGACAGCCGCTCGGCCAACTGGATCATGGCCTCGTAATAAAAATCGGTGCCGGACATGTGGATCAGTTCGGCAGCCTGGTCTTGAATCGCTTTCACCACTTCCGGGTGGCAATGTCCGGTGGAGCAGACGCCGATCCCCGACGCAAAATCCAGGAACTGATTGCCATCGACATCTTCGACCCGTATGCCGCGTCCGCGTTTCGCGACCATGGGGTATGACCGCGTATAGCTGGGCGAGATCCATTTCGTGTCGGCATCGACGACTGCCTTGGCCTTGGGTCCGGGCAACGGTCCTACCAGCTTGGGGCCGAATCGCGTGTACTTCTCAGAGTTTTTATAGGAACCGGTTCCATTGTGCTGCATCATAGCTCTCCTCGCAGGTGGAAATGTGAGTGCGGGCTGTCCGGGAACATCAGCCGAGCAATTTATTCAGAGTGAGTACTCAAGGATTTTCGAAGCCGCATGGAGCAGGGTTACGCTCGAATGTTCGCCAAACGAGGAGCGGACAGCCTAGTCGCTGCCAAACAGGGTAGGTCGCGGTCGCGTGGGCTGGCTCCGCAGATGCCGGCGCGTGCACATCTGTCCCAGGCGTTCCATTGGAACGTTGCAGCCGGAGACGAAATTGAGGACAGATGTTCTGCGCATGGGAACCTACTCTAACGAGTATAGCGTGATCTGAAATACGAGTGGGCAGGAAAAACGAAGGCGACGAATCATTCTCTCGATTTCCATGGGAAGGGAAGCCGAGACGATCCCATAAAATAAATGGATACGCCGTGGATCCCTCTCACACCTCCCATGCTTCTCGCTATTCAATTCTGATCGCCTTCTGCTGCGTGTACGTCTTCTGGGGTGCAACCTATACCGCGGCCCGGCTCGGCGTCCATTTCATACCCGCTCCAGCATTGGCGGGGGTCCGGCTCATTATCGGCGGCTCCTTGATGCTTGGCTTCATGGCTCTGCGGGGAAAGCGCCTTGTGGGCAGCGCGCAGGAAATGCGCCGCTTATTTCTGCTCGGTGTTCTATTGCTATGTACTGGCAACCTGGGATTGGTGTGGGCGGAATACTATCTTCCCAGCGGACTTTCCGCGCTGCTGGTGGCCATCATCCCCGTCTATGTCGCATCGATCGAATGGATGCTGCCACACGGCGAAAGATTGCGTACACGCGGGCAAATCGGATTGGTCCTGGGATTTGTTGGACTGGCAATTCTGGCGTGGCCCAGTGCCCGCACCGGTCTGCATGGGGATTGGCATCAAATTGTGGCCATTGCAGTGTTGTTGCTTGGCGCCCTCTCGTTCGCCGGCGGCTCCGTATTGTCGCGCAACAGCAAACTCTCTCTCAACCCGTTCGTCTGCGCCGGCTGGGAAATGTTGGCCGCAAGCTTCTGCGATCTGGTCCTTGCCACAAGTCTGCGGCAGTGGGGGCACGCTGTTTGGAATCGAGATGGAATTTCCGCGATTGCATTCCTGGTGCTGTTCGGATCGCTGGTCGGGTTCTCTTCCTACACTTGGCTGTTGCAGAACGTTCCAGTTTCCAAGGTGGCAACCTACGCGTACATCAATCCCGTGGTCGCCGTGCTGCTGGGAGCATTTCTGCTGGGCGAGCGAATGCATCGCAATGAGTGGGTCGGAATGCTGATCATTCTGCCGGCTGTCGTCTTGGTGACCTCGTCGAAGCTTCAGCCGGACTCTGAAATTGCGGAGATCGAATCGATGGCGACCGAGGTCGAAACCTAGCAGCAGTGAAGAGATCATCGGCAGACAGTCGAAGGAGTTATTTTCTGCGCCAGCGCACTCCGCCGGGGCTATCTTCGAGCACAATTCCTTTTTCGGCAAGATCCTTGCGAATGGCGTCGGCGCGAGCAAAATCGCGTGCCTTGCGCGCCGCATTGCGTTCCTCGATCAGTCGATCGATTGCCTCCGCGCTCAACGCATATCCTGCGACCAGTTCCGGCGCGGCTTCGTTCAACCGGTTCTCCATGGCGGCCCAGTCCAGCGCCAGCCGCGTAACCCCGTCATCGCGATCTTCCAAAACTGCGAAGACTGCGTCGAAGCGCGCCAGCACGTCGAGAATGGGAGGCACATTCTCGGTTTGCAGTTCGTGTCTGTCCGCATGGGAATTGGCCAGGCGCACCAGCTCGAAAATCGCCGCCCGCGCTTCTGCTGTATTCAAGTCATCTTCCAGCGCTGCGGTGAAATTCCGGCCCGCGCGTTCCGTTGCCTCAAACAAAGAGATATTTCTGCCGGCAGGAAAGCCGCCTTTGTGCAGGCGTTCGACGAAACTGCGCAACCGCTCGACTGCATTCGTCGATTCCGTCAGTCCGTCAAAGGTGAAATTCAGCTGGTTGCGGTAGGGAACTGAGGTCAGCAGAAAGCGGATCGCGGACGATTTGTAGCCGCGCAGCAGCAGGTCGCGCAAAGTATAGAAATTGCCCAGCGACTTCGACATTTTCTTGCCTTCGACGAGCAGGAAACGAATATGCATCCAGTGACGCGCAAAGGTCTTTCCGCTGGCCGACTCCGACTGGGCGATCTCATTTTCATGGTGAGGAAACATCAGGTCTTCGCCGCCGGTGTGCAGGTCGAAGTCCTCGCCAAGATATTCCGTCGCCATGGCGGAGCATTCGATGTGCCAGCCCGGCCGGCCCGCTCCCAGAGAAGTTTCCCAATGAAACTCTCCCGGCTTGGCGGCCTTCCACAGCGCGAAGTCGCGGGCGCTGTCCTTGTCGTATTCGTCCACATCGACGCGCGCTCCGTCCTCCATGCCGCCCAAATCTTTTTTGGAAAGCTTGCCGTAGCCTGGGAAGCTGGCGATGCGGAAATAGTACGAGCCATTCTCTCCGCGATAGGCGCAGCCGCGTTCGACCAGCTTCTCGATCAGACCCACCATCTGTGGGATGTGTTCCGTGGCGCGCGCCAGAAATTCCGGCAGCTCGATGCCCAAGGCGCTCAGATCTTCCAAAAAGGCGGTTTTATATTTGGCCGTGTACTCGTCGATGGACTGGCCGGCGGCGGCGGCTCGGGTCATGATCTTGTCATCCACGTCGGTAATGTTCATGACGTGGCGCAGCGGCGTTCCCTGCAGCTTGAGGAAGCGCCGCAGTATATCCACATGAACAAAGGTGCGGAAGTTGCCGATGTGGCCGTAATCGTACACGGTGGGTCCGCAGGCATAGATGCCGAGCGGTCGCCCGGTTCGCGGCGTCAATTCTTCAATCTGTCCGCTGAGTGTGTTGTAGAGATGGAGTGGCATGCAAATTCTGATTGTACGGGCAAAGGGCTGAAATAAAACACGGTACTAACCAAGAGAAAGCGACGGCTCGGCGGTGAGAATTTCTGTCGCTACGTCACCCGCCACGAACTTCGGCCATGCCGCCGCCGCAATCATGGCGGCGTTGTCCGTCGACAGTTCGAGAGAAGGGAAGATGACCGGGAGTGCGCGGCTGCGGCCCTCGGCAAGAAAATGCTGGCGCAGTTCGCGGTTGGCGGCCACGCCTCCGGAGACCACAATGCTGGCGGTATGAAAGGTCTCCGCCGCGGCAAACGTTTTTCGCGCTAAGTCGCCTACGACGGCGCGTTGAAACGAGGCAATCAGGTTCAACGTTTCAGTGTCGCAGAGCGGCAGCGCGTCGGAGGGTTTTGCGTCGGGAATGTCGGCGAGCGCCACACGTCGCGCGGCAATGCGCGGCGCCATCTCATGGGTTTGCACATAGCGCAGGACGGCGGTCTTCAGGCCGCTGAATGAAAACAGTAAGCGCGGAATTTGTTTCTGCTGGGCGCGATATGGTTTCTGCTTTACGGTGATGGGGCCAAACGGTACAGCGCGCGGATCGCCGTGTTGCGCCAGCCAATCGATCCACGGTCCGCCGGGATAGCCGAGTCCCAGCAGCTTGGCAACCTTGTCGAAGGCCTCGCCGGCGGCGTCGTCCACCGTTTTGCCGATGTTTTTGTAGTGCCATGTGCCGCGTGTTTCCTCCGCCAGGTACAGATGCGTATGGCCGCCGGAAACGACAAGCGCGAGCGTCGGCAGGGCCAGCAATCGCCCCTGCTTCTTCGCTTCCAGCAAGACCGCATGAATATGACCTTCCAGGTGGTTCACCGCAATTAGCGGCTTGTTTAGCGCAAACGCCAGACCCTTCGCATACATCACCCCGACCAGCAGGGCGCCAGCCAGGCCGGGCCCTTCCGTGACCGCAATCGCGTCCAGGTCGGCGAAGGCGCATCCCGCCTGTTCCAGCGCGGCGCGCACGACCGGAACGATATTTTGCAGATGTTCGCGCGATGCCAGCTCTGGAACCACCCCGCCGTACGGCGCATGGGTGCGAATCTGCGAGGCGATCGCATTCGACAGCACGTCCTGCCCCGATCGAACGACGGCAGCGCCCGTCTCATCGCAGGAACTTTCGATTCCGAGAATGAGTCCGGACGTGGGAATCAGCCCCGAACTGGAGGAAAGCGCAGGATGCATGTCACCATGGTAAAGGGTCGCGTGATGACAGTCAGCAAACAGCCAGTTCCGGCGATGGCACGGCAGCAGGCGGCAACTCGAATTGTCGAGCGGCTGCGCACCGCGGGTCACGCGGCATACCTGGCGGGCGGATGCGTGCGGGATTTGTTGCTGGGCCGAGAGCCGTTCGATTTCGACGTAGCCACCAGCGCGACGCCCGACATCGTGCTCGATATGTTTCCGCGAACCTTCGCTGTGGGCGCGCAGTTTGGCGTAGTGCTGGTCGCGGATGCCTTCGAATCCGCTGAAGTCCTTACCGAGGTGGCCACATTTCGCGCCGATGGCGAGTATAGCGATGGCCGCCGGCCCGATTCCGTCCGCTATACCCGGTCGGCGGAATTGGACGTTCTCCGCCGCGACTTCACCATCAACGGGATGTTGCTCGATCCGGAACGAATGCGGACAACCGGCAGCGTGGCCGGAGCTGTGCTCGATTTTGTCGGCGGCGTCGAAGACCTCCGCAAGCATGTCGTCCGCACCATTGGCAGTCCCCGCCAGCGTTTCACGGAGGACAAGCTGCGCATGTTGCGCGCGGTTCGTTTCGCATCACGATTTGGATTTGAGATCGAAGATAAAACTTTGCTCACCATCCGCGCTGCGGCGCCAGAGATCGATTCGGTAAGCCACGAGCGAGTGCGAGACGAGCTGACTCGCATGTTGACGGAAGGCTCCGCGCGTCGGGCCTTCGAACTCCTGGAGAGTACCGGGCTATTGATGGAGGTTTTGCCGGAAGTCGCGCGCATGGCCGGCGTCGAACAGCCGCCGCAGTTTCACCCGGAAGGAGACGTCTGGATCCATACCCGGATGCTGCTGGAACAGCTACCGGCAGGGTGCTCGCCGACGTTGGCGTGGGGTGCGCTGCTGCATGATGTTGGAAAGCCGGCGACATTTCGCCGCGCGCCCGATCGCATCCGCTTTGACGGCCACGTCGAGGTGGGCGTGCGCATGGCGGAAGAAATTTGCCACCGCCTGCGCATGTCGAACAGCGACACGGAGCAGATCCTGGCGCTGGTCGCCAACCACATGCGTTTTGGAGATGTCGAGAAGATGCGCGACTCGACGTTGAAGCGGTTTTTTCGCCTGAATGAATTTGGCGAGCATCTCGCGCTGCACCGAATGGATTGCCTGGCCAGCCACGGCGATCTTTCTTTGTATGAGTTTGCCCGGGCGCGTTATGAGGCCGCCGAGCCGGAACAGATTCGCCCGCGCCTGTTCGTCACCGGGGATGATTTGATCGCGCTCGGCTACCGTCCCGGCCCGGAGTTTCGACCCATGTTGAATCTGGTGGAAGACGCGCAGATGGAAGGCGCGGTGCAGACACATGACGACGCGCTGGCGCTGATCGTGAGCAGCTTCCCCCGACCCTCGTAGCAGACTCTCGCCTGAGCGAGGCGTGGATTTCCTATAGCAGATTTAGAGTAACCGTAACTGAAAAATAAGGTGTGTCATTCTGAGCGAAGCGAAGAATCCAGAGGGTGATGGCGGCATCTACTCAGCGAATAGATTCTGGATTCTTCATTTCGCCGTGCGGAGCCTGCCCTGAGCGTAGCCGAAGGGTTCAGAATGACTCCATTGCGCATCCAATTACACTAACAGTAAATCTGCTCTAAAAGTCGGAGAATAGGGGTTCCGTTACGGCCGGAAATCGGCAAGGGAACGGTGGACGAAAATTTAGTTGCTAAGGCAACCAGTAAGCCAGAAATGGTTGCCTTAGCAACCATTTCTGGCGCCTTCATTTTTTGCCTCAAAATCAGTGCAAATGAGTTATTTGCCGGACAGCTCGAACCGCTTGTTGATTTCGTCCCAATTGACCGTGTTCCACCAGGCTGCCAGGTATTCCGGCCGCTTGTTCTGGTATTTCAGGTAATAGGCATGCTCCCAGACATCGTTGCCGAGAATGGGGAAATGGCCCTGGCTGAGCGGATTGTCCTGGTTGGCGGTGGTAACGATCTTCAGCTTGCCGCCATCGGAGACGAGCCAGCCCCAACCGGAACCAAACTGCTTGGCCGTGGTTTCGTTGAACTGCTTCTTGAAATCTTCAAAGCTGCCAAAATCCTTCTTGATCTGCTCGGCGATTTTGCCCGTCGGCTCGCCCCCGCCCTTGGGCTTCATGATCTGCCAGAACATGGTGTGGTTGACGTGGCCGCCGCCATTGTTGCGCACTGCAGTCCGAACGTCCTCCGGGACGCTGTCCAGGTGCCGCAATAAATCTTCGGCGGAACGCTTGGCCAGCTCCGGATGTTTTTCGATGGCCGCGTTCAGATTGGTGACATAGGCTTGATGATGCTTGTCGTGGTGCAGATGCATGGTGGTTTCGTCGATGTGGGGTTCAAGGGCGGCATAGTCATAGGGAAGCGGTGGAACTTCGTGTGCCAATGGAATCCTCCTGTTTTCTTACTGGTTTTCGCGCTCTGGGTTCGCTGGTCTTAGAGCGGCGCGGATCGCTCGATACAATCCAGACGGCTTATTGTATCCTCAGACACTTGCGCCGTTGTTGTCTCGTACAGTTAGATGCATGGGAGGGTGGTCTGGGAGCGATTTCCGTGGATTTATTGGAATTGTTCCCTGGAAATGGAAAATTATGGCAGCGATGGTACTACGGTACTTCTGCTGCGTCTATCCCTTAGGTTGGCGCGAATTTTTCAATGGGATAGTCCACAGGTTCCCGCAACTTTCACCCTGTCCTGAAACCTCACTTGATCGTTTTGGAGTTGGAATGATCTCTGGTTCTCCTGAGTACCTGTGGCTCACATCCGGTGGGTCGGCCTTTGGTGGTCCTGGCCTCCCCCCACGCTGGACTTCCAGCGAAAAACAAATGGTAGGCACCGCCTATTCCGCCTCCAGTCGTGTCTGGTTTACCATTTCTCACGGCATTCTCAACGAAATTTACTATCCGACGATCGATCGCCCACAGGTCCGCGACATGGAGTTCCTGATCAGCGATGGCGAGACGTTTTTCCAAGAAGAGAAGCGCGATCTCGAACGCACGTTCGAGTACATGGATCCCGAAGCGCTCGGTGTCCGGCTCACAGGGCGGGACCCTCAGGGACGGTACGCGCTGGTCAAGGAAATACTCACCGATCCACATCAGTCGACCGTTCTGATCCATGTACGCATGGAAGGTGACGAGGAATTCCTCAGCCGCCTCAAGGTGTATGCGTTACTGGCCCCGCATTTGGAGGTGGGAGGAGCAGGGAACTCGGCGCGCGCGATTGAGGTGGGTGGAAGGCGGGTATTGCTGGCATGGAAAGATGTCACCTCCTTGGCCATGGCCGCAGACTGCGGATTTTCCAAAACATCTTGCGGCTATGTAGGCGCCAGCGACGGCTGGAACGACTTGAAGCAGAACTTCAAGATGGATTGGGAGTTCGACCAGGCGCTCGATGGCAACATCGCATTGATGGGAGAGATCGACGTCGCCATGCACCGGGAATTTACCGTTGCTGTGGGTTTTGGCCGTGGGAACCATGCGGCGCTGGCGGGCACGATGCAGTCTCTGGCAACCGGCTTCCCGGAACACAAGGCGCGATTCCATGAGCAATGGCATCGCGCCCGATGCCCGCGGCAATTGATCTCCGTCTCCAGCGACCACGGGCGTCTGCTGCATATCAGCCATAGCATCCTGCTGGCCCATGAAGACAAAACATTTCAGGGCGCCTTCATCGCGTCGGCCTCGATTCCATGGGGACAAACGAAAGGGGATGACGACCTGGGCGGGTATCACCTGGTCTGGACGCGAGACATGGTCCAGACGGCAACGGCGCTGATGGCCGTGGGCCGGAACGAGACCGCTTTGCGCGCCCTGGTTTACTTGATCTGCGCGCAGCGGCCGGACGGCAGCTTCTCGCAAAACTTCTGGGTGAACGGAACTCCCTACTGGTCGGGCATGCAATTGGACGAAGTTGCTTTCCCCATCATCCTGGCATGGCGGCTGTGGAAGCAGAATGCGCTGGATAGCGTCGATGTCTTTCCATTTGTGGAACGTGCCGCCGACTATCTGGTGAAGTTCGCGCCTGTTACGCAGCAGGAGCGCTGGGAAGAGAACGCCGGCTACTCCCCCTCCACGCTGGCAGCGGTCATTACTGGATTGCTGTGCGCCAGTGAGCTGGTTTGCGCGCACGAGGCGCCCGACCTGGCGAACTTTTATGCCGTGTTCGCAGACTGGATCGAATCGAACATCGAAGCCTGGACCGTAACCGACGAGGGGGTGCTGCTGCGCGGTGTGACTCGCCACTATATGCGCATTCGACCGCCCAGAAGCAGCGATCGTTTTTTCAATCCGGCTACGGGAGAAGGCAGAATTCAACTGGCCAATCGGGCGCCTGGGGAAAAATCCAATTTCGATGCAAGGGAAATTATCGACCAAGGTTTTCTGGAACTCGTACGCTATGGAATTCGTTCCCCGCAGGACCCGCTGATTGTCGATTCGCTGAAAGTTGTCGATGCAATTCTGAAGGTAAACACGCCCTATGGTGCCTGCTGGCGGCGCTACAACCACGATGGGTATGGCCAGAAACACGATGGCGGACCCTATGAGGGGTGGGGACAAGGCCGCGCATGGCCGTTGCTGACGGGCGAGCGCGCGCACTACGAGCTGGCCGCCGGCAATGACATTCGTCCGATGATCGCCGCGATGGAGCGATTTACCTCCGAGGGCGGAATGCTGCCGGAACAAATCTGGGATGCGCCGGACCTGCCAGAGATGGGCATGTTTCTCGGCCGTCCATCCGGCTCCGCAATGCCACTGGCGTGGGCGCATTCGGAGTACATCAAGCTGCTTCGCTCCTGCGAGGATGGAGAGGTGTTCGACCGCGTGGAAGCTGTGGAAAGGCGCTATCTCCACGGGCGGCGAGATTCGACAATCGAGATATGCAAGCGCGACCATCTATTGGCGCGTATCGCTCCGGGAAAGATACTGCGGATCGTCGAAGCCGCGCGCTTCCGCGTGGTGTGGACCCAGGATGACTGGAAGACCAGCCATACGACCGAGTCGAAATATATTGGCTGCTCCGTCTGCTATGCCGATATTCCCATTCAGAAACAAGCGCCGGGGACCTTTTCCTTCACGCTGTATTGGATAGGGGAAGAGCGCTGGGAGGGCAGAAATTACGATGTACCGATCGGCTGATGTTGAAAACCTCCGCAATCCTGATGCGGCCATTCGCGGCGCGGCGCATCTATACAATTGTTGACGAGACACTAAACCCGGCCACACGGCCCAATGTTGGAGAGCATGAATGACGGAACTGGACCAGTTGTCGATCAATGCACTACGTTTCCTGGCTGTCGATGCGGTAGAGAAGGCGAATAGCGGGCATCCCGGCGCTCCGCTGGGGGATGCGCCGATGGCGTATCTGCTGTTCCACAAATTCATGCGCCACAATCCGGCGAACTCCAAGTGGACGAATCGCGACCGCTTTGTGCTCTCGAACGGGCATGCCTCGGCCATGCTGTACTCCGCGCTGTATCTTGCAGGCTACAAAGTCACGATGGAAGATTTGCAGCAATTTCGGCAGTACGATTCCATCACTCCCGGCCACCCGGAGCGGGGTTTGACCGATGGCGTGGAGGTCACGACAGGCCCGCTGGGCCAGGGACTGGCGATGTCGATCGGCATGGCGGCGGCGGAGCGGCATCTGGCCGCGCGCTACAACCGGCCTGGGTTGGAGATCGTCAATCATTTCACCTACGTGATGTGCGGCGATGGCGATCTGATGGAAGGCGTCTCGCACGAGGCCGCTTCCTTCGCGGGCACATTAGGTCTGGGCAAGCTGATCGTGTTGTACGACGACAATTTAATCTCACTCGACGGGCCTACGGAGTTGTCGTTTACGGAAGATGTCGAAAAACGATTCGAAGCGTACCACTGGCATGTGCAGCGGGTCGCCGACGGCAACGATCTGGAAGCAATCGAGAAGGCAGTGGAAGCAGCCAAAGCGGTGACGGATAAACCTTCCATCATCGCGGTGCGCACCATCATTGGCTACGGCAGTCCCAAGGCTGGAACTTCCAAGGCACACGGAGAACCGCTCGGCGCGGAAGATACGAAACTCACCAAGGAAAAACTAGGCTGGCCCGCCGACAAGAGCTTCTACGTTCCCGATGAGGCGGCAAAGAACTGGGCCGGCGCGAAAGAGCGCGGCGCCAAGTTCGAAGGCGACTGGAACGCGCTGTTTGCCAAGTACAAGCAGCAATTCCCTGAGCTGGCAGCGGAGTACGAGCGCGTCTTTGCCGGGAAGCTGCCCGCTGGCTGGGAAGCTGGCCTGCCGAAATTTCCTGCCGGCTCCAAGCCCATCGCGACCCGCGTTGCGGGCAATACGGTGATGAATGGAATTGCGGCGAAAGTGCCGGAGTTGATTGGCGGCGCGGCCGACCTGTCCACCTCCACCAAGACGACGATCAAAGATAGCCCCAGCTTCCACGTCGATCCGAACGGTCGCAACATTTTCTTCGGCGTGCGCGAATTTGGCATGTGTGCGTTCGTCAACGGCATGGCTGCGCACGGCGGATTGATTTCCTACGGCTCCACATTCTTTGTCTTCAGCGACTACGCGCGTCCCGCTCTGCGCCTTTCCGCGCTGATGCAGACGCCATCCATTTTTGTGTTCACGCATGATTCCATCGGGCTGGGCCAGGATGGTCCGACGCACCAGCCAGTGGAACAACTCGCCTCGCTGCGGGCGATTCCGGAATTTACGGATTTTCGTCCCGCCGATGCGAATGAAACGGCGGTGGCATGGCAAGTGATTCTGGAGAGCCGCAAGCCCTCGTTCCTCGCGCTTTCGCGGCAGGACCTGCCCGTTCTCGATCCGGACAAATACGACATCCTGAATGGTGTGCGGCATGGCGCGTATGTACTGCAGGATGGCGGAAGCTCCGCCGACGTGGTGCTGATCGCAACCGGCAGCGAGGTAAGTTTGATCTTGAAAGCCGCGGCGGCTTTAGAGTCGCAGGGGATGCATGCGCGTGTCGTTTCGATGCCGAGTTGGCGCTTGTTCGATAGCCAGCCGGAGGAATATCAGAAGAAGATCCTGCTCACCGGCGTTCCGAGATTGGTTGTGGAAGCGGCCAGTCAGATCTGCTGGTGGAAAATTGCGGGCGATAGTGGAGATGTGCTCGGATTGGATCGGTTCGGCTCGTCTGCGCCGGGAGAGATTGCGATGGAAAAACTTGGATTCAACGTCGATAACGTCGTTCGCATGGCGACGCGGATTGTCGAGCGCGCAGGAAAAGCAGCAACTGTGGCGGGAAAGTGAGACAGAGATGAAAATCGCGATTGCGTCCGACCACGCGGGCTTTGAGCTGAAAGAAGAAATCCGCAAATACATTGCCGGGCTGGGGCATGAGGTGCTCGACCTGGGTGCGTTCAATACGGAACCATCCGATTACCCGGATTATGCCGAGTTTGTTGGGCGCGCGCTGCACGCGAAGAACGCAGATCGCGGCGTGCTGATCTGCGGCTCCGGCGTTGGCGTTTCGATCGCGGCCAATAAAATGCCGGGCATCCGCGCCGCCATGTGCCACGATACCTATTCCGCGCATCAGGGCGTCGAGCACGACGATATGAATGTGCTGGTGCTGGGCTCGCGCATCATCGGCTACGCGCTGGCGTACGACCTGGTCTCGGCATATTTAAATGCTCATTTTCAATCCAATGAAGAGCGCTTCGTCCGCCGCTTGAATAAAGTGAAGGCCATTGAGGCCCGCTTTATGTCCAACAATTGGGGTTAGAACTTGTATCTGCCGACTGCTTGAGAGATCGCGTCGATCGCAAGAGAGGGATTGTAGGAATGCTTGTTGAAAGGTCGCAACGCATCAGGTTCATTTTCGGCTCGGCGCGGGAAGTGCGGGCCATCCAGCAAGTTGTGAACAGCAAGAATCCTCCGCTGCATCTCCTGCTTGTGGCGTTTGCGCTCGCCAGGTTTCGCGGCAAGCTGGAGCAACTTCAGAAGGAAATGGCGGAGT
This sequence comes from Acidobacteriota bacterium, assembly GCA_021802085.1. Taxonomy (GTDB): domain Bacteria; phylum Acidobacteriota; class Terriglobia; order Terriglobales; family Acidobacteriaceae; genus JAKAAZ01. The sequence continues at coordinate 21,400 of JAKAAZ010000004.1, forward strand.
GGGAAATCGTGACCCTGGGTGCGGATTTTGCTGACGACGAACCTGCAAAGGTTCAGCGATGACCAGGATCACTGCCACGTTCTGGGATTGCGGCGGAGTTCTTCTCACCAACGGGTGGGATGAACACGCTCGCAAGCGGGTGCTGTCACATTTCGACCTCGATTTCGATGAATTTGAAAGGCATCACACGCTGGCGAACGATCTGTGGGAACGCGGCACCATCGACGTGCATGAATATTTGCGGCAGACCGTCTTCTATGTCCCGCGGGCCTTTTCCGAAGACGAATTTTTTTCGCAAATGCAAGCCATCAGCCAGATGCTGTACCCGGCGATGATCGAATTCGTGCGGCGCCTGCGTGCACAGCGCACGCCGACGGATGGCATGGACACATATTTGCTCAGCAATGAATCGCGCGACCTGATGGAGTATCGCATTCCCACGTTTTCTTTGACGGGACTGTTCGATGCGTATGTGGTGTCAGCCTTTATCGGTCTACGCAAACCGACCGCCGCCTTCTTTCGCTGTGCTCTCGATCTGTCTCAGCGCCAGCCCGAGGAGTGCGTCTTTATCGATGACCGCGAAGAGAATGTGGCGGGCGCGCGCAAATTGGGAATTCATGGAATTCGCCTGGAATCGCCGGAGCAGGTCATCGCGGAGCTGGGCCGGCTGGGAGTAACGGCACCGCAAACCGCGGGATGACACAAGTTTTTTACAAAGGGGAAAGCATATGGAAATCGGTCTGATCGGTCTGGGAAAAATGGGCTTCAACATGGCGGCGCGGCTGCGGCAGGGAGGCCATACCGTCGTCGGCTTCGATTTCAATGCCGAAGCGGTCAATCAGCTCACGGCAGCCGGCTCGGTCGGCGTTCACTCGCTGGACGATCTGGTAAAGAATTTGAAAGCTCCACGAGCTATTTGGATTATGGTGCCGTCTGGAGATCCTGTCGACCAGACGATCGCCAAGCTGGAACCATTCATGCAGAAGGGCGACACTTTCATCGACGGCGGAAATTCGAATTACAAGGATTCCCAACGCCGCCATGCGCAGCTTACGGCGAAGGGGTTCAACTTTGTCGACGTTGGCACTTCGGGTGGAGTGTGGGGACTGAAAGAGGGCTACAGCATGATGGTCGGCGGGGACGCTGAGCCGGTCGAGCGGCTGCGTCCGATTTTTGAAACATTAGCTCCCGCTGCGGATAAAGGCTGGGGTCACGTGGGTCCGTCGGGCGCCGGGCACTTCGTGAAGATGGTGCATAACGGCATTGAATATGGCCTGATGGAGGCCTATGCAGAGGGTTTTTCCATCATGAAGCACAAGGAGCCGCTGCATCTCGATCTGACGCAGATTGCGCGGATCTGGCAATACGGCAGTGTGGTGCGGTCGTGGCTATTGGACCTGACAGCGGACGCCCTGGAAAAAAATCCGCAGCTGGAAGGGCTGGAAGCCTATGTGGCGGACTCCGGCGAAGGCCGCTGGACGGTCTTTGAGGCGATCGATCTCAATGTATCCGCGCCGGTCATCACGGAGTCTCTCATTCGCAGGCTTCGTTCGCGTGAGGAGAATAATTTTTCTGACCGTATGCTGTCGATCATGCGCAATGAATTCGGCGGTCACGCGGTGAAAAAATCCACGTAACATGCCGAAGCGCTGCGTCGGTGCTGCATTTTGCATCTGACCTGGCGCACGGCCGCAAGTATCTTTATCCGCAAGGAGACGGACGATGGTAACTACTGAAGTCACAGTTTCGCCGGAAGATGTGAAAGCCTCGCGCGTGGCCGAGCGTGTGCCCGACCCATGTATCGTCGTGATCTTTGGCGCATCCGGCGACTTGACCAAGCGAAAACTGCTGCCCGCGCTGTATCACCTGGAACAAGCCGGCCTGCTGCCCGCCAACTTTGCCGTAGTCGGCGTGGCGCGGCGTCCGTTGAAGGACGAGTTCGTCAACGATATGCGGGACGGCATCATCAAAGGCGGCGGCGTCGAGGCGGATGACCCGATGCTGCGCGAGTTTCTGGGCAAAGTGAACTATCATGCCATGAACTTTGACGATCCAGGCGGCTACGTTCGACTCAACAGCTTACTGGAAACATTGGACAGGAAATACGGGACGAATGGTCACCGGTTGTTTTATCTGGCCACGGCCCCCGACTATTTTTCTGAGATAGTGCATCAACTGGGCGCGCATGGCATGGCGAAGTCGGAAAAGGGAGCGGTCCGCTGCATTATCGAGAAGCCGTTCGGGCACGATCTGCAGTCAGCGCGCCGACTGAACGACGAAGTCAACGAGGTTCTCTCCGAAGACCAGATCTTCCGCATCGATCATTATCTGGGCAAGGAAACGGTCCAGAATATTTTGGTCTTTCGATTCGCCAATGGAATCTTTGAGCCGATTTGGAACCGGAATTACATCGATCATGTGCGGATCACCGCAGCGGAGAGTATCGGGATTGAAGGCCGCGGTCCCTTCTACGAGAAGGCCGGGGCGTTGCGCGATGTGGTGCAGAACCACGTAATGGAACTGCTTTCCTTCGTTGCCATGGAGCCGCCCGGTTCATTTTTCTCCGCGCCCATTCGCATGGAAAAAGTGAAGGTCTGGAAGGCGATCCAGCCCATTAAAATGGAAGATACAGTTCGCGGGCAATATGGCCCCGGAATTGTCGGTGGCAAGCAGGTGGTCGGATATCGCCAGGAAGATCGCGTCAATCCGCAGTCCAGCACAGAAACGTTTGCCGCTTTGCGCCTGCACATTGAGAACTGGCGATGGGCCGGTGTTCCTTTTTACGTGCGCGCCGGCAAGCGGCTGGCGGAGAGATTTACGGACATTACGATCCAATTCAAACAGCCGCCGACGATGCTGTTCAAGGACAACGTGGAAGCAAGCAAGTGTGGCGAAATCCAGCCGAACATCATCTCCATGCGCATTCAGCCAAACGAGGGGATTTCTTTGCGGTTCGCTGCCAAGACGCCCGGCCCGAGTATGCAGAGCTGCCCCGTGATGATGGATTTCGATTACGCGGCCGCTTTCGGCGTTTCTTCCGCGAACGGATATGAGCGCCTGCTGCTCGATGCCATGCTGGGGGATTCCACACTCTTTTCGCACCGCGATGGCGTGGAGGCAACCTGGGCGTTGATGACTCCAATCCTGGAGGAGTGGGCAGCGCATCCGCCAACGGATTTTCCAAATTATGCAGCCGGAAGCTGGGGCCCAGCGGCTGCCGGCGCGCTGCTTGCCCGAGACGGACGCCAGTGGCGCCGTCAGTGAGTGCGGCGAACTGGCAGAATGGTGAGAGCAATGCCGAAAACATTTCAGGTCCACTATCAAGTGGAAGAAAACAGCGAAGCGATGAGTTTGACAGCCGTCGACTGGATCGCTTCGTCCGTGGAGTTTGCGGTACGAGCGCGCGGAACTGCAAGGATCGCGATCTCTGGAGGCAATACTCCCAAGCGAACCTTTGAATTGCTGGCGGATCCGGACCACGCTTTTCGTAAACGCATCGATTGGTCGCGGCTTCTGGTTTTCTGGGTCGACGAGCGATGCGTCCCGCCCGATAGCGCGGACTCCAACTATCATCTGGCCAAGGAAACATTCCTGTCCAAGGTGCCGCTGCCGGCAGAGAATGTTGTTCGCATTGAAGGCGAACTCGATCCCGAGGAGGCTGCCGCTCGCTACGAGTCTGCGTTACGCGATCGTTTTCGCCTGGAAGGGGCGGAGTTGCCACGCTTTGATTTGATCCTGCTGGGCCTGGGCGACAATGGCCATACGGCGTCGTTGTTTCCGCATTCGAGTGCTCTGCACGAAGTGATGCGGCTCGCGGTGGCCACCCAGGTGGAGGCGAAAAATCCGTGGCGCGTGACGCTTACCTGGCCTGTCATCAACCATGCTGATAAAATTTTCTTCTTGATACAGGACACTTCAAAAGCCGACGTATTGAAGGAAGTTTTGCTGGGACCGTATCGGCCAGAGTTGTTACCCGCGCAACTGATTCGCCCAGAAAGCGGAGAAATGACCCTATTGCTGGACCGCGCCGCTGCCGCGAAGCTGCCGCCGCCGGGACCGGATGGGATGGGTCTGTTGGGAGTGAGCCGATGATTCTGGCCGGGGATGTAGGCGGCACCAAAGTTCATCTCGCGCTCTATCGATTTCAGCAAGGCGCGCTGGAGCATGTCCGCGACGAGAAGTTCGCCGCGCCACAGTACGCGAACCTCCAATCCATCGTGCGAGAATTTCTAGGCTCGAACGATCAGCAGACTTCGGATGAAATCGTCGCTGCCTGCTTCGGCGTGCCCGGACCAGTCCGCAAAAACGCAATTCGTCTCACCAATCTTCCCTGGACGCTCGATGCCCATGAGCTTGCACGTGACCTGAACATTGAGCATCTTTTCCTCATCAATGATTTGGAAGCGAATGGCTATGGGATCAACGAACTTCCTCTCGATCAAATCTTTACACTCAGTGAGGGTGATAGCAGTCAGGTAGGCAATCGCGGATTGATTGCGGCTGGCACTGGACTTGGCGAAGGGCTTCTCATTTGGAATGGGAAAACCCATGTTCCGATGGCGTCGGAAGGCGGCCATGCCGATTTTGGTCCGCGCAACGATCTTGAGATAGAACTGCTGCGCTATCTGCGGACAGATGCCGCTCTGCGCGATCACGTGAGCTGGGAACGGGTGTGCTCTGGAATCGGCCTGAAAAATATTTATTCATTTCTGCGCGATGCAAAAAAGATTAACGAGTCTCCGGCACTGCGGCAGCGCATGCAGCAGGAAGATCCCAACGCAGTGATCGGGGAACTGGGGGAATCGGGCGCGGATGAGTTATGCGCCAAGACGCTGGATGTTTTCGCCGCTGTCTACGGTGCGGAAGCAGGGAACCTGGCACTGAAGATCCTGGCGCACGGCGGAATGTATGTGGGCGGAGGAATCGCGCCAAAAATCCTGAAGAAAATGCAGGATGGGACCTTCATGCGGGCATTCTGCGATAAGGGACGCATGCACGATCTGGTATCCACCATGCCGGTGCGCATCATTCTCGAGAGTCGCGCCGCATTGATGGGCGCCGCTGCGTATGCGGAGGTACAAGCGGCGGAAATCACCGGCCGTTCCCTTCGCGCAGCCTCGATACGTTCGGCGATGTAAGCCGGACCGTGTCGAGTGGACGACTCCTAGCCACTCGCCACCGGTGCAACACAGAAGGAGAGAGAATCATTGCGATGACCCACCTTCCTCGATGGACTGCTCCGCTAGTCTTGCTGCTTGGCGGTTCTCCGGCGGCATTCGCTCACGCCATCCTGATTCGTTCGACACCCGCGGATCACGCGAGCGTGCACAGTCATCAAGTCAACATGACACTGGAATACAACTCCCGCATTGAGGCCAGTCGCTGCACCCTGACGCTGACCAACCTCGCCGGCAAGACTTTTCCGTTGCAGATGGAGCGCAGTGCAACGCCGTCGGAGTTGAAGGCGGTGGCCGGCAATCTGGCGAACGGAAACTATCAGATCCATTGGCAGGTTCTTGCCAGCGATGGGCATATTACAAGAGGTGACGTCGCTTTCACGGTCGCTGCCGAGTAGCATTCTATCCACCGCACGGCTGGTGGAAGCAATTCCACAGCGAGTTCGTCTATTACGACCATAGGCCCGCGCAACATTCCTGCCAGAAAAGCTGCACGCAGAATTGTTTGCCGGTTACAGTAACAGTGGAAGTGCTATAACACTCGAGGAAGCATCCATTGCTTTGGTTTCTGCGCGATTATCCGCTCGCGGCTGTCTTGCTGCGCGCCGCTACATTGGCATTCAACTCGGTCCTGATCGGCGGCATTGTGTTTTGCGCGGCTTTAGTTCCGCGCTCTCTGTTGTCTTCGGTTGCGATCGGAGGGTTTTTCCCGCACGCGCTTCGACTGCTCCGAATCGCGGCACTTGGCCTAAGCGCTGCGCAAATCCTTTTCGTTGCTCTCGATAGCGCCATGCTGATGAGCACCGGGGGATTGCATCTGGCCGATCTGGTTACTGCCAACTACTTCCTTGCCGGTGTACTTGTTGTCTTCACTACGGTCGCTTTCCTGATTTTGAGTCGTTCCGGTCTGCCGGAGAGGCCTAGATGGCTACTGTTTGTGATCCCACTCCTGTCGGCCACAATTTGGACGAGTCACGCAGCATCGCGCCTGGAGGATCAGGCGAGTTTGATGCTCCTGACGGGGCTGCATCAACTTGCAGCCGCGGTGTGGATTGGCGGCATGCCCTATCTCTGGCTGCTGGCTTCGCAGGGGAACGTCGATGTGACTGGCGGCGAAGCAATCTCGGACGAAGCGGTTGTGCGGACCGTGCGGAGTTATTCCACCGCCGCGGTGGTCAGTGCGGTGGTTCTGTTGGGGGCCGGTCTCGCAATGGCTACGGCCTACACCGAGTCGTGGAGCGCTGTCTATGGAACAGCGTATGGGGTGGTGCTGACTGCGAAGTCGATCATGCTGGTGGGGTTGTTGCTGCTGGGCGCCAGCAATTTCCTGCTCATTCGGCAAGGGCGGCTGCATTTGCCACCGACACTATTACAAATAGGACGATTCTCGGAGGCGGAGATAGGAATCGGTTTTACGATTATTCTGGCTGCCGCCTCGCTGACCGCTCAACCGCCTGCGGTCGATCTGGTGCAGAATCGCCTGACGCCGCCGGAGATTGCCGCGCGTATGACTCCGCATTGGCCACGGTTTCACACGCCTCCAGTACGAGCCCTACCGGCCGTGGATTCCATGGGGCAAGCGATTCGACTGTACGCGTTGTCGCCCGACGACGCGCGGAGCGCCAACAATCGGATCGAACAGGCTTGGTCGGAATACAACCATCATTGGGCTGGGATTGTTGTTTCGATTGCTGGGTTGCTGGCGATTCTTGGGCGATGGGATCGCGCCAGGTGGGCCAGGCATTGGCCCTTGGCGTTTCTTGCGCTGGCGATTTTCTTGTTTCTGCGCGCCGATCCTGAGGCCTGGCCGCTGGGACCTCGCGGCTTTTGGGCCAGCTTCTACAATCCTGAGGATCTAGAGCACCGCCTCTACATTCTGCTCATCGTCAGTTTCGTTGCGTTTGAATGGAGCGTGCAGACGCATCGCCTGCAATCGCGCAAAGCGTCGCTGGTCTTTCCCGCAGTCTGCGCGCTTGGTGGCGCACTCTTGTTGACGCATAATCACTCCCTGGGAAATGTGAAAGAAGAGTTGCTAACCGAAATGAGCCATACCGCCATCGCGCTGTGTGCGGTGTTCGCTGGATGGTCGCGCTGGCTGGAATTGCGAGCCTCCGGGAGAGGAAAACGGATCGCTGCCTGGATCTGGCCCGCATGTCTGATGTTGATTGGAATGATTTTGCTGAATTATAGAGAAAGCTGATTCCAGTTGTATGGTTTTAGAAGAAGATTGAAGAACATATCTTCCGGTGAAAATCATGGTTTCAGTCAGCGGAATCTATTTCGCGGGCGACCTTGTCATCATCCAAATTTCATGAGGTGGTCAGAGTGCGTTTTTATTTCCGGTGTCTTTTCTCCAGCATGTTTCCAGTATGCGCGGCACTTCTCTGGTTGATATGCTCGCCCGCACTACGGGCGGAGCGGCTGCCCACCGACGTGACGCCGCAGCATTATTCTCTGGTGCTGGAGCCGAATCTAAAGTCCGCCACCTTTACCGGGAAAGAAGAGATCGATGTCACACTGGCGCAGCCATCGACAAGTATTACGCTGAACGCTGTGCAGATCACTTTTCAAACGGTAACGATCACCGCCGATGGAAAAACACAGACAGCCAACGTCACAGAGAATAAGCCGGATGAGCAGGCCACCTTCCACGTGGCCAATACGCTGCCGGCGGGCGCGGCGACGATCCACATTCAGTACACCGGAATTTTGAACGATCAGCTGCGCGGGTTTTATCTTTCCAAAACATCTCGCCGCGCCTATGCGGTCACACAGTTTGAGCCCACCGATGCTCGTCGCGCCTTCCCATCCTTTGATGAGCCCGCCATGAAAGCGACGTTTTCCACGACGCTGATCGTCGACAAGGACGACACCGCTATTTCAAACACGAACATCGTTTCCGACGAAGCGGGACCGACCGCCGACAAGCACACAATCCATTTCGCCACCACGCCGAAGATGTCCACTTACCTGGTGGCGTTTCTGGTGGGCGACTTCCAATGCGTCTCCGGAGAGAGTGACGGCGTGCCAATTCGCGCCTGCGCCACGCCGGATAAAGTGCAAATGGGAACCTACGCGCTGCACGCAGCGAAGTTTTTTCTGCACTACTACGACAATTATTTCGGAATCAAATATCCCATGCCCAAGCTGGACATGATCGCGATTCCGGACTTTGAGGCGGGAGCGATGGAGAATTTTGGCGCCATCACCTACCGCGAAACCGTTTTTCTGATCGACGAAAAGACCGCTTCCATCAACGCCAGGAAACTGGTGGCCGTTGACGTGGCGCACGAGATGGCGCACCAGTGGTTCGGCGATATGGTCACCATGAGCTGGTGGAACAATTTGTGGCTGAATGAGGGCTTTGCCACCTGGATGGAGTCGAAAGCAGTGGCAGCTTGGCACCCCGACTGGAATATTTCGCAGGACGAAGCGCTCTCCCTCGACAATGTCCTGAACTATGACGCCGGCAAAGTGACGCGGGCGATTCGCGCCAAGGCCGACACGCCGGCGGAGATCAACGAGATGTTCGACGGCATCACGTATCAAAAAGGCGCTGCTGTGCTGGCCATGACGGAGAATTACGAAGGCAAAGAAGTCTTCCGCCGAGGCGTCCACGCCTACCTGGAGGCGCACATGTATGGCAATGCGACCGCCCAGGACTTCTGGAATGCGCAGACGGCAACCAGCGGCAAGCCGATCGACAAAGTCATGGATAGCTTTATTGCTGAGCCCGGCGTGCCGCTGCTTACATTCAGTTCGCCGCAGAACGGCTCGATTATGGTCTTTCAGCAGCGCTTCTATCTGAACCCGGAGATGCATGCGGCTCAGGCGCAGACCTGGACCGTGCCTGTCTGCTTCAAGTCGAGCGGAGATCCCCAGTGCGAGCTGTTTTCCTCCTCGCAGCACGGTCTGCCTGTTCCCTCCGCCGAAGTTTTTTATGCCAACGCGAATAGCCGAGGATATTACCGCGCAGAATATGCCGCTGCCGATACCAGCAAGATTCTTAGCGTTGCGGAAACCGACTTGACTCCTCCAGAGCGCATCGGCTTTGCGGGCAATGAATGGGCGTTGATGCGGTCCGGAAGAAGCAGCATCGTGAACTATATGATCCTGCTTTCCCAACTGCGAAACGATCCTAATGCGGACGTGATTGAAGGATTATCCGATGCCCTTGCCGCCATCGATGAGCGAATAGCGACGCCGGTGGATCGCAAACTACTGGCGGCGTGGGTGCGGGAACAGTTCCGCCCAGCGTACGAACAGTTGCAAAATGTGAGCGTTTCCGATTCAGTCGCGAAGCGGCAGTTGCGTGCAACGCTGTTTGCTGTACTGGGGGAAATCGGTCGCGATCCGCAGATCATCGCGGAGGCGAAGCAGTTGACGGAGAAATATATTGCAAACCAGGCAGATGTGGAACCGGAGCTGGCGCATCCGGCCCTGGTCGTTGCATCCAAGAACGGCGACAGCCATTTGTTCGAGCAGTTGCAAGCACTCAGCAAGACGTCCAACAACCCCGATGTGCAGACATCGGCGTTATTTTCGCTCGCCAACTTCCGCGATCCCGCTCTGCTTCGCAGAGCACTCGATTACGCGACCTCGGGACAGGTGCGCAAGCAGGATTCCGCTCTCCTGTTTGTGACAGCGCTGCGCCAACGCGACACGCGGCCCATCGCGTGGAAGTATATCCAACAGAATTGGGAAAAAGTGCATGCCCAATTGACGACGATGATGGGCGGCTATCTGGTCGGGGCTACCGGCTCATTTTGCAGCGTGGAGAAGAGCCAGCAAGTGCAGACTTTCTTTACGGCGCATCCGGTGATGGCGACGCAGCGGTCTTTGCAACGCGCCACGGATTCCATCCACGACTGCACGGTTCTGCGCGTCGCTCAACAACCGAAGCTGACGGAATGGTTGGCGCAACAAAATCTGCCTGCTGGCAGCACGGAGTAAATATTCACGAGCGGCTAGGATCCTGAGTCTGAAGTTCATTCAACAATTCGATTCGAACGTATGCAATCTGGCGGATCTTCCGGGGCTAAAAATGGGTAAGGGGTTGAAAGGATGGGTGAGAGCGGCAGTTTTGGTCGTAAAATGTAGTCATGTAAATAGAATATTACATCTTGACAGTTAGACCTGAATCCGGCGCATTCGGTTGGGCAAAGTGGGCTTGGAATAGCCGTTTGATCGTGGTTTGAGTAGGTTCGGCCATTTGCGCGTTAACCTAACATTTAGTGAGGTAAGCGCGCAATGCGTCGGTCTCCACGGAATCTACAAATCGCCTGTAATCATACGGGTCTGACTCACTT
>JAKAAZ010000193.1 GCA_021802085.1 Acidobacteriota bacterium
AAACTTCGAACGCAAATCATCCGAATAAGCTTGCGCCATCGCTTGTCTTCGCGGAAATCGCCAAGCCAAATTTATCCCATCCCTAGCATCCGGGATATAGCAATCTTGGTTCCGCTCTAATTTGCGTGTCCGTCAGTGCCATTTTGTCCCTTTCGTGAGTCTCCAGATTGATTCTGGAGACTCATAGTCTTCTGGAGACTCACTGGAGACTCAAAACGGTTTGGCTTCCATGAGTCTCCGATGGACAGTATAGGACACTATATCCCGTATTTACAAGGATTTAATTGCTGTTTCTACATTTCCCAGGATGCCCTCGGACGCCGCTCTACTTTCCAATGCAGAAGGTAGAAAATATCAAATTCAAGATATCATCGGCGGTGGTCGCGCCGGTCAGCGCGTCCAGACTGCGCAGCGCGGAATAAAGATCCAGCAGCAGCATTTCGTGCGGCACGTCCGCCGCCATCGCGGCCTCGCCATTTTGCAATGCTTGCAGCGCCTCAGACACCGTCTGCTGCTGGCGCAGGTTCGTCATCAGGCCGGACTCCGATTCTTTTCCCTCTCCACGCATTAGGGTTAGGATGCCTGCCCGTAGCGCCGGTATCCCTTCACCGGTTAGCGCTGAGGTCTCAATCGGCTTCAACCGTCCGTCGAGCATCCGGAGGGCTTCGCTGTCGAACTGGCCGAGCGGCAAATCCATCTTGTTCAGCACGACGATGGCTCGGCGTGCCTGAATTTGATCGAGCAGCGCGATTTCTTCCTGCGTGAGCGCGTCGGCAGTCGCATCTAGCACTAGCAGCACCACGTCCGCATCAGCCAATGCTTCTCGCGATTTTTGAATGCCGATACTCTCGGCTTCATCCTGCGCGGTCCGCAGGCCTGCGGTATCGATCAAATCGAGTGGAATGCCGCCCATCGAAACGCGTTCCGTTACCAAGTCCCGCGTCGTTCCCGGCGTGGCTGTCACTATGGCGCGTTCGCGCTGCACCAGCCGATTGAAGAGAGAAGATTTGCCCGCATTCGGACGTCCGACAATCGACAACGAAAGTCCATCCCGCACCACACGGCCGTAGGCGAAGGACGCAGCCAACGCCTGCAAAGGTTCTGTGATCGCCGCAATGCGGCTGGCAATGATGGCCGACGGCATCGGATCAATATCGTCCTCGGCAAAGTCGATGCCAGCTTCCAGTTCCGCGATCAGATGCACCAGCGCCTGCTTGATGGGCTGGATGCGGCGCGAAAGCGCGCCTTCCATCTGCTCCGATGCAATTTTCGCCTGGTACAGAGTTTGCGCCTCGATCAAATCGCGCACGGCTTCGGCCTGCGTCAGATCGATGCGTCCGGATAGAAACGCGCGCTCGGTGAACTCCCCGGGACGAGCGAGTCGAGCGCCGCGCGCGATGGCAGCGCGCACCAGCGCCTCCAACACCACCGGCGAACCATGCGCGGCAATCTCAACAACATCTTCTCTGGTGTAGGAGTGGGGCGCTTGAAAAAAAGTCGCGACGCCTTCATCGAGACGTCGCCCATGTTCAGAATCTTCACTCTCAGGATCGAGAATGTCGGCCAGTTGCGCGTGGGTGTGTACCAGCGGCTTGGGCAGTCGCAGCAGACTGGAAGCAATCTCCACCGCCTGCTCGCCGGAGAGCCGCACGATGCCTATCCCTCCGCGACCCGGCGGCGTAGAGATCGCCACGATGGTGTCGCGCCGAAGATGGCTATCCTTTTCCACTGATTTTCTTATACTTAGGGTGTTTGGATTCGAAGAGCTTGTGCTTAGGATCAAGCCAGATTACGTAGAAAACGTTGCCTATCCGCACGCCATGAGCTCGCCACAGTGATCTGGGCGGAATTATCGCACTGGAGCTACCTTGAACTCCCACGCTTCACTATCTAGTAATTGCTCGTCAAGCATCTTATCGGCCAGTTGATCCCGTAATTTCTCAGGGTCAATAGTGTTTCGGTCTGATTCGTGATTGAAATCTGTAAACTGCCCAACGGTGTAATTGCTATAACGACGAATGCATTCAAGCAGGCTGCACAGATAAGCAGAATCGCAGTTATCAGAATGAAACCTTGGATTTTGTAAATCGAGGTGCTTGAAAGAGAACTCCAGCAGTCTGCTATCTTCTGCCACTTCAACTTGGACAGCTGAATCCGGAATCTTGCGTCGTAATGGTCGTTTACCCATGAAGGCGGGCTGAGAAATACTTCTTCATGGACTCCTGGGTAATCTCTCGATTAGAGGATTCATCTGGAGACAAGCTGCCGCGTGTCTCTTTCCAAGGCGTTTCCTGATGGGTCATGCGTTCCAATGTGGTCGCATCAAACTCCCCATACACACGGGTGACCTCTTTCAGATGAAAGGCCAAATCGCTTGGTGCATCCGCTTTCACTTCCTGCGTGATCGGACGCCATGCGTAGTCCTTGTATTCACGAAAAACGCTTGGCACCACGGGCCCATGAACCCATGCCTGAATTGGATCCCGAAATAGCGGGTTCCCATACAGCGCCAGATGCCATGCTTGAGCGTAGTACAAAAGTTTCTGCAACTTTAAGTTGCTGACTCCCTTATCTTTCTTTTGAAAGGAGGAAATAAAATACTTTGCCACATAGGATGCTGTCGTCGATTTCATGGCCCCTCCCTATTCCTTAGATGTAACTCCAATACAATAGTCGCGAATCAACGTTAATACAATGAAAACTTTGCTGATTCCTATGCCTTCCGTTATCCTCTTCCAAATGTTCGCGCTCGCGAAGTGCCTGCGGGGGAAGATGTTCGCGGCTGCCAGTCTTTTGGATATACCACAACATAGCGCCGCATTCCTTCGCCGCTGCTTTGGCTGCGAAGATCTTCATAATTTTTCAAGGACAGATGCAGCATCCGCCGTTCGCGGGAATTCATCGGCGCAAATTGATAGGGCTCGCTGGTTCGGCGCACCTGCTCTGCGGCGGTATCGGCGGCCAGTCGCAATTCCTGGGCGCGCAGCGCTTTATAACCCCGCGCATCGAAGGAAATCAGATCATGCTCCGCCGGTTCCAGGCGCAGCGATTTTGCCGCGATATGTTCCAGCGAGCGCAGTAACTCCGCGTTATGCTCCAGCACCAGGCCCACGTCCGGCCCTGCAATTTCGACGTAAATCTCGCGAGACTCAAACTTGTGGGGATCGGCTGCGCCCGCGCCTGCGGTAATGCGATATTTCAGGCGCAAACCTCCCATGCTCGTGAGCATCTTCAGAAATGCATCGATCGTTTCTACGGCAGATTGATAGTTTTCAATGGGCATTGGTATTCCACATTCTTTGATTTATTCGGTCGTCAACGACGGGCAACGGCAGCCGGGCGTCCACCCTTCTTTTTTAAGGCGCGCCTGGCTTGAATCTCCCGCAACTCTTTCCCCAGCTTGGTCTGGTTGATGATCATTTGCTGGCCGATACCAATCAGGTTGCTTCCCGACCAATACAATGCCAGCCCCGACGCGTAATGCCAGCAGATAAATCCGCTGAACAGCGGCATGGTAAAGGCCATCATTTTCTGCTGGGCCGCATCGACACCCGGAGACGGCGTAAAGATTTGATAGAAAAACTGAGACACCACCATCAGAATAGGAAGGATGTGGTATGGATCGGGCGCCGACAAATCGTGCAGCCAGAACCAATGCGCATGGCGCAGTTCAATCGCGTTTTCCAGCATCGCGTAGAAGGCAAAGATCAGTGGGAACTGGACCAGCATGGGCAGGCAGCCGCCAAACATGTTGACGCCTTCCTTCTTGTACAGCTCCTGCATCTCCTTGTTCATGTCCTGCTTGCGTGGATCGTCGAACTTGTACTTCTTGTATTTCTCCTTGATAAAGTTCATCTGCGGCTGGATGCGCTGCATCTTGATGGACGACTTCATCATGGTGAACCGGGTCGGGAACATGGCCAGGGTCAGAAAGACGGTGAGTATCAGGATCGCCCAGCCCCAGTTATGCGCCACATGATTGTGCACCCAGTGCAGCAGGTAAAACAGCGGCTTGGCGATAAACGACCACATCCCGTAATGCACAATCGGCACCAGGTTCGGTCCAGTTGGCTTGCCATCCGGCCCCATGGCACGGATGGAAGTCAAAACCCCCAGCATCTTCGGCCCAGCAAAGATCCGCGCCGACGTCGGGCCATTGACTGAACCGACGGCTGCACCCAGAATGGGCTCTGGCTCCGTCTGACCAACCTGTGGATTGTCTGGGTCCTTCGGGATGTCAAACGTATGCTGCAATGCCACGAAGGTACTGGTTGCCGGCGTATCCGGCAGAAAAATTGCGGCAAAATAAAGATCGCTGACCCCACCCCAGTCGAGCGGACCGGTCTGCGTCTCGCCATCCGTCACCTTCTTCGGAGCGAGGCTTTCCAGCTTGCCGCTGTTGGAACGATCGATCTTCTGGTAGGACGAATAGTCCCGCGCGTCGCGCTGATCGCCAAACCCGGCTGGCCACGCCAGCAATGCTTCCACCGGCGCGCCGTTCTGCGTCACGCTTACATCTGCCCGGACCACATAGCTGTCGTCGAAGTGAAACGTCTTGCGAACAGTCAGACCGTCCGCGGAATATTCAAAAGTCAATTGCTTCGGAGCAATCAGGTTGCCCGTCGCCGAGGGGACATAAAGCGCCTGGGCCAGTTGCTGGCGCAAATTCGCGTCGTAGGTATAGATCGAGAGCGGGTAGCCGAATTTCTCCGCGGCGGCGGTATTGACCAGATCGAGCGGCTTGCCTTGATAATTCGTGTATTTTTTCAAAATCCACGAAGTCACCTGACCGCCGCGGTTGCTGAAGGTAATCCGGTACAATTCGTTCTCGACAGTTGTCGCACTTTCGCCGGCTGCGGCAACCTGGGGAGTCGCCGCCGGCACGGTGGCAGGCTTTCCGGTTTCTTTCGCGCTGACAGCAGAATTCGTGCTGACAGTTCCAGTCGCACTCGCATTGCTTGGCTGCGCTGTGGTGGTCTGTGTTGGAGAATGTGCCGCCGGCTGCTTCGGTCGGAAGAATTGCATGCCCAGCAAGATCGCAGCAAACACGATAGTAAAGATCAGCAGGGAGCTTGTGTCCTGCTTCGCGCCTTGCTGGTTAGGATTTTTATATTCGGCCAAGAGACTTCCTGTTGCTTTCGATTTCCGCAATGCAAATCCAGTGCAGGCTCAGCGCCAGCGCTTCCCTTATGAAGCAAAGCCCGAAGCGAATGCCTGGATGTTCTGCTGGCTGGACCGTCCTTTGCCGGTTCCGGGGACTCTCGACGTACCGGGACGGTTCACGCAGATTGCGGGTATACCTATCCTACCCGGTTTTCTCGTCCGCTTGCAGAGGTGCCAGATTGGCCGGTTGAACTGCCCCCCAAACCCCGGCAACCAGAGGCGGCAAACATGGCCGAGCAAGCCGCTATGGTACCGGATCGAAGCCGCCACGGCGACCCCTGCGGCTCCAGGGATGACAGCGCAACACTCGCGCCGCCGCCATCGTCGAACCGCGCCACCAGCCATAGCGCGCCACCGCGACCGCTGCGTATTCCGAGCAGGTTGGCAGATAGCGGCACCCGCCGCCCACCGGCAGCAACGATCCACCCAGCGCATGGAAGCCCGGAGAAATCCAGTGCTGATAGATGCGGACCATCGCTTCGACGCGGGCGGCGCGGCGCTGTTGCTTAGTGTCCATGGGGCAAATCGGTAGTGCGAGTTGTCGCCAGGGCTGCCTGGATCGCGCGAAACGCCCGCAGCACTTCCCGCTCAATCTGGGAAAATTCAGCCTGCAACACGGTGCGCCGGGGATGTAGCACCACATCCACGTCGGCGGTCAGTTCCATCTGCTGATGCTGGATCGCCTGTCGCATGCGGCGTTTGATCCGGTTGCGCGCGACCGCGTTCCCCAGCACCCGGCCAGCGGTCAGGCCGACACGCGGTCCGAGAGGTACTTGGATTGAGCATGGGGCTGTTGCAATGGACGCGCTGGACACCCCGACCGGATCCTGCAGCCTGCGCGCAGCAAAAAAGTACGTCATCAAGGGAAGCGATTGCCGTTTCCCCTCGCGATACACGCGCTGGTAGTCCGCGTGTTTCCGCAGCCGCGTGTCCGTCAACTGCGGGGCGGCTGGCTTGCGAGATTGAGCTGGAGATTCGGCTGGCATCGCACACCTGCTGTCCCTATTGTCACGCAAGAAGGCCGCGAAACATTGGCCATGTTGACGACACCGCGCACTGCGATGCTCGATCGATCGCTCAATCTCAAGGGAATGTGGGATTTCGACAGGCGGGAGCCAGGCAGAGGCGGGAAGCTTGCTCTAGTCGCGATAGCCCGCGCTGACGGACACGCGCTTGCGGCCCTTGGCGCGGCGGCGCGATAGCACGGCCTGCCCCGCTTTGCTCTTCATGCGGGCCCGGAAGCCATGCGTTTTCGCGCGGTGGCGGCGATTCGGTTGAAATGTGCGCTTCGGCATCGGAGTGCGCTCCTAAACAGAAAATCTTATATAGACAGCAAACTCTGAGTATACCGGAGATTTCAGCAGGCTCAAAGTCTTACTCTCTTCCAATACGAGATGAGCCTGAAGGCCGGTATTGATTCCAATACAAGATGAGCCTGAAGGGTCGGTCATGCTGGGTAGTGAACATCCGCATGCGCGACGCAGAGAAGTTGAGTTTGGAGGC
>JAKAAZ010000194.1 GCA_021802085.1 Acidobacteriota bacterium
TAACTTTCTGCCCGGGTTTTTCCTGTGCCAGTTCAGCTTCCTCTGCGAGAGTGCGCCCGGAGACATTCCATGTGCTGCCGTCGAGCAGTTTGCCTGCAAGTAAACGCTGCGCCAGCAGACGGCTTCCACCCGCCTCCTGATAATCCGTGGCAACGTAGCGCCCGCCGGGCTTCAGATCGCAGAGCAGGGGCGTGTTGCGGCTGATGCGGTCGAAGTCGTCGACAGAAAGTTCGATGCCAACCTCATGCGCAATGGCGAGAAAGTGAAGGACTGCATTCGTCGATCCACCGGAGGCGGCGACGCTGGCAATGGCATTTTCCAGTGCTGCGCGGGTGATGATTTTCGACGGTCGCAGGTCTCTTTTCGCAAGCTCCAGCACCAGCGCCCCAGCAGCGCGACATGCCTTGGTTTTTTCCGGAGAAAGCGCGGGAATGCCGGAAAGATGCATGGGCGAAATGCCAAGAAATTCGCACGCCATCGCCATGGTATTGGCTGTGAACTGGCCGCCGCAGGCGCCAGCTCCGGGACACGCGCTGACCTCGACGGCTTTCAGTTCCGCATCGTCGATCTTGCCCGCGGCATACGACCCCTGCGCTTCAAACACATCCTGCACTGTCAGATCTTTTCCGTGGAGATGGCCGGGCGCGATGGAGCCGCCGTAGAGCATCAGGGATGGAATGTCGAGGCGCGCGAGCGCCATCACCGTGCCGGGCATGTTCTTGTCGCAGCCGGCAATGGCTACCAGACCGTCAAAGAGATTGCCGCGCGCGACCAGCTCGACGGAGTCGGCAATGACCTCGCGACTGATCAGCGACGCCTTCATGCCTTGCGTGCCCATGGTGATGCCGTCGGAGATGGTGACAGTGTTGAACTCCATGGGCGTTCCGCCGGCATCGCGGATGCCTTGCTTGACGGCTTCGGCCAGAACGCGCAGATGAAAGTTGCAAGGGCCGATTTCCGTCCACGTATTGGCGATGCCGATGATCGGCTTGGCCAGATCTTCGCGATTGAAACCGACCGCGTTCAGCATGGCGCGCGCAGCTGCCCGGCTGGGGCCTTCGGTGAGAGGAACACTGTTGTGCTTGGGGTTGTGTGCCCCATTCTGCTTGCCGTTGTCGCTCATGCATTTACTCCTTGCTGTTGTCTTGGCGCGGACCAGAAGGCGCCGTCATGTTGTTGTTCGTAGGCATCGAGCGCCGCGGTATGGCGCATCGCCAGGCCAATATCGTCCAAACCTTCCAGCAGGCAGGAGCGGCGGAAGGCGTCCATGGTGAAGGATTCATCGAACCCTTCATCGTCCTGTACAGTTTGCGATTCCAGCGAGACGTGCAATTTGTAGCCGGGTTTCTTGGCGCGCTCCAGCAACAGCGCCACTTTGTCGTCCGGCAGTGGAACCAGCAGAATGCCGTTCTTGGCCGCGTTCGAGAAAAATATATCGGCGAAACTGGGTGCGATCACGCAGCGAAATCCAAAATCGCTGAGCGCCCATGCAGCGTGCTCGCGCGAGGAGCCGCAGCCGAAGTTGCGTCCCGCGACAAGAATTTCCGCGCCTTGATATTGCGGCTTGTTCAAGGAAAATTCCGGATTAGCGGCCCCGTCGGCGCCACGGCGCCAATCGAAGAATAAGAATTCTCCGTAGCCGGTGCGTTCGATCCGCTTCAAAAATTGCTTTGGAATGATCTGGTCGGTATCGACATTGACTCGATCGAGTGGCGCGACCTTGGATGTAAGTGTGCGGAATGGCTTCATGGCTATTTGCGAAACTCCCAATTGCGAACGTCGGTGAAGTGGCCGGCAATGGCGGCAGCGGCTGCCATCGCTGGACTGACAAGATGGGTTCTGCCGCCGCGACCCTGGCGGCCTTCAAAGTTGCGATTGCTGGTGGAAGCGCAGCGCTCGCCGGGCTCCAGAATGTCTGGATTCATGCCCAGGCACATGGAGCAGCCGGGCTCGCGCCATTCAAAGCCAGCGTCCAGGAAGATGCGATCCAGGCCTTCGCTTTCGGCCTCCGCTTTGACGCTTTGCGAGCCGGGTACGATCATGGCGCGCACTTTTGTGTTGACCTTATAGCCGGTTACGACTTTCGCGGCGGCGCGCAGGTCTTCGATCCGCGCGTTCGTGCAAGAGCCAATAAAGACGCGGTCGATGGGAACATTTTCCATCTTCGTTCCCGGTTCGAGCGCCATATATTCAAGTGCCCGTTCATACGCGCGGCGCTCTGAATCCGTCGGCGCCGAAGCCGGCGTCGGGACTGCTCCCGTGACGGAAACCACCATGCCGGGATGCGTGCCCCAGGTCACGAACGGCGTCAACTCCCCGGCATCGATGACCAGTTCGCGATCGAACTTCGCGTCCGGAGCTGAAGGCAATGCACTCCAATGCTCGACGGCTTCGTCCCATGCTTTTCCCTGGGGCGACTGTGGCCGTCCTTTCAGATACGCAAACGTCGTCGCATCGGGAGCGATCATGCCGGCGCGCGCGCCAGATTCGATGCTCATATTGCAGACCGTCATGCGGCCTTCCATCGAAAGCGCGCGAATGGCCGAGCCTGCGTACTCGACCACGTAGCCGGTGGCGCCGTCAGTTCCGATGCGTCCGATAATACCCAGCGCAATATCCTTTGCGGTGACGGCAGGCGGAAGTTCGCCTTCGACGGAGATGCGAAAAGTTTTCGGTTTCGATTGCGGCAGACATTGCGTGGCCAGCACATGCTCCACCTCACTGGTGCCGATGCCGAAGGCCAACGCTCCAAACGCGCCGTGAGTGCTGGTATGGCTGTCGCCGCACACAATCGTCATGCCAGGCTTGGTGAAGCCGAGTTCCGGCCCGATGATATGCACGATGCCTTGCTGCTTCGACTGCACATCGTAGAGTTCGATACCGAACTCCCTGCAGTTGCGACGCAATGTTTCAATCTGTTTGGAAGCGATGGCATCCTGGATGATCAGGCGATCGCCCGCTAGAGTCGGAACATTATGGTCCACCGTTGCCAGAGAACGGTCCGGACGGCGTACTGTTCGGCCCGCCAGACGCAATCCGTCGAAGGCCTGAGGAGAAGTCACTTCGTGAATCAAATGCAGGTCGATGTAGAGGAGAGCCGGTTCGCCCTCCGGTGCGGCGACGATGTGAGCGTCCCAGATATTCTCAAAAAGTGTTTTCTTATTTGCCATGTTCTTTCACTGAAGTTCCGGTTTGCGTTATTCGCCGGCTGCCTGGAACAAACCAACGGAGTCATTCTGAGCCGCAGGCGAAGAATCCAGAAGATGACGGCAGAGCGTACTCAGCGGGGATTGTCTGGATTCTTCACTCCGCTGCGCTCCGTTCAGAATGACTCATTTCGATATATATCCATATATCCGACATAAATTGCGTCTTGTTGCTAGACCGCATGCATCGCCTGGTTGCAATCGATGATTTCGTTCAGAATTTCAAACACGTGTTTGCCCATCTCCCGCGTGCTGACGATTTGCTGATCCGGTTGGCTGATGCGCGCCAGGTCCGCAGTGCGATAGCCATTGGCCAGTACACGCTGGACCGCGGTTTCAATGGCCTGCGCCTCCTGCTCCATGTCCGCCGAGTGCCGTAGCAGCATCGCCGCCGTCAGAATCGCGCCCAGCGGATTGGCCTTGCCGGTACCCGCGATATCCGGAGCGGAGCCGTGCACCGGCTCATACAGATTGACCTTGCCGCCGATCGTGCCCGACGGCAACATCCCCAGCGAGCCCGTAATCACCGCCGCCTCATCGGAAAGAATGTCGCCAAACAAATTCTCCGTCAGCACCACATCGAAATTTCGCGGAGTGTTCATCAGGTGCATCGCGCAGGCGTCCACATATTGATGATCGAGGGTTACGTCGGGATAGTCCGCCGACACTTCCGTTACGGTGGCGCGCCACAGTTGCGAGACTTCCAGCACATTTGCTTTATCCACCGAGGTGACTTTACGACGGCGCTTCTGCGCCAGTTCAAACGCGATCCGCGCCACCCGCACTACTTCATCGCGGGTATAACGCATGGTGTTGAGCGCGACGCCGGATTCGCGGTTCCACGAACGAGGCTCGCCGAAATACAGGCCGCCGAGCAGTTCCCGCACAAACAGAATGTTCGCTCCATCGGTTACTTCAGGCCGCAACGGGGAATTGTTGCTGAGCGGCGCATAGGCCACGGACGGGCGCAGATTGGCGAACCCGCCGAGGGCCTGTCGCAACTGCAGTAGCCCTGCTTCCGGCCGCTTGTCCGGCGGTAGCAGGTTGAATTCGTTTCCGCCGACTGCTCCGAGAAGCACCGCGTCGCTGTCGAGCGCCGCATCCAGGGTCGATGCCGGCAACGGCGACCCATGCTGCCGGATGGCTACTCCGCCAATCGGCATCTCAACAAATTGAAACCTGGTACCGTTCCATTGACCGATCGCCTCCAGAATCTGGACAGCTTCGCGCGTGACTTCGGGTCCAATCCCGTCTCCCGCCACGATGGTGACTTTCATTTCCTTTGACATTCAAAAACTCCTGCATGGGTACGTTGCTCTTAGCCGCGCCCGATTTTTTTTTGACTGCGTTGGATTCCAATTGCATCCCGCCGAGGAACGGCTCATGCCTGTGGGGACGCGATTGCCGCCGAATCATGCGACCCAAGGGTCGGTGTCTGGCGCAGATGGGTCAGCATAATGCCGATCAAGTCCTGGTCGAAGACAGATTTCTTGCGGTCGGCGATTTCTACAAACCGGTCGTAGGCCAAATCCAGATCGGTGCGGTTCAAGTGGTAGCCAAGCTCTTGCAGGCGGTGGTTGAGCGCGTGACGTCCGGAATGCTTGCCCAGAACCATCCGATTCGCAGGAACTCCCACCTGCGCCGGAGTCATGATTTCGTAGCACAGTGGATTCGACATCACGCCATGCTGGTGGATACCCGCTTCATGCGAAAAAGCGTTGCTACCCACCACAGCCTTATTCGGGGCCGGTCCGAAGGTGATGATCTCGCCCAATGTCTGGCTGGCTGGGAAAAGTTGCCGCAGGTCAAGCCCATGATGGAACGGCAGCTGGTCGTGCCGCACATGAATCGCTGCCGCCAGTTCTTCCAGCGCTGCGTTGCCCGCGCGTTCTCCGATTCCATTGATGGTGCATTCCACCTGCCGTGCTCCCGCCTCCAGCGCCGCCAGGCTGTTGGCGACGGCCAGGCCAAGATCGTTATGGCAATGGCTCGAAAGCACAACGTTTTCGATGCCGCGAATGCGTTCCTTCATCAACCGGAAGATGGCCGCATATTCGTGGGGAACCGTGTAGCCGACCGTGTCGGGAAGATTGATGACCGTCGCCCCGGCATCGACCGCAACCTGGACCATGGCGCACAAGAAATCGCGATCCGTCCGGGTGGAGTCTTCCGGAGAAAATTCCACATCGTCGACATAGGCGCGTGCCAGGCGAACGGATTTGTCCGTCAACTCCAGCGCCCGCTCGCGGGAAATTTGCAATTTGTATTGCAGATGGATGTCGGAGCTGGCCAGAAAAATATGAATGCGCGGACGCGCGGCGGGCTCCAACGCGCGCGCGGAGGCGGCGATGTCTTCTTCCTTGGCGCGCGACAGGGAACAAACGCGCGGTCCACGCACCTCCCGGGCCACCTGGTTGACAGCCGCGAAATCGCCTTCCGAGGCAATCGCAAATCCGGCTTCAATCACATCGACGCCGAGCAATTCCAGTTGCCGTGCCATGCGCAGTTTCTCTGCTATGTACATGCTGCAGCCGGGGGATTGCTCTCCATCGCGGAGGGTAGTATCGAAGAAAAAAATTCGCTCCTGATCCATGTGTTCCCCTCAAAGATGGCCGCCGGGGACGGCCCTTATTTCTCTAATGTAGCATAAGAGAATTTAATGCGAACAACTAATTGCATTAGAATATTTTATCAAGGCGAGTTTGCCTTCGCAAACCATAAGGATGCCCCGATGGACTTATTTCAACTGGAAACCTTTATAACAGTTGCCGAGGAAAAGAGCTTCTCTCGCGCCGCCGTAAAGTTGCATCGCACCCAGCCGGCCGTCAGCCAGGTGATTCGCAAACTCGAAGTCGAGATGGACGAAGTTCTCTTCGACCGCGCCGCCCGCGATGCCACCTTGACCGCTGCGGGCGAGGTATTGCGGGAGTATGCGGAGCGGTTGCTAAATCTCCGCGGCGAGGCGACCACGGCGTTGTCGGAATTGCGCTCGCTCCATCGCGGACGGTTGAGTGTCGCGGCCAACGAATATACCTGCCTGTATTTGCTGCCGGTGGTCGATGTATTTCGTCGCCTGTCCCCGCAAATTCACGTCACCGTCCAGCGCTCGCTGGCCAGTCGCATGGCGGAGGAGCTGATGAAGCATTCGGTGGAGTTGGGCGTCATTTCCTACCGGCCCGACGATCCTCAGATTCGCTCGATTGTCGTCTATCGCGATGAGCTGGTGTTTGTCATGCATCCCGGCCATCCGCTGGCGCGCGCGAAAGAAGTCTCGATCCGCGAATTGGGAGCGGAAAATTTTGTCGCGCACAACGTTCCGTCGCCGCTGCGGCAGAAGGTGGTGCAGGCGTTCCAGCGCCACCGCACGCCTCTCAACATGGAGGTGGAATTGCCCAGTCTGGAGGCCATCAAACGCTTCGTCGCCATGGGAAACGGCGTGGCCCTGCTGCCC